>NZ_DALZQC010000023.1:0-35697 GCF_032017145.1 Brevundimonas sp.
CAGGGCGGCGGCCTCCGCCTCGGCGGCGGCGGCTTCCAGCGCCTCGGCGCTGCGCTCGCTGGCGTCGAACAGGTCCAGATCGGGCAAAGGGCCTCGCGCCAGACGATCCTGCGGCGCCAGGCCGGCGTTGGGGTCTTCCGGCGCCAGCCGCGCCATGGCCACGGCGCGTTCGACCAGCCGGGCCTGGGTCGCCGGCGACAGGTCGGACGCCGACACCGACGCCTGACGCTGGCCGACAAACACCCGCAGGCCCAGGTCGCGCGATTCCTCGCGCTCGACATCTTCCAGCCCGCCGTTGCGCACCCCCACCGACAGGGACCGGCGGTCGGCGCTGACCGCCTCGGCCGCGTCGGCGCCGGCCTTCAGCGCCGCCTTGACGATGTCGTTGAGAAGATCGGTGGAAACGGGCGCGGCCAGGGTCTCGGTCATGCCCCGATATGGCGGACGCCCTGCTGCACCGCAACCGCGTCAGACGACGGCGAAGGCGATCAGGCCCACGGCGGCCGTCAGCAGCGCCACCCAGGTCAGCAACATCCCCACCACCCGACCCAGCGACGGCCCTGTCTGGAACAGAAGGCCCAGCGCATGGCAGATACGCCCGACCAGCAGGGTCGCGCCCACCCCGTGCACCATCCAGGCGGGCGCGCCCACGGCGGCCAGCAGCAGCATGGCGATCATGCCGGGCGTCGCATATTCCACCAGATTGCCGAAGGCGCGGCTGGCGGCCATCAGGTCGGCGTTGCCGCCGTCCCCCAGCGAAACCATGTGCCTGCGTCGTCCGCTGACCACGACGCCCGACAGCACCAGCATCATCAGGATCAGCAGGCCGCTCCACAGGGCGGCGGCCTGGATGGCGAGCATAAGGGGCGTCGTCATCGATCAGTCCTCGCGCCCGACGGGATAGAGCAGATAGTGGTCGTCATAGAAGGGCGTGCGTTCATAGAACCAGGCCAGACGCGCCTGCGGATCGGCCGCGAAGACGGGCTCGGCGGCCAGCTTGGCCTCGAAGGCGGCCTTCAGCGCCGGGTCCGCCGCCAGCATCCTTTCGGCCAGGGGCGCGATGGCGTAGGCCTCGATATATTCCACGCGGCTCATGACCTCGGGGAACATCCCCCAGGCGAAGAAGCTCTCGTTCGACTGCGGCTCCAGCAGCAGCACGACGATGTCGCCCAGCGGCTGGTCGGTCGACACCCGCACCGAACCGGGCGGATAGGTCCGGTCGCGCGTCTCGACCTCGACCGACTTGACCGAGGCCTGGACGTGGCCCTCGTTGGCGCGCGTCGCCAGCTTGGGCTCGACCAGCCGCAGCAGTGACAGGTTCACCGTGCGCGGCGCCGTTAGCGTCTCCATCTCGATCCCGTGCGCGCGCAGTCGCTCGATGATGTCGGTGCGATAGCCCGGAACCCAATAGGCGGCGGGCCGCGTCAGGGTCAGGGTCGGCTTGGAGCCATAGAAGGGCATCTGCCACAGGTCGGGGTCGGGCCGGCCCAGCCAGCGGATTTCCTTCCGGCCCGAGGCGGGGCTGTCGTACATCTCGTACAGGATGCCCTTGAACGGCCGGGTGGACGACGGCGTGTCGTCGGCCTCGAAGTTGGCGGGGATCTGCGCCGGACGCAGGGCCTCGTCCTGATCGGTCGCGGCTCGCAGACCGGCGCCCTGGTCGGCCAGCAGACGCATCGCCGCCTCGATGAAGACATAGGTGCCCAGGACCCGCTGCTCATGCGGTTTCAGACTGTGATTCTCGATCAGGATCGTCGGCACATGGGCGGCCGCGCCCCAGCCGTTCGAGAACCGCTCACCCAGGCCGCCGTCCGACAGGCCCTTCCTGGGATCGTCGTCGTCCAGGCCGAACACCAGTTCGCCGGGGATGTGGCCCTCGCGCTCCAGCGCCGCGTTCATCGCCGGTTTGAAGACCGAATCCAGCCAGGCCGAGCCGTTGGGCGAGCGGCTGAACGCTCCGTCCTCGCCATTGAAGCCGTAGGTGACGTCGTACTGGTAATCCATGCCGTCGGTGACATGGACATCGACATAGAGGTCCGGCCGGTATTTCAGGATCAAGCCGCGCACTGCCCGCATCTCGGGCTGGTCCAGCTTCAGATAGTCGCGGTTCAGGTTCTGGTTGGTCGCCGTATTGCGCCAGCCCTGGATGCGCGGCCCGCGCTGGTTGGGGCGGGAGTAGGCGGACGCCCGCTCATGCCCGTCCACGCTCAGGATCGGGATCAGGATCAGGTTCACCCGGTCCAGCAGGCCATCCTTGCCGTAAAAGGCGACGTCGCGCAGCAGCATCATGCCCGCGTCCTTGCCGTCGATCTCGCCGGGGTGGATGCCCGCCTGGATCATCAGCACAGGCTTGGCCGGATCGAAGGCAGCGCCATCCTTTGACGCGATCACCGCATAGATGGGCCGTCCCTCGGGCGATGTGCCGAACTGTTCGATGCGGATCAGGTCGCTGGCCCGATCCAGACGGTCGAACCAGGCGCGGGTATCGACGTAGTTGGGCGAAAAGTCATGGCTCGGATCGGCCTCGAACGCCGTGGCCCACGGATCGTCGCCGTCGCGCAGCAGGTCCTTCGAGGCGCCGTTCCAGGCGGGTGCGGGCGGCAGGAAGGCTTGGTCCCAAGGGGCGGCGTTGGGAAGCGTCTGGGACATGGCGGGGCTCACGCTACAGGCAAGGGCGGCCAGCAGGGCCGAGATTGCGAGATGGGATTTCATATCGGCTTTCGTGAGCCGATTGGTTCTCCCTGACAAGGTTTCAACCTCTGCCGCACCGTTCGTCGGCGCACGCACCGTGGGATCGCCGCCTCCGTCACGCGACGAAGGCGGCGCGCCTTGGTCACGCCGGCAGTTCCACGTCGCCCATCTCGTCGATGGCGCGGTTGTAGTCGTCGACGATGCTTTCGCGCTCGTAGTCCGACTTGCTCTGCTTGTAATCGCGCCAGGAGCCGACCATCGAATCGAGGCGGTCGGCGATGGAGCTGAACTCCGACTTGTTCTTGGCGTCCGAGGCCATGGCCGCCTCGGCTTCGCGCACCTTGGCCGTCGCCGCCACAAGGCCGGGCAGCAGGCGGTCGGCCTCTTCCGGCCTGTCCTCCATCACGGCGGTGGTGAAGTGGTCGGCCTTCTGCATGGCGTCGACCAGATTGGCCTCCGCCGCGTGGCCGGCCTTGTTCAGGGCCGTGATCTGGGCGGCGTTGCGGGCCCGCTGATACTCCGACAGAGCCGCATCCAGTTCGCCGATCCCGCCGACCGCGCCCTGATAGGCCGTCATCACCGCCGGGTGCGCGGCCTTGGCCTTGGCCAGACCGTCCTCGCGATAGGCGCGGGATTCGAAATAGGGGTCCAGCGTCTTCCACTGGGCCAGCAGGGCCTCCAGTTGCGGGATCAGCTTGTCCACCGCCGCGTCGGCCCGCTGGCTCTGCGCGCCGCCCGACAGGGCCTTGCCTTCCTTCAGCTTCTCGATGGCCTGTTCCAGCGTGGTGATATTCTCGGGGAAGTAGATCGAACGGCTCGCGTCGGCGGACGGAATGTCCAGTTTCTGATACTTGTCGAAGTTCTCGGGCACGCCCCAGTTCTTGTCGATCAGCTTGTTGAAGGCGTCGGTGTAGAGGCCCAGCTTCTGCTGCGTCGCCTCATTGCCCGACACGGCGGCGACCGATTGCGGGCGGCCGTCCGTCTTCTTTCCGTCGCCCTGTCCGCAGGCCGCCAGGCCCATCGTCATCGCGCAGACCAAGGCCATGGCGCTAACCGCTGTCCGAGACTTCATGGATTTTCCCTTCCGTGATGGGGCGAAGGCTCAGCCTCCGCCGGAGCGGGAAGACAACGCCACGGTCAAGGTTGGGTTCTCAGGAAACGCCGCCGTCTTGCGATAAGTTCGCAAGCCGTTGAATGGCCTTCACTTCCAGATCGGTTTCCCGTCGCCGGGCAGGCCCAGCCGGTCCCACATGTCGGACACCCGGTCGATCACGGCCTGGTCCATGCGGATCTCCTCGCCCCATTCGCGCCTGGTTTCGGGCTCCCACTTGTCGGTGGCGTCCAGACCGATCTTGGAGCCCAAGCCGCTCTCGGGCGAGGCGAAGTCCAGATAATCGATGGGGGTGGATTCGATCAGGGTGATGTCGCGCGCCGGGTCCATCTTGGTCGAGATGGCCCACATGACGTCCTTCCAGTCGCGGGCGTTTATGTCGTCGTCCACGACGATCACCCATTTGGTGTACATGAACTGGCGCAGATAGCTCCAGACGCCCAGCATCACGCGCTTGGCGTGGCCCGGATAGGCCTTCTTCATCGACACCACCGCGATCCGGTAGCTGCACCCCTCTGGCGGCAGCCAGAAGTCGACGATCTCGGGGAACTGCTGGCGCAGCAGGGGAATGAAGACCTCGTTCAGCGCTTCGCCCAGCACGCTCGGCTCGTCCGGCGGACGGCCGGTGAAGGTGGTCAGATAGATGGGGTCCTTGCGCATGGTGATGGCGCTGACCTTGAAGACCGGAAATTTCTCGACCGAGTTGTAATAGCCGGTGTGGTCGCCGTACGGGCCTTCATCCTCGAACTCGTCCAGCAGGACATGGCCCTCCAGCACGATCTCGGCCTGGGCCGGGACCATCAGCGGCACGGTGTTGCAGGGCACAAGCTCGGCCTTGGCGCCCCGCATCAGGCCCGCGAACTGATATTCCGACAGGGTGTCCGGCACCGGCGTCACGGCGGCCAGGATGGTGCCCGGATCGGCGCCCAACACAACGGCGCAGGGCAGGGGCTCGCGCTTTCCGGCCTTCTTGTGCCGGGCGTAATGCTGCGCGCCGCCCCGGTGCGCCAGCCAGCGCATGATGGCCTTGTCCTTGCCCAGCACCTGCATCCGATAGATGCCCAGGTTGAAGTCGTCCTCGCGCTCGTCCGACGGCCCCTTGGTCACCACCAGGCCCCAGGTGATCAGGGGCGCGGGCTCGCCGGGCCAGCACGACTGGACGGGCAGGCTGGTCAGATCGATCTGATCGCCCTTCAGCACCACCTCCTGCACCGGGGCCTTCCTCACCGTCTTGGGCCGCATCGACATGACGGTCTGCGCCAGCGGCAGCATCTCCATCGCGTCGCCCAGACCGCGCGGCGGCGTGGGATTGCGCAGGAAGGCCAGCAACTCCCCGACCTCGCGCAGTTCCGCCGTGGTGGTGCGCGCCTTGCCCTCCAGCGTCACCCCCATCGCCACCCGCTTCACCGTGCCGAACAGGTTGGCCAGGCAGGGGATGGGGCTGATGGTCCCATCCGGCATCACCGGCTTTTCGAACAGGACCGCCGGGCCGCCGTTCCGCAGCAGCCGGGTCTGGATTTCGGTCATCTCCAGCACGGTCGACACCGGCTCGGACACTCGCACCAGTTCGCCGTCGGCTTCCAGTTGCTGGATGAAGTCACGCAGGGATTTGTAGGCCATGCGCGGTGGCTTAGGCGGCTCTCGGCCCGCTGTCACGCGCCGTTCGCCCGAACAGCCGGTCCAGCCCCACCAACGCCATCCCCACCAGCCAGAAGAAGACCAGCAGCCCCCCGAACACGGCGATCACTCGCACCAGACCCAGCGTATCCACGTTCACGAACCCGTAGGGCCACCAGTGGGTCGCCAGTCCATGAACCAGCGTCCAGCCGCCATAAATCAGCGGAAAGGTCAGCCACTTCACCGGGTCGATCCAGCGCAGGCGACCCTTGGGCGTGAACCACAGCCAGTCCAGCACGAAGGCGACCGGCATCAGATAGTGCAGCAACAGATTGACCCCGTAGAGCAGGCCCTGCGGCTGCCAGTGCGGCGCGATCAGAAGGTGATACACCACCCCGACCACCACGATGTACATGGCCACCGCCGCCCGCACGCCCTCGCTGGCGCTCCAGCGCGCCAGCCTGCGATCGGCGTCGATCAGCGGGCCGGTGAAGGCCAGGGCGACCAGGATGTTGGTCAGGATGGTGAAATAGCTGAAATAGTTGACGGTCCGCTCAAGGACGCCCCAACCCTGGCTCGGGCCGACCATCAGAATGTACTGCAGGCCCAGGGTCGCCCAGCCCACGACCGCGAAAGTCGCCCGCCACAGTCGCGGCCGGTCCCTGTGCCTCAGCATCCGCGCCTCCGTCGTCGGTCAGGCGTCAGTCTTGTCCCATTCGAACGCCGGGTCCAGCCAGTCGCCGATCCGTTCCGCACGGTCCAGCGCATCCATGCGCTGCATCTCCTCGTCCGACAGTTTGAAGTCGAAGATGTCGAAATTCTCGCGCGCCCGGCTTTCCTTGGTCGTGCGCGGGATGGCGATGATTCCGTGCTGGATCAGCCAGCGAAGGGTGATCTGGCCGTTGGTCTTGCCATGCGCCTTGGCCAGTTCGCCGATCGTGGCGTCCTCGGCGATCTTGCCCTGGGCCAGCGGCGACCAGGCGGTGATCGACGATCCCAACTCGGCCGCCGTCGCCACCAGTTGGTCAATGCCGAGATAGGGGTGGTGTTCGACCTGATCGGTGATCAGCCGGGCCTTTGACAGGGCCTGGGCCTGACGGAATTCCTTGGACGGGAAGTTGGACAGGCCGATCGACCGGGTCAGCCCCTGGTCCCTTGCCTCGTTCAGGGCGCCCAGAGTCTCTTCGAACGACGGCGTCGTCTTGGGCCAATGCAGCAGCAACAGGTCCGGCGTCGTCCCCAGGCTGTCGGCCGATTCCTTCGCCTGTCTCAGCAGGGCGTCATGGGTGAAATGATCGACCCAAATCTTGGTGGTCAGGAAGATGTCTTCGCGCGCCACGCCGGAATCGACGATGCCCTGACCGACGGCCTTCTCGTTCTTGTAAATCCAGGCGGTGTCGATGTGGCGATAACCGATCCGCAGCGCCTCGGCGACCATCCGCCGCGCATCGTCCGGCTCAAGCTGCCAGGTGCCAAACCCCAGCAGCGGGATTTCGATTCCATCGACGGTGATCGTGGGTTGGTCGCCGTAGGCCATGCGCATCTCCTGCTGGGTCGTGTCGCCCGATATAGGGTCTGAACCCGGCTTCGCCACTGTTTCGCCTGTATTAATCCTGCGTCACCGGTTCGCCGGGGCGTGCGTGTTCGGCCTGGAACCAGTCCAGGATTTCCTCCCACAGGGGCTCCATGCCCTTTCTGAACGCCCCGTCATGGCCGATGCGTTTGACGCCGTAGTCCTCGGGCCGCCGCGACAGGATTTCAGCCGGCGCCGTGGAATAGGCGGTCAGCAGGCGCGCACCCGTCTTCGGCGTGGCGATGGGATCGTCGCTGAAGACCCACGACCGGATCGGCGCCGTCACCCGGTCGAACTGCTGCGGGTCAAGCGCGCCGTCGGCCAGCTCCTTCAGGAAATAGCTCGGCTTCAGGCACCAGCGTTTCCAGGTCTGGAACACCCCGCGCGGCAGGTCGGTCCCGCGCCACAGCCTGCCGCTGCGGATATAGCCGTATTTTTTCAGATCGTGCGGCCCCAACACCAGCCAGAACATCAGCTCGAACGGGTTGTAGGTCCGGTGGTGCGCGCCCCACCAGCCGCTGCCGACCGAGACGAAGGCGTGTCGGGCGATCTCGCCCTGGTTTGGCATGAAGCCGACGAAATGCCCCCCGACGCTGTGGCCGACGTGTAAGACGGGCAGACCGGGCGCCGCCGCCTTCAACGCCTTCAGGGCCACCGGCATGTCCAGCCGCCCCCAGTCGGGATAGTCCATCCGCCCCGCCGCCAAATCCTCGGGCCGCGACCCGCCGATGCCGCGATAGTCATAGGTCAGGACCACCGCCCCGCGCGCGGCCATCCAGCGCGCGAACCGGCCATAGAATCCGCGCGGAAAACCAGTCCCCGCCGACATCAGCACCGCCATCCGCGCCTCTTCGGGGCGGAACAGCGTCGCCTCCAGCGGCCAGCCGTCGCTGGACTTGATGATCCGATCCTCGACCCTGACCTTCACGGCGCGCCCCCAGCCTCCATGTCCGTTCTTATTGGATACGGACCATGCTGGATTTCCGTCGCGTCAGTTCAAGCGAAATGGGTCATCGGCCTCGCTCGTCGCCGATGACGATGGTCGCGGCCTTGGCGTTTTCGGCCGTCTGCAGCAGACGCAGCTGGGCCAGCTCGGGATTGTCCTTCAGCAGACGTGCCGCGTTTGCCAGGGCGCGAAGCGCCGCCTGTTCGCTACGCGCGCGCTCCAGCGCCGCCAACCCATCCAGCCGCGCGCGTTCCACATCGCTCAGCAGCCGCCGAATCTCGGGCGGCAGGGTGACGGCGGCGATCTCGACCCGCTCGATCCTTGCGGCGCCCACCGTGTCGCCCACATGGGCCGTCAGCATGTCCGCCGTCTCCGGCGCATGGACCAGCAGGGCGTTCAGCGGCGTCTCGCCCGCCAGCCGGATCAGAGCCGACTGGACCGCCAGATCGAGGCGTGGCTCGACCGGCTCGCGCAGCGAAAGCTCGGCGTTCTCGATGCGGAACAGGACCGATGCGGTCAGGCGCAGGGGCATCCGTTCCGAAGACAGGACGTCCGCCCGGATCGACCGCACCTGCTGATCCAGGCTGATCGGAACCAGCATCAGGCGGCCGTGACCCTTCCACAGGCGGTGAACCCCCGGCTCCAGCAACCGGTCGAACACGCCATCGACATAGACGGCCGTCCGCTCCCAACGGTTGACCCGCACGCGCCGGAAGGCGTTCAGCACGCCGATCACGCTGACCAGGATCACGATGGCCGTCAGGATTATGAGGTAGTCCGGCATCTCGCTCATTCTCGTCTCCTGCGACACAGACGCCAGGCGCCGTGGCGAAGGGGCGGGGGCGCGAAGCCCGCATGGCCCCTCCACGACTTGCCTTTCGGCCGGCGCCGGGCGTCCTTTGCGTTGTGACCAAACACAGGAGAGGCCGCCCCTTTGCGGCTGACCGCGCCCGTGACCGGGCGTCGCGCCGAGACGATCTCAACGGGTAAGACCCCGCCTGACCTTAGCGCGGACCGACCCGACGTCCAGCCTTCAATAGGCCAGGGCGATGCCGTCCTTGCGCATCTCGGTCGCCGCGCCATAGGTCCAGCGGCCGCCGGGATTCATCTGTTTCATCACGTTCTGATAGCCGCCGAACCCGCCGTCCGGTTCGCCCAGGGTCCAGCCCATGGCGCGCAGCTGGGCCTTGGTCGCCTCGGGCACGCCGCTTTCCAGATGCAGGACGCCGGTTCCTTCCTGCGGCTGGCCGGTCGGTTCGGACGAGCCGTAATGCTGCCAGCGCGGAGCATCGCCCGCCGCCTGGGGCTCCAGCCCATAGTCGACCATGTTGATAATGATCTGCGCCTGGCCCTGCGGCTGCATGGCGCCGCCCATGACGCCGAACGCCAGCCAAGGCTCGCCGTTCTTGACCGCGAAGCCGGGGATGATGGTCTGGAACGGGCGCTTGCCCGGCGCATAGATGTTGGGGTGGCCGTCGGTCAGGGCGAACAGTTCGCCCCGGTCCTGGAACATGAAGCCCAGCGGCTCCGACCCATTGTCCGGCGCCAGGCCCGAGCCCATGCCGCGATAGTTGGACTGGATCCAGCTGACCATCATCCCGTCGCTGTCGGCGACGCTGAAATAGGTGGTGTCGCCGTGGTGGGGGGCGTCGCCGGGCATGACGCGGTCCATCACCCGATCCGGCCGGATCAGCCTGGCCCGCTCGGCGGCATAGGCCTTGGAGTTCAGCCATTCGACTGGAGTCTTTGAGAATCGGTCGTCGGCGAACCAGCGGGCCCGGTCCTCGAACGCCAGCCGCTTGGCCTCGGCCTGGACATGCAGGGAGGCGGCGGACTGGAAGCCCATGGCCTTCAGGTCGAACTGTTCGCAGATGTTCAGGATCTGGTTGGTGGACAGCCCTTGAGTGTTCGGTCCCAGGCCGAAGACGTCCACCCCGCGATAGTTGGTCTGGATCGGCTCGACCCATTCGGTGTGGTGGGCGGCCAGGTCGGCGCGGGTCATCCAGCCGCCGATGCGCTTGAAATAGGCCTCCATCTGGTCGGCCAGCGGACCGTCATAGAAGGCGCCGCGTCCGCCCTCCGCGATCAGCCTCAGGGTCTTGCCCAGATAGGGGTTGGCGAACAGCTCGCCCACCTTGGGCGTCGCGCCGCCGGCGGCCCAGATGCGCTTTCGGTTGTCATTTTCCTCGATCGGGATTTGGCCCCGGTCGAAGGCGGCCATGTTGCGCTCCAGATAATAGGCGATGACCTGGGGCACGGGCGCGCCCTGTTCGCACAGTTCCGCGACCGGCAGCAGCACATCCTTCCACGGCAGTTTTCCATACCGCTGGTGCGCGCTCCACCAGGCGTCGACCGCGCCGGGCACATTGACCGTCACCGCCCCATAGCGGGGCAGATGGCCGTCGATGGCCCTGGACCGTGCGGTCTGAAGGCCAAGCCCGCGCGGACTGGCGCCCGATCCGTTCAGGCCCACGACCTTCTTCTGTTTCGGGTCCCACAGCATGCAATAGGCGTCGCCGCCGATACCGTTGGCCGTCGGCTCCAGAAAGCCCAGGGCCGCATTGATGGCGATGGCTGCGTCGATGGCCGATCCGCCACGACGCAGGGTGTCGATGCCGATCAGGGTGGCGGCTGGATGCGCCGTCGCCGCAGCCCCGTTCGCCCCCCAGACGGTGGAGCGGCCCATGAATTTCGGCCCCGAGATCCGGTCGCCGATGCCGACGCCGGCATAGGGGGCGGCGGGCCGGGCAGGGGCAGGGGCGGTCGCGGCGGTCGCGGGCGTCGGCTGCTGGGCCTGGGCCGTGTTCGCCGCCAGCACCCCGACGGGCAGGGCGGACAGGAAGGTGCGACGACGCATGGGCGAACTCCTTGAACAACCGATGCGTCATCAAGGCGATGCGCGGCCGATCCGGCAAGCCCCAATCGGGCGATCATGCCGCCAAAGAAAAAGGCCGCGTCCCTTTCGGAACGCGGCCCTGATCGTTTCGCCTGAGCGTGAACTCAGCTGATGTCTTCGTTCAGCAGGCCGACCTTGAAGAAGCCGTTCTCCTGCATCTTGTTCATCACTTCCATGAACTGCTTGTACTTCACTTCCGGCTGGGCCCGGACGAACACGCGCTCTTCCTGGCAGGCGCCGCCGCCCAGGGCGGTGCAGACGTCGGTGGGCAGGTTGTCGATCGAGGTTTGCTTGTCCGACAGGAACAGCTGACCGTTTTCCTGGATGGTGATGTACACCGGCTCCTTTTCCTGGGTGGGGTTCACCGGCGGCTGCGCGGGCGGCAGGTCCAGGCGGATCGAGACGGTCGCCATCGGCGCGGCGACCATGAAGATGATCATCAGCACCAGCAGAATGTCGATGAACGGCGTGATGTTGATATCCGCCGTCTGTTCGATCGTGTGCTTGTCCCCGCCGGAACCACCGAGCTTGGCAGCCATGCATCGTCTCCGTTACTCGCCGGCTGCAATCCGCGCCGGCATTTCCCTATGGATCGCTCGAAAGCTTGCTCGGTTCTTGGCGTCCCGATGCGCGCTTGTAAAGCGGTTCTAAACGATCCGACGTTCCCGAACGTCAATTATACGCGACAGTCGCCCGCCGCCGTCCGTCTCAAGCCTTCGCCAGCTTCAGAAAACGGTCCATCAGGGCAGGATCGTCCTTGAAGGCGCCGGTAAAGCGGGTGGTGATGGTCGAAACGTGCCGGTGATGCACCCCGCGGGTGGTCATGCACTGGTGTTCGGCGTCCAGCATCACCCCCACGCCGCGCGGCTGCAGATGCGATTCGATGGCGTCGATGATGTCGTTGGTCAGGGTTTCCTGATTCTGGAGCCTGCGCGCGAAGATCTCGACCACCCGCGCCAGCTTGGAGATGCCGACCACCTTTTCACCCGGCAGATAGGCGACATAGGCCTTGCCCAGGAAGGGGGCCATGTGGTGCTCGCAATGGCTCTCCACCTCGATGTCGCGCAGGATGACCATGTCGTCGTATCCGGTCACGTCCTCGAAGGTGCGGCTCAGCTCCTTGGCCGCATCGGCCTCATAGCCGTCGAACCATTCGCCGTAAGCGTCCACCACCCGCTTGGGCGTGTCGATCAGGCCCGGACGTTCGGGATTGTCACCGGCCCAGGCGATCAGGGTCCGCACCGCCTCCAGCGCCTGTTCGCGCGATGGGCGTTGAACACTGTCGTCGCTGACGAGTACGGGCTTGGCGGGGATGACGCTCATGAACTCAATCCAGAGGAAGGCAGAACAGGCTACAGCCGATCGGCTATAATTCTGAGCTTGGGCGATCAGCACTTACTGACTATCAGCGGCTATATGGGACGAAGCCTCCGTCCTGCAAGAAAACTGAAGCTGACCCGCGATGCCGCTGCACATCCACGACACCCTGCGCCGTGAAAAGCGCCTGTTCGAACCGCGCGATCCGAACCGGGTGACCCTCTATGTCTGCGGCCCCACGGTCTATGACTACGCCCACATCGGCAATGCGCGACCCCCCGTGGTGTTCGACGTGCTGGTGCGGCTGCTGCGCCGGACCTATGGCGCGGACAAGGTCACCTACGCCCGCAACGTCACGGACGTGGACGACAAGATCAATCAGAAGGCCGCGCGCGAAGGCGTGCCGATCAGCGAGGTCACGGCTCGCTACGAGGCCGCCTATCTGGCCGACATGGGTCTGTTGAACGTGTCGCCGCCCGATATCGCGCCGCATGTCACCGACTATATCCCAGCCATCGTCGATCAGATTCAGGCCATCGTCGATGCCGGCTGCGCCTATGCCGCCGAGGGGCACGTTCTGTTCGACGTCTCGTCCTACAAATCCTATGGCGCGCTGTCGGGCCGGAACCTGGACGACATGATCGCCGGCGCCCGCGTCGAGGTCGCGCCCTACAAGAAGAACCCGCACGATTTCGTGCTGTGGAAGCCGTCCAAGGCGGACGAACCGTCCTGGCCGTCGCCGTGGGGCGAGGGGCGCCCCGGTTGGCACATCGAATGCTCGGCCATGATCGAGAAGACGCTGGGCCTGCCCATCGACATCCATGGCGGCGGCATCGACCTGGTCTTCCCGCATCATGAGAACGAGATCGCGCAAGGCGTCTGCGCCCACGGCCATGCCCACGGCGATCAGGCGCACGACGAATACGCCCGCTACTGGATGCATAACGGCTTCCTTACCGTGGACGCCGAGAAAATGTCCAAGTCCGTCGGGAACGTCCTGCTGCTGCACGACCTGGTTCA
Source organism: Brevundimonas sp. (assembly GCF_032017145.1). Lineage (GTDB taxonomy): Bacteria > Pseudomonadota > Alphaproteobacteria > Caulobacterales > Caulobacteraceae > Brevundimonas. The sequence goes on from NZ_DALZQC010000023.1 coordinate 13,172, forward strand.
GGCCATGCCGGGCGAGGTGGTCCGCTGGGCGCTGCTGAGCGCCCACTATCGCCAGCCGCTGGACTGGAACCAGGGGCTGCTGGAGCAAAGCCGCAAGAACCTGGATCGGCTTTACGGTGTTCTGCGCGACGCCGACGCGGCCCTGGCCGACTTCGACGAGGCCACGCTGGACGAGGCCGAGATGGAGCTGGCCGAGAACGCTCTGGATCCGGTGCTGGATGCGCTTGAGGACGACCTCAACACCCCGGGCGCCATCGCCCAGCTGTTCGGGCTCGGCAACGCCTTGCGCGATCTGCTGAACGACGCCGAGGCCGAAATCAACGATGTCGCCATGGCCCGCTGGAGCCTGAAGGAAGCGGCCGGCCTGCTCGGCGTCCTGTCGCTGACGCCGGACGCCTGGTTCGAAGGCGGCGATCCCGCCCTGAAGGCCGAGGTCGAGGCCCTGCTGGAACAACGCGCCAGCGCCCGCGCCGAAAAGAACTGGCCCGAGGCCGACCGTATTCGCGATCGCCTGAACACCCTGGACGTCATCGTCATGGACGGCCCCGACGGCGCCACCTGGCGGATGAAGGTCTGATCGACAACGCTTCTCCCCTCGGAGGAGAGGAACCCGCACCGTCGTCTCCTCCCCATGAAATGGGGAGGGGGACCGCGAAGCGGTGGAGGGGCTGTTGAAGCCCCACCGGCGTCTATGATGCGGCCAAGAGCCCCTCCGTCTCTCCGCAGCGCTTCGAGCCACCTCCCCGCTCCGCAGGGAGGAGACGATGCCCGCCCCACCACTTCACTTCGTCATCCTCGGCCTTGTGCCGAGGATCCATACGCTCGGTCTCAAGGTTGGGGCGTAGCGGCTGACGCAGGAGCGTCGAACCGTGGCCGGATTTACAGACTCAGCCCGCGCGCCGGATCAGTTCGTCCGCCAGCGTCGGCGTCAGATAGCCGTCGGCGATTCGGCCCGTGGCGATCTGCCAACGCCGCAGGGCCGCGCGGGTGTTGGACCCGATCACCCCGTCCACCCCTTGGGTGTCATAGCCCAGCTTGGTCAGCGCCCTTTGCGCCCCGATACGCTGGTCGCGCGACATCGACGGGTCGTTGGGCCAGGCCTTGGTCAGGCCGGGCTTGCCCATGATCCCGTCCGCCGTCAGGCCGATGGCCAGGGCGTAGCTGACCGAGTTGTTGTAGCGTCGGATCACATAGTGGTTCGGCAGGGCCAGGAAGGCCGGGCCGTTCGCCCCTTGCGGCAACAGGATGGTGGCCTCCTCCAGCGCCTCGGCGCCGTTCGGCGTTCCGCCTTGCGCCAGCCGCACGCCCTTGGCCGTCCAATAGGCCCAGTTGTGCTTGGGGCCTTCCGCCTCGGCATAGTCGAAACCGGCGGGCAGGACGACTTCATAACCCCAGCTCTGGCCGCGCTTCCATCCCGCTTGAGCCAGCAGATTGGCGGCCGAGGCCAGGGCGTCGGCGTCGTCGCCCCAGATGTCCACCTTGCCGTCGCCGTCCTGGTCCACGCCCAGGCGCAGATAGTTGTCGGGCATGAACTGGGTCTGGCCCATGGCCCCGGCCCAGCTGCCCTTCAGGCCCGACCGCTCGCGCCGGCCGTCCACCACGATGTCCAGCGCATCCTTCAACTGGCCCTCGGCCCAGTCGCGCCTGCGACCGTCATAGGCCAGGGTCGCCAGCGAACGGATGACGTCATAGTCGCCCTGCACCTGACCGAAAGCGCTTTCCTGCGCCCAGACGCCGACCAGGATTTCGCTGGGCACGCCGAAGCGCTGGACCACAGACCACGGCACGCGGTCGATTCGCTGCTTGGCCTGGGCGATCCGCACCGCGGTCACGGCGTTCTGGACATAGGCGCCGGCGGGCTTGGAGAATTCCGGCTGGTTCCGATCCAGCCGCACCACGGTCGGGTCGGGCGTCAGCCCTTCCAGCTGACGGGCGTATTCTGCGCGGCGGGCGCCGCCCTTGCGCGCCAGAAACCCCTGTTTCCAGCCCTCGAATCCCTGCTGGTCATAGGCGGCCAGCGGCGGGGTCTGCGGCGTGGGGGCGGGGGCCGTGACGGGCGCGCCCGGTTGCGGCTGGGGCTGGTGCGTCGGCAGGGGCACCTGGGGCTCCGGCAACATGGGCGCACAGGCCGACACGCAGCCGATCAGAAGAAGGCGGTAGGAAAAGCGCATGAGATTCAAACTAAAGCCCCCGGGGTCCGACGTGAAATGACATCCGCGCGAATGCCCAGTTTCACGGCGATTAAAGCGCCTGTGAGGCGAAAGCGTTGCCTTGCCGTTCGCCTATTGGCGTCATTAACCCTGTTTTTCGTCGACGCCTTAACGCCTGCGGCGTATTACCGCACCGTCCTCTGACGGCCTGATGGCGGAGTGGCGACGCAACGGGCGTGCAACCCCGTAAACCCTCCGTTCGACTCGGAGGTCAGGCCTCCATGGTTTTTGTCGTGCTATCGCGCTTCGCTCTACTTTAGTCCGTTAGGGGGAAACAGCTCGCAGAGCAGACGGGGACTGGGTTTTCTGCGGTTTCGGCCTTTGGCGGCTTGACCTTCCGAACCCCTCTCTCTATACGACCGCCTCCGCCGCGATCCGACCGGGTCAGCGGCTTTCTTATTGGTTTCTCTCAGGACGTCCGACCATGAAGGTCCGTAGCTCGCTCAAGTCCCTGAAGACCCGCCACCGCGACTGCAAGGTCGTGCGTCGCAAGGGCGTCGTCTTCGTCATCAACAAGACCGACCCGCGCTTCAAGGCGAAGCAAGGCTAAGCTGGTTCGTTTGCGCGCCGCTTCGGCGGCGTGAGCGCACGGCGTCTTGCTGACGATCCACAGGCTGCGGATTTTCATCCGCGGCCTTTTTCGTGTTCGCGGTTGTCGCGCGCCGGCCGGCATGGTTAGCGTCCGCGCCTGATTTCTGGAGTATTTCCCCATGGCTGACGACGCTTCGTTCGACGGTGGTCCCGACGTTCTCACCTCGACCGCCCAGGGCCGCCTGCGCACCATCATCGAGCGGCTGGAGCGCCTCGAAGAGGACAAACAGGCCGTCATGACCGACATGAAGGAGGTCTTCGCCGAGGCCAAGGGCGAAGGCTACGACGTCAAGATTCTGCGCAAGGTCATCCGCATCCGCAAGCAGGACAAGGCCAAGCGCCAGGAAGAGGACGCCATCCTGGACCTCTATATGTCGGCCCTGGGCGAGATCTGAGGCTGAGCCGGCTTGAAGCGAAAACCGCCGCCAAGCCCTTTTGAAGCCCAACGCAAGGCCGCTCAGCGCGCGGCCCTGAACGCCCTGAAACGCGCCCGCCGCTCGGCAGAGAAGGCGGGCGTTTCTCTGTCCGACTGGGAGGGCGAGTTCCTCGATTCGGTCGGCGAAAGGGTCAAGACCCACGGCCGCGCCTTCGCCGACCCCGAAAAAGGCGCCCCCGGTCAGGCCCTGTCCGCCATGCAGGGTCGCAAGCTGAAAGAGATCACCGCCAAGGCCAAGGGCGAGGAGCCGAAACGGTGGTGGGGGCGTAAGAAGGACCCATAATGTAATCCGTCATCCTCGGGCTTGACCCGAGGATCAGGCTGTCCGCAACTATGCGTTGATGAGTGAGCGCCGACCTTTCATCGCCACCTATATCCAGGCCAGCCGTCCGCATGGCGTGCTTTACGTGGGGATGAGCGCGAACCTGTACGAACGCGCGGGCCAGCATCGAACAGGCGCCTTCGAGGGGTTCGCCAGCCGATACGGTTGCGGTCTGTTGGTCTGGTATGAGCAGCACGAATTCGTCACGACGGCGATCCGCCGAGAGAAGGCCTTGAAACGCTGGAATCGCGTTTGGAAGCTCGAACTGATCGAACGTGTGAACCCGAACTGGGCGGACCTCTATCCTCATTTGTGCGGCTGGGCGCCTGATCCTCGGGTCAAGCCCGAGGATGACGGAGAGGGAAGTGTGGCGGCGTTCCTGAAGCGGCTTGAAGCTGGCGAATAGCCTAACCCGCCTCCTTCAACTGCCCCTCCAGCCCCTGTTCCCGGACCTTGCGGTACAGGGTCGAGCGGCCGATGCCGAGGCGTCGGGCGATCTCGCTCATATGGCCGGCATAGACCTCGATGGCGTGCTGGATCAGGTCGCGTTCGATGTCCTCCAGCGTCCGCAGATGGCCGCGGTCGTCCAGAATGCGGATGGGCTGTTCGCCGGCGGCGGCCGCCTCGGTCTGGGCGTTGGCGGCGGTTGCGGCCTGAAGGGGGCGGGTGTCGGGCAGGGGGGCGGCGACCCCGGATATGGCGGGAAAATCGTGCGGTTGCAGGAAGGGCGCGTCGGCCAGGACGATGGCGCGGAACACCGCATTCTCGAGCTGGCGCACATTGCCGGGCCAGTCGAACCCTTGCAGCAGAGCCAGGGTCTCGGGCGCGCAGCCGGCGATCCGCTTGCCTTCCTCGGCGTTGAAGCGGGCGATAAAATGCTCGACCAGGGCCGGAATGTCCTCGCGCCGTTCCCGCAGGGACGGGGCCTCGATCGGGAAGACGTTCAGGCGATAGAACAGGTCCTCGCGGAAGGCGCCGTCCTTCACCTGCTGGGCCGGGTCGCGATTGGTCGCCGAGACGATGCGCACGTCGATCTTGACCGGCCGCTTGCCGCCCACGGGATCGATCTCGCCTTCCTGCAGGGCGCGCAGCAGCTTGACCTGCATGTCCAGCGGCAGTTCGCCGATCTCGTCCAGAAACAGGGTGCCGCCGTCCGCCTCGCGAAACTTGCCCAGCGTCTTGTCGACCGCCCCGGTGAAGGCGCCCTTCTCGTGCCCGAACAGGATGGATTCGATCAGATTGGCGGGCAGGGCGCCGCAGTTGACCGCCACGAACGGCTTGCCGGCCCGGTCGCTGGCGCCGTGCAGGGCGCGGGCGATCACCTCCTTGCCCACGCCGCTCTCGCCGGTGATCAGGACGGGGATGGAGGATCTGGCGGCGCGAGCGCCCAGCGCCTTGACCATACGCATGGCGGGGCTGTCGCCCACGATGTCGTCGAAACTGGTGCGGCCCTGAGCGCGCTTGGTCAGGCGCCCGACCTCGGCCGTCAGCCGCTTCATCTGCAGGGCGTTGCGGACCCCGACCAGCAGCCGTTCCGGCCCCACCGGCTTGACGAAAAAGTCCTGGGCCCCGGCCTGCATGGCCTTGACCACCATGTCGATGCCGCCGTTGGCGGTCAGGACGATCACCGGCTCGGCGACGCCCGCGCTGCGCAGTTCGGCCAGACATTCCAGGCCCGACATCTCGGGCATCACCATGTCCAGCAGGATCAGGTCCGCCCCGCCGCCCTGGGTCATCCGGTCGATGGCCTCGCCGCCGCCGGCCGCATGGACCACGGCGTATCCGTCCCGCTCCAGCACGGCCTGGATCAGTCGGCGCTGGGTCGGATCGTCGTCGACGACCAGAATGGTCTTGGCCATGACAGGCAGCCCTTCGTCTCGGCCGCCAGAACGCAGGTGGCCCGTTTCGGGACGGTTCTAGCGGCGATGAGGTGAAAATCGCGTTGTGCGGCGTGGTGAGCGGCGGGTTAACGGCATCGGAGGTTGCGCCTGTCATCGGGCGTCCCCAGAACAGGGGCATGAACGCTCCCTTCAAGACGCCGAACGCCGACGCCCCCCTGTGGGACCTGACCGACCTCTACGCCTCGCGCGACGATGCGCGGGTCGCTGCCGATCTGGAAAAGGCCAGGGGATTGGTCGACGGCCTGAACGCCCTTCAGGGGCGGCTGGCCGCAGAGCAGGATGCGGCCGCGCTGGGCGCGCTTCTGGACCAGGCTATCGGGCTCTACGAGCAGGCGTCGGACGTGCTGGGCGCCCTGGGCGCCTACGCCTTCCTGTCGGCCTCGACCGCCCGCGACGATGCGGCGGCCCAGGGGTTCGAGGCGGATGTGCGCGAAAAGATCACCGCCATCGCCACCCCCACCGTCTGGCTGACGCTGGAGATCAATCAGATCGACGACGGGCGGCTGGAGGCGGCCCTGGGGGCCCACGACGGCGCCGCGCGCTGGCGGCCGTGGCTGCGCCGGGTGCGGGCGATGAAGCCGCACGAACTGTCGGCCGAGTTGGAGACCTTCATCGCCGAACGCGGCCCGATCACGGCCCAATGGCCGCGCCTGTTCGACGAGCAGCTGGCCGCGTTGCGGGCAAAGGCGGGAAACGAGAACTTGACCCTGGCCGAGGCGCTGAACCGCCTGTCGGACGCCAAGCCGGCGCGTCGCAAGGCCGCCGCCGAGGGCCTGTCGGAGGCGCTAGCCGCCCGCGCCCCGACCCTGGCCCTGGTGCTGAACACCGTCGCCGCCGACAAGGCGATGGAGGATCGCTGGCGCGGCTTCAAACGCCCGGCAGACAGCCGCCACCTGGGAAATGAGGTCGATGGCGAGGCCGTGGATGCGATGGCCGAGGCGGTGGCGGCCGCCTATCCGCGCCTGTCGCACCGCTATTACGCCCTGAAGGCCAAGGCGATGGGCAAGACCCGGCTGGACCACTGGGACCGCAACGCCCCCATCGAGACCACCACGCCGCGCACCTTCACCTGGAGCCAGGGACGCGAGATCGTGCTGGACAGTTTCTCGGACCTGGGCGGCGACTTCGCCGAACGGGCGGGCGGCTTCTTCGACAAGCCGTGGATCGACGGCCGGGCGCGGGCGGGCAAACAGTCCGGCGCCTACGCCCATCCCGTCACCGCCGACCGGCACCCCTATGTCTTCCTGAACTGGATGGGCGAGCGGCGCGATGTCCTGACGCTGGCCCACGAACTGGGCCACGGCGTCCACCAGACCCTGGCGGCCGATCAGGGGACGCTTCTGGCCGACACGCCGCTGACCCTGGCCGAGACGGCCTCCATCTTCGCCGAGGGGCTGACGTTCGACCGTCTGCTGGCCACGGCGCCCAAGGCCGAGCAGCGCGGTCTGCTGGCCGGACGGATCGAGGACGGGCTGAACACCGTGGTCCGCCAGATCGCCTTCCACCGTTTCGAGACCCGATTCCACGACGAGCGGCTGAAGGGCGAAGTCTCCCAGCCGCGCATCAACCAGCTGTGGCTGGAGGAGATGGGCGCCTCGCTGGGGCCGGCGGTCAAGCTGAACCCCGGCTATGAACACTGGTGGGCCTATGTCAGCCACTTCGTCCACTCGCCCTTCTACGTCTACGCCTACGCCTTCGGCGACCTGCTGGTGGCGGCCCTGATGGAGGCGCGGCGCAACGACCCGGCCGGCTTCACGCCGCTGTATCGCCAGTTGCTGGCCGGGGGCGGATCGCGCACCTATGTCGAGGCGCTGAAGCCTTTCGGCCTGGACCCGCGCGATCCGGCCTTCTGGAGCGTGGGTTGCCATCGACTGGAGCGACTGGTCGATCAGTTCGAGGCCCTGGGCTGATCGGCCGGGCTTGAGCCGCACGGTCGCGCGGGTATAGTCGCGCGCAAGGAACGACGAGGGGAAGAACGCCATGGCCGACCACGACCACACCGCCACAGGTCCTGCGGACGCCGACGCGCAGAGCTATATGCGCGGCCATATGGAGGTGCGCGAGCAGATCTCGACCTACCGCCTGTTTCTGACCCTGGCCAAATGGGGCAGCCTGGCTATCGCGGTTCTGCTGGTCTTCCTGACGCTGTGGTTCCATCCGGGCGGCAGCTTCATGGTCGCGCTTATCGGCGCTGTCGTCCTGGGCGGCGTGGGTTTCGTGGCCTTGCGCTCCAAGCCCGGCGCCGCGCACTGATTTACGGCGTGCGCCGTTCGCGCCTTCCGTGGACGGAAATCTCAGGGTCGCTGCAAGCTTTGGCATAACCGTGCTTTGACGGCCTGCGCCGGAACGGCCTAACCTTCGTTCAACCACAAGAACGAGGGGATTCGCTTGGCCGTCGCTATCGCCGTCACCCGTGAACGTCGTGAAGGCGAGACGCGCTGCGCCGTCACGCCCGAGACGGTCAAGAAGCTGATCGCCCTGGGCGCGACCGTCACGGTCGAGGCCGGAACGGGCCTGGGTTCTTCCATCGCCGATGCGGACTACGCCGCCGCCGGCGCGGTAGTGAAGCCGGACACACGCGCGGTGCTGGACGCCGCCGACATTGTGCTGAAGGTCCGCGGCCCCACGGCCCAGGAGACCAGCGCGCTGAAGCCTGGCGCCGTCGTGATCGCCATGCTGGACGCCTATCGCGACAAGGCCACGGTCGAGGCCCTGCGCGGCGCTGAGGCCACCGCCTTCGCTATGGAGTTCGTGCCCCGCATCACCCGCGCCCAGGTTATGGACGCGCTGTCGTCGCAGGCGAACCTGGCCGGATATCGCGCGGTGATCGAGGCGGCCTACGCCTATGGCAAGGGCTTTCCGATGATGATGACGGCGGCCGGCACCGTCGCCGCCGCCAAATGCTTCATCATGGGCGTGGGCGTCGCCGGGCTTCAGGCCATCGCCACTGCGCGTCGCCTGGGCGCCGTCGTGACCGCCACCGACGTGCGCCCCGCCACCAAGGAACAGGTCGAAAGCCTGGGCGCCAAATTCCTGGCCGTCGAGGACGAGGAATTCAAGAACGCCCAGACGGCGGGCGGTTACGCCAAGGAGATGTCGGCGGAATACCGCGCGCTGCAGGCGGAACTGACCGCCAGCCACATCGTCAAACAGGACGTGGTCATCACCACGGCCCTGATCCCCGGCCGCGCCGCGCCGATCCTGCTGACCGCCGAACACGTCGCCTCGATGAAGCCCGGCTCGGTCATCGTCGATCTGGCGGTCGAGGCGGGGGGCAATGTCGAAGGCTCGAAACTGAACGAGGTGGTCGTCACCCCGAACGGCGTCAGCATCGTCGGCTGGGCCAACCTGCCAGGCCGCATCGCCGCCGACGCCAGCGCCCTCTACGCCCGCAACCTGACCGCCTTCGTGGGACTGTTGCTCAAGGACGGGGTGTTGAGCGTGGATATGGAGGATGAAATCCTCAAGGCCGCAGTCGTCACCCACGGCGGGGCCGTGGTGCATGAAGTTATCAAGGGAGCAAACTGATGGAACACGTCGATCCCACCGTCTTCCGCCTGGCCATCTTCGTGCTGGCGATCTTCGTCGGCTACTATGTCGTCTGGTCGGTGACGCCTGCGCTGCACACGCCGTTGATGGCCGTGACCAATGCGATTTCCAGCGTCATCATCGTCGGCGGTCTAATCGCCGCAGCGGCCGTGTCAGGCGATGTGTCAGGCCCCAGCGCCTGGATCGCCAAGGGGGCGGGCGTGGTCGCCGTGACCCTGGCCAGCGTCAACATCTTCGGCGGCTTCATGGTCACGCGCCGCATGCTGGCCATGTACAAGAAGAAGGAGCGGCCCGCTCCCAAGGTCACGACGTGACGGAAGCCGCACAGATCGCCATCGTCGGCTCTTGGGTCGGCACCGGCATCGGTTTCGGCCTGTGGCTGTATGGATGGTTCGGGACCAAGGTTCCGATCAAGCGTCAACGGCTGCACGACTGCGGCATCGCCCTGGTCTTTTCGGCCATCCTGGTCCGCGTGGTGACGCAGGATCGGCCGCTGGGCGTCTTCGAATGGGCCATGTTCTTCATCGGCCCATTGTTCATCGCCGCCGCCCTGTGGCGGCTGGCGCGCACGTCTTAGGGGGAGGGGCGTGATGAACGCATCTTTGGCCGCATTGGCCTATCTGGTTTCCGGGGTTCTGTTCATCCTGTCGCTGCGGGGCCTGTCCAGCCCCGAGACCAGCCGTCAGGGCAACACATTCGGCATGATCGGCATGGCCCTGGCCATCGGCGTGACTCTGCTGACGCTGGGCACGACAGGGGCGCTGGACACGGTGACCCTGGCCTTGATCGCGGGCGGCGTCATCGTCGGCGGCGGGGCGGGCGCGTTGATCGCCAAGCGGGTCGCCATGACCGACATGCCGCAACTGGTCGCCGCCTTCCACAGTCTGGTCGGCATGGCCGCCTGTCTGGTCGCCATCGGCGCCATCTATGCGCCCGAGGCGTTTGGAATTCTGTCGGCGGACGGTGCGGGCATCAAGACCCTGTCGATTGTCGAACTGAGCCTGGGCGTGGCCATCGGCGCCATCACCTTCACCGGCTCTGTGATCGCCTTCGCCAAGCTGAACGGCAATATGAGCGGGGCGCCGATCATCCTGCCGGCGCGGCATCTGATCAACGTCGGCCTTGCGCTGGGTCTGGTCTTCCTGATCGGCATTCTGATCGGCACGGCTGGCGCGGCGACATGGGCCTTCTGGGGCGTCTTCCTGATCGCCCTGATCCTGGGCGCGACCCTGATCATCCCCATCGGCGGCGCCGATATGCCGGTCGTGGTGTCGATGCTGAACTCATACTCCGGCTGGGCGGCGGCGGCCCTGGGCTTTACGCTGGAGAACATCGCCCTGATCATCACCGGCGCCCTGGTCGGGTCGTCCGGCGCGATCCTGTCCTACATCATGTGCAAGGGCATGAACCGCAGCTTCGTCTCGGTCATCCTGGGCGGGTTCGGCGGCGGCGATGCGGCGGCCGGGCCCGGCGGGGCCAAGGAGACGCGCCCGGTCAAACAGGGCTCGGCCGAGGACGCGGCCTTCATCATGAAGAACGCCTCCAAGGTCATCATCGTGCCCGGCTACGGCATGGCGGTGGCTCAGGCCCAGCACGCTTTGCGTGAAATGGCCGACAAGCTGAAGGAGGAGGGGGTCGAGGTGAAATACGCCATCCACCCCGTCGCGGGCCGGATGCCGGGCCACATGAACGTGCTGCTGGCCGAAGCCAACGTCCCCTATGACGAGGTGTTCGAACTGGAAGACATCAACGCCGAGTTCGCCACCGCCGACGTCGCCTTCGTCATCGGCGCCAACGACGTGACCAACCCGGCGGCCAAGACCGACCCGACCAGCGCCATCTACGGCATGCCGATCCTGGACGTGGAAAAGGCCGGAACCGTGCTGTTCATCAAGCGTGGCATGGCGGCGGGCTATGCGGGCGTCGAGAACGAGTTGTTCTTCCGCGACAACACCATGATGCTGTTCGCCGACGCCAAGAAGATGGTCGAAGGAATCGTGAAGGGGCTGTGAAGGCTTCGCTTCCCAAGCTCGTGGTTTTTGCGGCCGTTTTCGCCGTCGCCGCCTGTTCCGCGATGATGAAGCTGACGATTTCCGGCGGATTGGAACGACCCGTGGTGCGATTCGATGACGGCCGCGAGGCCTGCGTCGATTACCTGGACGTCCGCGATGTCGCCGCGCCCGGGCGTTCCCTGTGGACCTTGCGCGCCGTCGGCGTGCGATGCGCGATGGTTGGACACATCGTGTATGGCGAGACGCCACGTGGATTTATGGTCGAGACGCCGCCGACGCCTTTGAGCGCCGACGCATCCTATGAGATTTTGGGCATGGGTTTGACGACCAACCTGATGTCGAAGGTCCCCTGGTCCGGCGGACTACGTATCCAGTATCGCGACGGGAGATGGCGTGAAGCGTCGGTCGCCCGAGGGGCACCCGGAACGTAGCAGTCCCGCCGTTCAAGCCCCCTATCGCAACGCTTTCAGACCCGATATCACGCGCTCGTGAAGACGGCCGGACATCAGCGATTTGAAGCCTTGGACTCCCTGCGCGGGGTTTGCGCCATCCTGGTGGTTATGTTCCATATGCCGGTGGCCAGCCACTGGCGGGACTGGGGGTTCATCCAGCACGCCTATCTGTTCGTGGACTATTTCTTCGTGCTGTCGGGCTTCGTCATCGCCCATGCCTATGCCGAGCGATTGAAGTCGGGGCGGGATGCGGGGCGGTTCATGGTGCGGCGGTTCGGGCGCATCTGGCCGCTGCATCTGCTGATGCTGGGCGCCTTCGTGGGGTTGGAGCTGGCGCGGCTGGCCTTTCATTTCGACGGGGCGGCGCCGTTCACGCGCGATCGCTCGGTCGAGGCCATCTTCACCAATCTGGCGCTGATCCAGGCCTGGCACGTCCACCCCTATCTGACCTGGAACGGGCCGGCCTGGACGCTGAGCGCGGAGTGGGCCTGCTATCTGATCTTCGCCGGACTGGTGCTGATCGCGCCAAGGCGGTTCCGCTGGATCGGCCTGGTCCTGGCGGTCATCGGCGGCCTGATGGTCCTGGCCTACGCCCGCCGCTGGATGAACACGACGTTCGACTTCGCCGTGCCGCGCGCCGTCTATGGCTTCTTCCTGGGCTGTCTGCTGCAGGGCGTATGGACCCGTATTCCCCGCCTGAAGGGCGCGGCGGCCACAGGGCTGGAGGTCGCGGCCATCGTCGCAGCCTGTGTCTTCATCGGTTGGGCGACGGGGCCGATCACGGTGGCCGTCACCCTGGTCTTCGTCGGGCTGGTCTGGGTGTTCGCGGGTGAGAACGGGGCGCTGTCACGCCTGCTGGATCGGCCGGCGCTGGTGACGCTGGGGCGATGGTCCTTCGCGATCTATATGGTCCATATGTTCATTCTGACGGTCATGCTGATCGTCGGGCGAAAGCTGGACTGGCTGCCGAACGGGCGGCGGATCGATTTCGGCTCGGTGTGGCTGAACGACCTGTTCGCCATCGCCATGTTCGGCCTGATCGTCGCGGTCGCCGTCGTCGCGCATCGGCTGGTGGAACAGCCGGCCCAGCGGATGATCGACCGCTGGACCAAACCCAGGACGGCCTGATCGGCTCAGGCCGCCATCCGCCATTCCGTGGCAGGCTCGGCGGCGCGGCCTTCGTCCCACAGCATGTCCTCGTCGGAGTAGCGATGGCTGGCGGCGGCCGAGATGACGTCGACCACCTGCTTCTCCAGGCGGTCCCAGATCACCGCCAGGTCGGACGACCCCTCCGCCTCGCAAGGCACGATGATGTAGCGGCTGGCGTTGACGGCGGACGTCGGTTGAAAGCGGGCCATGTGACGATCTCCTGGAAGCGGGGGCCTCTTGTCGATAATGATGTTTTGCACCACTGTTGCGTCAGAAACGGACGCAGTATTCGGCAGGCGCGGTGAGACACGACAAGGCGGCCATGGTGATCGAACTGGCGCGGCGCATGGCCGCCAGCGCCGAGGGGCTGACGCTGGACGAGATGGCCCGCGACATGCGGACCGGCCGCCGCACCGTCGAACGGATGCGCGACGCCGTCCTGATGCTGTTCCCCCAGGCCGAGGAGGTCTCCGATCCGCCCACCAAGCGCTGGCGCATTCGCGGCGGCCTGTCGGCGTTCGAACAGGCGCCGACGGCGACCGAGATGCTGGAGCTGACCAAGGCGGCGTCGGCCTTGCGTGCGGCGGGAGAGCCCGCCCGTGCGGCGGCGCTGGAGGCGCTGGAGCGCAAGCTGAAGGCGGCGATGCGATCCACCACCCTGAACCGAATGGCGCCGGATCTGGAGGCGCTGGTGCGAGCGGAGACCATCGCGGTCCAGGCGGGGCCGCGCCCTTCGGCGGACGAGGCGATGCTGACCGCCATCCGGGGCGCGGTTCTGGCCCAGCAGCCGTTGGGTTTCACCTATTCCCGACCGGGGGCCGAGCCGCGTCGGCGCAGCGTGGCGCCCTGCGGCGTCATGTTCGGGCGCGCCAACTATCTGGTCGCCGCCGACCGCGAGACCGGCCGCATCCAGACCTTCCGCCTGGACCGGATGAGCCATGTCGCGCCGCAGGACGGGCAGGCCGTTCCGCCCGCCGATTTCGACCTCGGGGTCTTCGCCAGCCAGTCGTTCGGCATCTATCAGGACGAGATCGAGGATGTGGTCATCCGCATCGCGCCCGAAGGGGCGGCCGAGGCCCGGGGCTGGCGCTGGCACCCGACCCAGAGCTTCGAGGATCAGTCGGACGGCGGTGTGATTGTGCGGTTTCGCGCCTCGGGGATGCGGGAACTGGCCTGGCACCTGTTCACCTGGGGCGAACAGGCGTCCATCCTGGCGCCCGAACGGCTGAAGACGGTGATGGCCGCCGAACTGGCGGCGGCGGGCCGCGCCCTGGATCGGACGTCAGCCTGACGAAACCGTAAGCTGACCCGGCGCGTTGACGGCGGCTAAGCTTTTTGCGTCGCACAACTGTCGGGAGATCGCCCTTGCGCGTCCACGCCTTCGCCGCCTCCGCGCTCGCCGCCGTCGCCCTGACCGGCGGAGCCTGCGCCGCCGGCCCGACCATCTCGCGGCCCGCAGCGCTCGACGACGCCGGGGCTCAGGTGACGGTGACGCGCCAGGGCGACCAGCTGATGGTCGACTATCGGTTCGGGCGCGACGCCCCGGTCTGGGCCTTCATGGATTCGGCGCTGGAGACGGATTCGCGCCAACCCTGGCGCCCGCGTCAGTGGACGGTGGAGACGCCGGGCGTGGTGATGGAGCGGCGCGGCCACTACGACATCATCCGCAGCGTCGACGGCGGGCCTGTGCCGCGCGAGTTGCGTTTCCGCGTCCGACCGAAGGCCGTGGACCTGGAGGCGGAGTATCCGACCCTGCTGTTTTCCAACGGGGCGGTCGCTTTGCCGACGCGGCAGATGGACGTCTTCGCCCTGGCCTCGCCCCAGGCGGCGGAGGCGGTGCCGGACGACCTGAACCGGACAAAGGTCGACGGCGGCCCGGCGCGCGTGACCTGGCGCGACGACAACGGGCCGGTGCTGTTCAACGGCCGTCGCCGGGACGCCCTGACCACCACGGACGAGCGCAGCTATGTCCTGTTGGGCGACGCCACGGTGACGCCGGGTCAGGGCCTGTCCACCGTGATCGACCCGAACCTGCCGCCGTGGATCGGGGAAGAGATCCGCGACTTCGCCCCCCATGTGGGCCAGTACTATCGCGACCGGCTGGGGGCGCCCGGCGCCGGCGGGGATACGCCCATCGTCATGGCGGCCTGGAACGGCCCGACCGAGCGAATGACCAGTATGGGCGGCAGCGTCCTGCCCGGTCTGATCGTGATGTCGTTCGAGGGGCGGGGCGTGACCACGCCCCAGTCGGAAATCCGCGAACGGTCGCGCTGGTTCATCGGTCACGAGGGCGCGCATTTCTGGCTGGGCCAGACCATCCGCTATCAGTTCGCCGACGAGGCCTGGATCACCGAGGGCGGGGCGGACCTGATGGCGGTGCGGGCGCTGAAGCATCTGGACGCCACCTATGACGACCGCGCCGAACTGCAGTCCGAGGTGGACGACTGCGCCGACCTGGCCAAACGCCCGGTAGCGCAGGCGGGCGCGCGCGGCGAACACCGGGCCTATTACGCCTGCGGCGCCGTCTTCGCCCTGGCGGCGGAGGGGGCGCAGCGCCAGCGGACGGGCGGCGACTGGTTCGACTTCCTGAAGCCCCTGTTGCGCCAGCCCGACGGCGTTTTGAGCCGCGAGGAATGGCTGAGCGGCCTGACGCGGGTGTCGCGCGATCCGTCGCTGCGAGGCGATGTGGAGCGGTTGCTGGATCAGGGCGCGGCCGATCCGTCCGCCGTCATCGCCCGGCTGTTCCAGCGGACGGACGTCGCCTTCCGCATGGAGAACGGCCGGGTCGTCCTGACTTGAACGCAAAAAAGAACGGCGGCCGGTCGCCCGGCCGCCGCTTCAGTCGTCCGCGCTGGGGGAAGGGTCAGCGGGGTGTCGTGGCCTGTTCGATCAGGGTGCGCGCCTGGGCGATGGCGGCGGCCTCGGCGGTCTTTCCGTCCGCCACCGACTGCGCCAGGTCCATCAGGGGCGTGCCGGTGACCGAGCCGGTGTCCCCGACCTCATCCAGATGGACGCCATTGTGGGCGGCGACAGCGGCGTCCCAGGCGTCGCGCACGGCGGCCCAGTAGCCCTGCGTCTTGGCCCAGTAGTCGTCGCCGGGCTGGGGCGAATAGCTGGTAGAGCGGTCGTAGGTGTTGATGACGTCTTCCTGGACGATGGCGATGGGTTCGCCGCCGGCCTTGCCCGACATCTTCATATTGTCCTGGATATGGACCCAGCCGTCCGGCTTCAGGATATGACGGTTCGTGCCCAGATAGCGGTCATAGACCGGATTGCGGACCGCGTCGCGCCGCGCCAGGGGCCGCCAGGTCGGGTTCGACGTCCAGGCGGACAGGCCGTTGTCATAGGTCCAATGGCCGACGCCGCCATAGCGGGGCGAATCGTCGGTCTGCCACACCGTCTGGGACCAGGCGCCGGCGCGCTGGTCGGCCGGAACCGGCGTCAGCGTCCACTGGTTCGGCCCGGCGTAGGTCAGGACCGTCTCGGGCTGATAGGCCCAGTCCTGGCGCCAGTGTTTGACCACGATGGTCTGGCCGCCGTGCTCCATGACCAGAATGTGCTGCAGGCTGATCTTGTCGCCCTTGTCATAGACGACGCGCACGATCTCGCTGCCGCCGGACAGCTTTTCCTCCAGCGGGTCGTAGTCGGCGCGGAAGCTGACGTTCTCGCGCATGTCGAAGTGGACGCGGTATTGGCCCGCCTGGGCCAGGATCGACTGGCGATCCCGTTCGAAGGCGTTGGCGGGCGCCGCGGCCGCAACTGGGGCTGCGGCCTGCTGGGCCAGGGCGGCCGGCGCGGTCGCGGTCAGCAGGGCGGCGGCGATCAGGATGGCGCGCATCGGGCGTTTCCTTGAGGTTCGAGGGGGCATGGTCGCTTACAGCCGCAGGGTCAGAGAGACGCCGAAGTTGCGGCCGGGCTGGGTGTAGGCGTCCTTGACGGTCGAGGTGGCGGACAGGCCGCGCACGTCGCTCCACCAGCCATAGGTCTCGTCAAAGACATTGAACGCGCCGGCCCGCAGCGTGGCCCGTTCCGTCACGTTCCAATAGGCGGTCAGGTCCAACAGGGTGAAGCTGTCGCCCAGATAGCAGGTCGTCCCACACGACAGATTATAGGTGGCCTGATCCTTCTTGCCCGACCAGGTGACGGTGGCCGAACCGCCCCAGACGCCGGACGGCGCGGCGTAACTCAGGCCCGCGACCACCTTCACCGGATCGACGCTGCCCAGTTCGGTGCGGCGCCCGTCGGTGGTCTGTTCGCCCTCGGCGTAGGCGGCTGAGCCGATCAGGCTGAAGCCATTGTCCCAATAGATGTCGGCGCGCGCCTCCAGGCCCCGGATATCGACCTCGGTCAGGTTGACGTACTGATAGACCCGCGGATCGACGCCGGGGATGCCGCGCCCGCTGACCGAAACCTGATCGATGAAGTCGTCATAGTGGGTGGCGAAGGCGGTGGTGTTCAGCCGCATCTTGCCGCCCGCCACATCGATGTCGCGCAGACGGAAGCCGGCCTCGAAGCTTTCGCTGGTCTCGGGTGACAGGTTCGGGTTCGGGATCGAGCGATAGCCGAAGACCGGGTTCTCGAAGAAGTTGTTCACCTGCATCGGCGAGGGCGCGCGGAAGCCCAGGGCGTAGTTGGCGAAGACGCCCAGATGCGGCCCCGTCCAATAGACGACGCCCAGCTTGGGCGAGATGTGGTCGTCGCTCTGGCCCGAGGCGGCGGCTGGGAACTGAGCGTCGACCTTGGGCGACAGATCGTACCAGTCGTAACGGACGGCCGGGATGATGCTGAGCGCGCCGTTCAGCAGTTCGATCTCGTCCTGCACGAACAGACCGGCCAACTGATATTCGGTCTTGGGGAAGGCGCGGATGGGGAAGGTCTCGCCGACCGGCGGGACCACGCCGTCGCGAACGCCTTCCTGCGTCGTCATCGACCAGTCGCCGCCGACGGTGACGCGGTGCTGCACCGCAGCGCCCTGACCGAAGACGCGCGAACCTTGAGCCGCCAGTCCATAGACGGTGTTGTCGAAGGTGACGTCGCGCACCCGGTCGGCCAGGGTGGCGCGGTCTTCGAACGTGTACTGCCGCGTGGTGGAATCCTGCCAATAGACGGAGACCGAACCGTCGCTGAGACCGGCGAAGTCCCGGAAGCGCCAATCCCCGCTGACGCGATCACGCTGGGTCTCATCATGGGCGGTAACCGCCAGGACGGTCGAAGACCGGCTGCTGAGCGCATCGCCGTTCATTTCCGAATCGAGGTGGTCATAGGTCAGGCGCAGGGTGTGGTTGGGGTTCACTTCCCACACCAGCTTGCCCAGATAGGCGTTGGAGCCGAAATCCTGGGGGTTCGGCTGGGTGCGGGTCGTGCCGACGCCGCCGACCGAGCCCTTGTTCTCGGTCTCCTGAGCATGGCGGCGGGTATAGGCTAGCAGGCCGGACAGCGAACCCGAACGGCCCGCCAGCGCCAGTCCCTCGGTCCAGCCTTCGTCGGCGGAGTTGTAGGCCACGCGGGCGCGGGCGCCGAAGGTCTGGTCGCCGACCAGGAAGTCGGTCGGATCCTTGGTGGTGAAGGCCACGGCGCCCGCGATGCCGTCCGAACCATAAAGGGCCGAAGCGGGGCCGCGCAGGATTTCGACCGACTTGATAAGGTCCAGATCGTTATAGCCGCCGCGTCCGACCGCCTGGGCGCCGAAGGAGAAGCCGGCAGGCAGACGCACCCCGTCGTTGACGATCAGCACCCGGTCGCCGCCCATGCCGCGAATGGTGAAGCCGGAGTTGCCGTCACGACCGGCGCCTGACAGGGCCAGGCCGAATCGGGCGGGCGAAGTCGGAACGCTGACGCCCGGCTCGAACCGGATCAGGTCCTTGATGTCGGTCGCCAGAATCGTCTCGATCTGCTCCGCGTCGATGACGCTGACCGTGCCGGGAACATTGGACGCCAGACGCCGTGACCGTGTGCCCAGAACGACGACCGGATCGACCTCTGCGGCGGGCGCGGCTTCGACGGGCGCCTCGGCGTGGACAGGTTGAACGATCAGGGCCGAACCGATGGCCGCCGCGGCGGTGGAAAGAAGGAGGAGAGTACGCATCAATGGCCCCGCTGTGTGATTGGCGGGCGTGTTACTGCGAACGATTATTAGAATCAACCGCAATGAGTGTGCGGGTTTGAACCGGAACCTTCGCCGTTGCGTTGTGGCGACATGAAAACGGCCCTGTTTCCGGCGCTCGCCGCCTTGGTCCTGCTGGCGGCTTGCGGCGACGATCAGGTCAATCCGCCCAACGAACCGGCCGCGCCGCTTCGCACGCCCGAGGCCATGCAGCCGGTCGAGGCGCCGGGACCATCATCTTTGGCGTCTCGTGGACCGCGCAGTTTCGTGGGGGTGTGGGCGGCCAATCCCGCCTGGTGCGCCAGACCACAAGGGGCGAACAGCCCGATCACCATCACCCCGATGCGGTTCGACGCCTATGGCCACAACTGCGACATCGCCAGCATCGACGAGCGGGGATCCGGCTATGTCGCGGCCCTGTCCTGCATGGCCCAAGGCAAGGCCGTGCACGAGCGCGTCCACATGGGTACGGCAGGCGATGTCCTGACCCTGACCTATGTGGATCGGGACATGCTGACGACCAAGCTGGCGCGCTGCCCCGGCTCGCCGCGCGCACCGGACCCCGCCAACCCCTTGGAAAAGATGATGAAGAAGGACGGGGCCGAAACTCCGCCCGCCGCGCCGCCTAGTTGAACAGGAAGTTCATCACGTCGCCGTCCTTGACCACATAGGACTTGCCTTCCGCGCGCAGCTTGCCCGCTTCGCGCGCCTTGGCTTCGCCGCGCAGCGCCACGAAGTCGTCGAAGGCGATGGTTTCGGCGCGGATGAAACCCTTTTCGAAGTCGGTGTGGATCACGCCTGCCGCCTGGGGCGCGGTGTCGCCGACGTTGATGGTCCAGGCGCGGGCTTCCTTGGGGCCGACGGTGAAATAGGTCTGCAGGCCCAGCAGCTTGTAGGCTTCGCGGATCAGACGATTCAGGCCGGGTTCTTCCAGACCCAGGGTCTCCAGGAACTCCTTCTGCTCCTCGTCGTCCAGCACCGCGATCTCGGATTCGATCTGGGCCGAGATGACGACAGAGTTGGCGTTGTCGGCGGCGGCGCGGGCCGCGACCTTGTCGGACAAATCGTTGCCCTTGTCGGCCGAGCCCTCCTCGACGTTGGAGACATAAAGGGCGGGAAGGGCCGTCAGCAGTTGCAGCATGTGCCAGGCCTTGATGTCCTCCTTGGACACTTCGGCGGTGCGGGCGGGCTTGCCGGCGTTCAACTGGGCCAGGGCCAGATCGACCAGCTTCAGCGTCAGGGCCGATTCCTTGTCGCCGCCCTTGGCGCGCTTCTCCAGCTGGGGACGGCGGCGCTCCAGGCTTTCCATGTCGGCCAGCATCAGTTCGGTCTCGATGATCTCCAGATCGGCGATCGGGTCGATCCGGTCCTCGACGTGGGTGATGTCGTCATCGACGAAGCAGCGGGCCACGAAGGCCACGGCGTCGCAGTCGCGGATGTTGGCCAGGAACTGGTTGCCCAGGCCCTCGCCCTTGGACGCGCCGCGCACCAGGCCGGCGACGTCGACGAAGGTGATGCGGGCCGGAATGATCTCCTTGGAGCCCGCGATCTCGGCCAGGGCGTTCAGACGCGCCTCGGGCACCGCGACGTCGCCGGTGTTCGGCTCGATGGTGCAGAACGGATAGTTGGCCGCCTGGGCCGCCGCCGTCTTGGTCAGGGCGTTGAACAGGGTGGACTTGCCGACATTGGGCAGGCCGACGATCGCGACTTTAAGGGCCATGGGTATTCCTTGGAGAAGGCGCGAGCCTTTAACCCGTTCGAACGGGTTTGTCAGGCTCGCGCTTCAAAAGGGCTCAATGGGCGCCGTGGTCCATGCCCGCCATCGCCGGCTGACGCACCTTGGCCTGAACCGTCACAGGCGCGGCGTCGGCGAAGTTCAGGGTCAGGGGCACGGTCTCGCCGGCGACCAGCGGCGCGGTCAACTCCATCAGCATCAGGTGGTTTCCACCCGGCGCCAGGGCGACCGCTTCGCCCGCAGGCAGCGGCAGGCCCTGGGCCATTTCGCCCATGGTCATCACGCCGTTCTCGGTCTTCATCTCGTGAACCTGCAGCATTCCGGCCCGGGGAGTGGAGCCGCCGGTCAATCGGTCGTCGGTCGCAGCCGTCAGGGTGACATAGCAGCCGCCCGCCTTGGCCCCGTTCGGCGACGGACGGCACCAGGCGTCGGCGGCGGCGACGGCGGCGGCCTGGCCCGCATCGGCCGGCGTCCTGGCCGGCTGCGACGGATTGCAGGCGCTCAGCGCCAGAAGAAGGACAGGCGCGGCGGCGAGGGCGGATTTGATGGTCATGGGTCGGGCCTTTCAGGAGGCGGCGGAACGGCGCCGGATCATCGGTCGTACGGCTCGATCGAGCAATACGGCCGCGACCAGGCTCAGTCCCGTCAGGGGATAGAGGATGGCGAGGGGAAGAACGATGCCCAGGACGGCGGCGCGCACTCGCGGTCCGGGCGGGGCGGGCGGGGCGCCCAGGCGGCGACGTGACAGGTCGGGCGGGCGGCGCTTCCACCACATGACCAGGCCGCTGATCGCCAGCACCCAGACGCCGATGCACCCCAGCAGCATGACGATGCGATTGGCCTGGCCGAACTGCGTGCCCTGGTGGGTGTAGATGCCCAGTTCGATGGCCTTGGCGCCGGCCCCGAACTGATCATAGCCGATGTCGCCCAGCACCCGCCCGGACGCCCCGTCGATATAGAGGGACCGGCTGTCCTCGACACGACGCGCCTGGGTGGTGATCGTATAGGCCGTACCCTCGCGCGCCGGAATGTTGATCGCATAGGGGCGCGCCAGGCCCGCCGCGTCGGCGGCGTGCATCACCTGCGCCAGGGCGCCGTGACCGGCGTGATCGTGCGTCATCACCATGCCCTCCATGGTCCAGCCGGCGCCGACCGGCGTGTCATGGTGCTGGGCGCGCTGCCAGGCGCCGGCGACCGGGGCGGGCGGGCGGCCCCAGCCGGTCTCCTTGACCCAGCCCATGACGCGCTCGCCCCAGACCGCCGACCACGGCATGCCCGTGACCGCCAGAAACAGCACGACCCCGCCGACGTAGACGCCTGTCAGGGCGTGCAGGTCGCGCCAGAAGGGCCGACGCCGGCTGTCGGTCGTCTGGGGCTTCAGAACCGCCACGGCGCGGCGGCGCGGCCACCATAGATAGAGACCCGTGGCGAACAAGATGATGGTCCAGCCGGCGACGATCTCGACCAGAATGTTGAACGGCCGACCGAGCAGGGTCAGGCTGTGCAGCTTCTTGATCAGCTCCATGACCCCGCCTGCCGGGATGACGCCCGTCGCGCGCCCGGTATGGGGATCGACGAAGACCGTCTTCTGCACCCCATCCGGTTGGTCCACACGCAGACGAACGGCTTCGTCTGCCCGAGCCGGCAGGACCAGATTGGCGACCCGTCCGCCGCCGGCGGCCGTCGAGGCATGGGCCGCCCAGGTGTCGGGCGCCACCTGGTTCTGGGCTGCGGGCACGCGGATCATGTCGCGATAGACCAGGCCGTCGATCTCGTCCTTGAACAGATAGAGGCCCCCGGTCAGGGCCAGCAGCATCAGAACCGGCATGACGAAGACACCGGCGTAGAAATGCCATCGCCACACCGCGCGATAGGCGCCGGACAGATCGTCCGGCTGTGCGGAACGCAGCGGCGGTGGCGCTGCGGTCGTCTTGGAAGACATGGGAATCCTGAAGTTCAGAACAAACACGTCGCGCAGGCTTCGAACCGGCGCGGGCTGGCAGTCTGGATTTCAGGCGTGAGGCGGCGCGGTGGACGGCGGGCGTGGCGGCGCGCGGGCGGGCGGC
>NZ_DALZQC010000024.1:0-34574 GCF_032017145.1 Brevundimonas sp.
GCGGCGGTTTGCGACGGCGCCAGATGGCGCGCCGACATCGCCCCGCGCCGCCCCGGCCGGGTCGAGCAGCGTTACACCCTGTGCCTGTTCCCCTATCGCGACGGCCCGCGCCAGGGCCATCGCCTGGACATATACGCCGCCACCCTGCTTCACGGCGATCAGAGCGCCGTCGCCCCGCCGCCTAACGGCCAAACGCCCGCCGCCTTCATGCGCGGCGCGGTCCAGGCGGTCGAGCGCCTGACGCGGGTTCAGGGCGTCTGGGTCGAGCAGCGGCTGGCGAACCGCGACCGCCCCTTCACCCAGGACGACGACGCCCTGTCCGCCCAGACCCACTGATCCCCGCCAAACGCAATCGCGCCCCCGGTCGGGAACCGGGGGCGCGACAGTCTTGCGGTTCTGCAGCTTCGATCAGAACTTGACGCTGAACCGGCCATAGATGCGGTTGTCGCGGTATTCGTCCTTGTAGACGCCGCTATAGCCCATCTCGACGGCCGTGCGTTCGGTCGCCTGGATGTTGAAGGCCAGGCCGCCCGAGACGACGTCGTCGCCCGGATTGGCGCCGTCGATCAGGAAGCGCGGACCATCGGCGAAGGCCGCGTCGAACACCGGACCGTCCCCGTTCAGATCGTGGGTGTAGGCCAGGTGCGTCACCGCCGACAGACGCGGCCGCCCCTCGTCGCCCGCCAGGACGGTGCGGGTACGGAAGCCGGCCGTCAGCAGATCGGCCTTCTGCTTCACCTTGCCCGACAGGGCGGCATCCCCGCCCGTTTCGGAGACGTCCGCGTCGTATTCGACGTGGCTATAGGCGCCGTAGGGTTCGAAGGTGGTGCCGCCGACCGCCCGGCTCCAGGCCACTTCGCCGTAAGCCTGCCAGACGTTGCCGTCATAGTTGCCGACCAGGGCGTTGGTGAACTGGTTCAGCTGGGCCGTGCGGTCGGTGCGGACGTCGGCGTTCGCCCACGATCCGCCGACGCGGATCTGGAAGTCGCCCACGCCGGCGCCGCCATAGACGCCGATCTGTTCGCTGTTGACCCGACCGGTCGAGCGCAGGCGCGACGACCGCAGTTCCGAGCGCGTCTCGCCCAGGGCCAGGCCGATATGCATGTCGTTCGACAGCGCCTTTTCGGCCCCGACCAGATAGCCCGAGCCTTCGCTGCGGAAGCCGGCGATCCCATCATGGGCCGAACCGCGGCCATTGCCGTAGACGCCGCTGCCCCAGACCGAAACGCCGTTGCCGGCATAGGTCGCGGCGCCGCCTTGGCTGCGGCCGCGTTCGGACATGGCCTCGCGGATCGAACGGGTGTCGGACACGGCCAGGCCGCCCAGCGAGGCGTGAACCTCGCCCGTCAGGCCGCTCAGCGCGCCCTGAACGGCCGGGACGCTGGCGTCCAGCAGGGCGTTCTCCAGCGAAAGGTCGCGGTTGGCCCCGGTCGAGGTGTTGTTGATCATGACGTCCAGCGCGCCGCCGACCGACTTCTGATTGTCGGTCAGGCCCAGCGAGGCCACGGTCACGTCGTTGCGCCGCACCGTCAGCACCACCCCGTTGGTCGAATAGGTCAGCACCGGCGCCAGGAAGGCCAGATCGCTCTGAGCCCCGCTGAAGGTCCCCGTCACCGCCCCGGTCGAGTTGATGATGTTCATCCGGGTGCGCAGGTTCCATTCGCCGTTGTCGGCCTTCAGGATGACCTGGCCGCCGTCGATCTTGGTCGTGCCGCCCACGTTCAGGCGCGAATAGGCTGCGCCGTTCACACTGGACCGTATCCACAGGAAGGAGCCCGGCTTGAAGTTCAGATTGCCCGCGACCGTCAGGGTTCCGAACGGATTGACGCCATCGCCCGGCGAGACCACCCCGCCGCTCTCCGCCGTCAGGTTCAGCAGCCGGCCCGTGCCGCCGATCATGCCGACGCCGCCGACCGTGGCGCTGGAGCGCAGCAGGCTGCCGTTGACGGTCAACAGACCGCCCTCGACGCGCGTCGGGCCGCTATAGTCGTTGGCGCCGGTCAGGATCAGCTGGCCGCCGCCCTTCTTGACCAGGCCGCCGATGTCATTGCCGAAGTTGGCCAGAACCTCGGCCGAATAGCGGTCGCGCGCATCGCCGATGTTGTTGCTCCAGACATCGAAGGTGCCCACGGCGACGGTGACGTCGCGGGTGTCGCGAAGCGCGGTCGGCCCCCGCAGCGCCACATCCATCTGCGGCGCGCCCCAGCCCGAGCGCAGATCGACGCCCGGCGTGTCCAGGTCCTTCGAGCTGGACACCAGAATGTCCGAGATCAGGGCCGTCGAATACTCCGGGAAGTTCTCCATCAGCAGGGCCGCGAAGCCCGAGATGTTCGGCGCGGCCATCGAGGTGCCGGTATAGGCCGCGTAACCCGCGCCGGTATATTTGATATACTGGTTCAGGACGCGCTGAAGCTCGTCGTTGGCGTATTGCAGCACCGCGCTGGAGAAGGCCGGCGTCAGGATCGCCATATTGCTGGTCTGAGTTAGCAGCTGCCCGAGGATCGAGGTGAAGCCATCTGGGTCGCCCATGCGGGCGCCCGAAACCAGGGTGATGGCCGCAGCTTGACGCGCGACTTCGCGTCGCCATGCATCCTCGTCGTAACCAGGACCGCCTGCGTCACGTGCATCCAAGTAGGCATACAACACGTCAAAGAATCGATTGATTGAGGCCGTCTGAAGGGCCGAGACCGTGGTCGCCGAATACAGGCCCGCATAGTTGGCGCGCGGATACAACGCCAGAATGCCCGCGCGATCCATGGTGTAGGCCGGCACCGACGAGATCACCTGCGAACCCGGTCCGGCGACGCACCAGGTCGCCGTCTGACCGCAGAAGCTGGTCGAGGGATCGGCGGCGGTGAAGCTGGAATAGTTGGCGACCGACAGCCAGTTGGAGCGTAGGCGCGGGTCGTTCAGCGGCGCCGCCGCATCAATCCCGGCGTGAACGCCATAGCCGTTGCCGGCCGAGAAGACGACCAGCACGTCCTTGTCCAACACGGGCTTGTAGAAGTCGCCGTAGTTGCGGTTGAAGGACGCCAGCACGGTCGGCAGCGAGGCGTTGAATGGCAGGGTGGTGCTGCTGCCCCAGCTGTTGTTGATGATCCGCACCTGTCCGGTATTGGCCAGATCGACGATGTTCTGGTTCTGGGTCGCGACGATCTTGCCGTCGATGACCGCATCCTTGAACCACAGGAAGTCGCCGGCCGAGAAGTTGGCGGTGGCGGCGTAGAGCTTGGCGTTGAAGGCGTTGCCGAACATCGGCTGACCCGCCACTCGGTCGCCCGCGATGGTGCCCGAGACGTGGGTGCCGTGGCCTTCCCAGCGGCGGCGCGGATTGATCAGGCCGTCGTTGCCGTATCCGGCGATCGCCTGGCTGCGCAGGCCCGTCACCTTGCCGGCCGATCCGAACAGCGGGTGGTCGACATAGACGCCCGCGTCATTGACCCCGACCGTCTGTCCCCGCCCCGTCAGCCCCATGGCGTAGGCGTGTTCCAGCCCCAGGAAACCCTTGGAATAGTCGACCGAGAACTGCGCGTCCGTTCGCCAGGAGGCCAGCGCCGTTTGATAGTTGGTCGTGCGCGTCCCGTTGGCCATATAGAAGCCGCCCGAGGGCGGCGTCGGCGCCGTCGTCGTCTGGGCGCTGGCCGCCGTGCCTGCCAGCATCGCCACGCCCGCCGTCGCGGCCAACAGGCCGAGCTTGAAACTGAAAGCCACTCTATATCTCCCCACGGCGTTTCGCCGAACGCTTAAGCTTGCAACCCCACGGCGCAATTCAGGCTCGCATTCCGCACGCGTCAGGGCCTCCCGTCAACCACATTTCCGCCACAGAGCGGGCAGCCCCTTTATCCGGGCGGGGATCAAATCCAGCCTCGCGACGCCGGCGATCGGAACGACGATCGTCCTACTGCCGCACCGCGCGCTCCAGCGCGGCGTAGAGCCGGGACGGCTCCAGCGGCTTGGCCAGCCAATCCGTCATGCCGGCGGCCTTCGTCGCGGCGATCTGCTCGTCTTCGGTTCCCGCGCTGAAGCCGATGACGGGCACGGCCGCATTGGGGCCGTTCGAGGCGCGCAGGCGCCGCGTCGTCTCATTGCCGTCGATGCCGGGCATGTTGACGTCCATCAACACGACATCGAACACCTGTTCGGCCAGGGCTTCCAGGGCCGAGGCTCCGTCCGACGCCATCGACAGTTCGACATCCAGGGGATGAAGCACCAGCGCCAGCGTGCGGCGGTTGATCTCGTGATCGTCGACGGCCAGCACCCGCAACCGCCGATCAAGCACGGGCGGGGCGGTCTCTTCCCTGTGTGCCTGATCGACCGGAACGCCGCGCGGCAGGGTGATCTCCAGCCTGAAGACGGCGCCCTGCCCCTCCTCGCTGCGCGCGGAAAGCTCCCCGCCCATCAGACGCGCCAGATCGCGACTGACCGTCAACCCAAGCCCCGTCCCGCCATAGGTGCGCGCGACCTGCGCCGACCCTTGCGCGAAGGGCGAGAACAGGCGCGCCATGGCGTCCGGCGCGATCCCAGGTCCCTGGTCGGCGACCGTCATCGCCACGGCCACATCGTCCAGCGCCCCTGCCCGCATCGTCACGCCGAAGGTCACGCATCCGCCCTGGGGCGTGAACTTCAGCGCATTGGACATCAGGTTGTTGACGATCTGGCGCAGCCGGAACGGGTCGCCCTTCAGCCAAAGCGGCTCGGCCATGGGCGAGACGCTGAGCCGCAGCCCCTTCTCGTCCGCCGCCGCCGCCCAGAACCGCGCCGTATCGTCAACAAAGGCCGCCAGATCGAAGTCCCTGGCCTCCAGCGTCATGGCGCGCGCCTCGATCTTGGAGTGGTCCAGAAGATCGTTGAGCATCCCGGTCATCAATCGGCCGGCGTCCATGATCAACTGGGCCGTCTCGGGCGTGGTTTCGGGCGTATCGCCCTTTTGAATGACATGGGCGCCGGCCAGGATGGCGCTGACGGGCGTGCGTAGTTCGTGGCTGACAATGGCGGCCATGGCGGCGCGGTCGGCCATGGCGCGCTCGGCCTGTTCCAGACGACGCTGCGCCTCGTCCAGGGCCGCGGCTTCCTGCGCACGCGCCGACTTCAGTCGCGACCAGATCACGGTGACGGCCAGCACCAGCAGGATCACCGACCCGACCAGGGGCGCCAGAGCCGGCGACGCGGGCTTGGGCGCGATGAAGGGCATGGCGATCAGGGTGGCGAAATACGGCAGGGCGCCGATCAGGAACAGGGTCTGCGATCCGATGCCGGACACCATATTGCTGACCAGGGTTCCGGCCAGGGCCATCACCGCCATGGCGGTCATGATCTGATCCCCATGGCTCCACATCACCGCGATGGCGACGGCGAAGGTGATCGAGAACACGCCCGCGCTGGACAGGGCGGTCAGCACGTGCCGCGCGTCGCTCAACGCCGCCGCGCTGCGGCGACGGTACGGCTCCATCGCGAAATATTCGAAGATCTGCACCGCCGTGCTGATCGCCAGCCAGGGCCCGACGAACGCCTTCAGCCCCGCCGTCCAGAACACCCAGGCGATCAGCAGCCCCATGGTGACGCGGACCGGCGTCTGCTTCAGACGCTCACGCGCCGCCAGCGTCAGATGGGGCGCCATCGCCGCGAACCAGGTCGCGCCGGGTCTCTCGTCGTCCAAACTCATATCCTGCATGCCGAAACAGCCATTTGCCGCCCGCACGGCCCTGCGGCCGGCCGGACGCCCCCATGCGAACTGCGCCTCGCCCCGCAGCAGGATCAGCGTAAATTTTATCCGTTAAGAAAGAAATCCTCGTGTGGCGCGAGCGCACCGGCAGCGCCCGCTCCGACAGCGCGCGCAGCAACCACAGCGCCGTATCGCTCCGGTAATCGCCATCGCAGCCTTCGCCACCGGAACCGCCTGCCTGCTCGACGCGCGAAACGCCAGCGGCGCGATAAACCCAAACCAGCGCAACAAGCGCCACAACAACAAATCGTCACCTGTGAAATAAATTTCATTGACAGAATAGTGAGCCCCATCCTGTATGCAGGTAGGGAATGATCGATTTAATCGGCGGAGGGGACGACTTGGATAATCGAGGGCGACAGCCGGTTGTCGATCGTCGCGCCCTTGTTCAGGCGGCGGCGGGCCTGACGATGGCCGCCGCTGTTTCCGCCCCCGATGTCGCACGCGCCGCTCAGGTCGCCGTCGGGCTTGAGGGCGCTCGCCGTCATCGGGTGAAGCTGGCGTTCGGATGGAAACACGCCCTGGGGCATGCCGCCGATCAGGACAAGGATTTCGGTTTCGGCCGGGACCAGCGCACCTACGCCAAGGTCGGCGGCTCGGACTCGGCGCCGATCGCGCAGGCCGCAATGGCCGATTTCGACGATTCGGGCTGGGCGTCCGTCCAGGTCCCCCACGACTGGGCGATCGACCTGCCTTACGATCCCGGCTCGGCGACGCCTGCGGACGGGCAGGACGATCCGCGCGCCGCCCATGGCTACAAGGCCCTGGGGCGGGATCATCCCGAGAACAGCGTCGGCTGGTATCGTCGCAAACTGGACGTTCCGGCCGACTGGAGCGGCCGACGTCTGGGGCTGACGTTCGACGGCGCCTTCCGCAGCGTGATCGTCTTTCTGAACGGCGTCATCGTCGCCGAACATGCGGGCGGCTATACGCCGTTCGACGTGGACATCACCGACGTAGCCAGGCCGGGAGAGGTCAACTGGCTGGTGGTCAGGGTCGACGCCAGCCTGGGCGAAGGCTGGTTCTACGAGGGAGCGGGCCTCTATCGCCACGTCTGGTTGACGGCGACCGATCCGCTGCATGTCGCGCCTTACGGGGTCTTCATTCAGGCGACGCCGAACGGCGCCGGCGCGACCGGCAAGGTTGAGGTCGCCCTTCGCAATCAGTCCGACACGCCCCGACAGGCCCTGGTGCGGATGACGGTTCTGGCGCCGAACGGGCTGGCCATGGCCAGGGCCGAGCGGTCGGTCGCGGTTGACGCCTGGGGCGAGGGGCGCAGCGAGGCGGACCTGGCGTGGGACGCGGCGCTCCTGTGGTCGCCGGCCGATCCGCAGCTTCACCGGCTGTCGGTCGAGGTCGAAATGGAGGGCGCGGCGCGCGACGCCGTCGATGTTCCGTTCGGCGTCCGTTCGGCCGTCTTCGATCCGCGCCGGGGCTTCCTTCTGAACGGGCAGCCGTTGAAGCTGCTGGGCGCCTGCTGCCACCAGGACCACGCCGGCGTCGGCGCCGCCATACCCGATGCGCTTCAGGTCTGGCGGATTCAGCAGCTCAAGGCCATGGGGTGCAACGCCTACCGCGCCGCCCACAACCCCGCGACGCCTGAACTGATGGACGCCTGCGATCGGCTGGGCATGCTGGTCATCGCCGAAACCCGTCGGATGTCTTCCGATCCAGAGTCGTTGGAGGAGCTGTCCACCCTGGTGCGGCGCGACCGCAATCGGCCTTCGGTCATCGCCTGGTCCATCGGCAACGAGGAACAGACCATCCAGGGGACGGAGGTCGGCGCGGCCATCGCCCGCACCATGAAGCGGGTCGTCAATCGCCTCGACCCGTCTCGCCCCGTCACGGCGGCCAAGGATCAGGACTTCGGCGAAGGGGTGTCGCGGGTGGTCGACATCCTGGGCTTCAACTATCGCACGCCGCAGATGGAGGGCTATCACGCCCGCTTCCCGGATCAGCCCATCATGGGCACGGAGACGGGCAGCACCGTCGCGACGCGCGGCGAATATGTGCTGGACGCCGCCCGTCACATCGTGCCGGCCTATGATCGCGAACATCCATGGTGGGCCTCGACCGCCGAGGATTGGTGGACCCTGGCGGCGGATCGTCCCTACATCGCGGGCGGCTTCATATGGACCGGCTTCGACTATCGCGGGGAGCCGACGCCCTACAATCGCTGGCCCAGCGTCGGCTCCTATTTCGGCGCGATGGATTCCTGCGGCTTCCCCAAGGACAACTATTGGTACTACCGCGCCTGGTGGCGGCCGGAGCCGATGCTGCACCTGTTCCCGCACTGGAACTGGGAAGGGCGCGAAGGTCAGGACATCGAGGTCTGGGTCCATTCCAACCTGGACCGGGTCGAGCTGTTTCTGAACGGTCGGTCGCTGGGCGCCCAGTCCGTGACGCGGAATCGTCACCTGGCCTGGTCCGTCGCCTATGCGCCGGGCGTGCTGGAAGCGCGGGGGTGGAAGGACGGGCGGCTGGTCACGACCCAAAGGCGCGAAACCGCCGGCGCGCCGGTCGCCCTGCGTCTGTCGGCGGACCGCCTCAGGCTTGTCGCCGACGGCGAGGACGTGGCGATGATCACCGTC
This sequence comes from Brevundimonas sp., assembly GCF_032017145.1. Lineage (GTDB taxonomy): Bacteria > Pseudomonadota > Alphaproteobacteria > Caulobacterales > Caulobacteraceae > Brevundimonas. Next base: position 8,314 of record NZ_DALZQC010000024.1, read on the forward strand.
GACGCGGTGGACGCCCGCGGCCGCCCGTGTCCGCGCGCCGCCGATCTGGTTCAGTTCCGTACGACGGGCCACGGCCGGGTCATCGGCGTCGGCAATGGCGACCCGGTCAGCCATGAAGCCGACCGCGCCGACCGGCGGCGATTATTCAACGGCCTGGCCCAGGCCATCTTGCAGACAGGCCGCCAGGGCGGCCCGATCACCATCACCGCCAGCGCTGGGGGCCTGCGTCCCGACTCGCTGCGGCTTGACGCCCGACAAACCAGACAATCGACCTGAAAACAGGCGACCAGGGGAGGATTCCATGATCATCAACCGCAAGACCATCGTCGCCGCCGGCGTATCCGCCTCGGCGCTTTTCGTGGCCGCCGCACCGGCCCTTGCTCAGACGACGGCGCCGGCCGCTGCCCCGTCCGATGGGGCGACCCAGGTCGACGAGGTCGTGGTCACGGGCATTCGCGGCGCCCTGCGCAGCGCCATCGGCGTCAAGCGACGCTCGGACCTGGTGGTCGAAGCCATCTCGTCCGAGGACATCGGCCAGTTGCCCAACGTCACCATCGCCGAAGAACTGGTGCGCCTGCCGGGCATCAACGGCACGCGCGACCGCGGCAACCAGAGCCAGGCGGCGATCCGCGGCCTGGGCCCGCGACTGGTGCTGGGCCTGGTCAACGGACGCGAGGTCGCCTCGTCCGAGCCTGACCGCAATATTCGTTGGGAAATCTACCCGTCCGAAATCGTCTCCGGCGTAGAGGTGTACAAGTCCCAGTCCGCCGATCTGGTGTCGGGCGGCATCGCCGGCACGATCGACATCCGCACGACCCGCCCGCTCGACTATCGTGGCCCCGGCTTCGTGGGCACGGCAGGGGCGGCCTACTATGACGCCGGCAAGGATCTGCCGGACTACGACCCCCTGGGCTATCGTCTGAGCGCCAACGTCAACCACGCCGTCAACGACGCCGTGGCCCTCAACCTGGGGCTGACCCGTCAGGTTCAGAAGAACGGCTATGCGACCTTCGAAGGCTGGGGCTGGAACGACGCGGCGACCGGCGGTTCGCCCGGCGACATCAACAACGACGGCCGGCCCGACGCCACCTTCTACGGCGCGCAAAGCCAGGTGAAGCGCCTGACCGAGACGCGCAACGGCGTCAACGGCGCCCTGCAATGGCGGCCGTCCGACCGGTTCGAACTGAATTTCGACGCCCTGTATTCCGACATCAAGATCGACGAAGACCAGAACCAGATCTGGTACGGAAACAACGGAACCTATGGCAACTGGGGCGGCGGTTCGTCCTGGGCCTACAGCGATCCGCAGGCCTCCTACAACCTGATCGACGGCACGGTCGTCGCGGCGCGCCTGCCCTATGCGTCGGTCACCAATGTCATCGCCAAATATACCGAGGACAAGACGCTGTTCGCCACCGGCCTGAACGGCAAGTGGAGCCTGGGCGACTGGACCCTGGTCGGCGACCTCGCCTATTCCTCGGCCAAGCGCGAGAACCTGTGGCGGGCGGTCTTCACCGAACAGTATCCGTCCCTGGCCGGCGTCGACATGACCCCCGGACGCCGGCCGTCGGCCTACGCCGTCTATGACACCGGCAACCCGGCCAGTCAGCCGCTGCAGGATTATCGCCCGGCCCAGGCGGACGGCGGCGACCTGTCGGACGAACTGACCTCGGCCCGGTTCGACGCCACTCGTTACCTGGCCGACAGCGGGATCACGGAACTGTCGTTCGGCGCGCGCGTGACCGACCGCACCAAGTCCTATGACCGCACCTTCTGGACCCAGACGCCGATCATCGCGACCTTGCCGGCCGGACTGCTGATCAGCTTCACCGTGCCGGACTTCGATACGCCGTCCTTCATCAACGGCGATTTCGACGCCGTGGCCAAGGCCGCCATCGGCGGCTTCGTCCAGCCCGCCGACAGCGCCGATCCCAAATCCGGCTGGTCCGTCAAGGAAACGGTGGCCGAGGCCTATGTGAAGGCCAAGTTCGCAGGAACCCTGATGGGCCTGCCGTTCACGGGCAATGTCGGCGCCCGCGCGGTGCAGGCCGAGACGTCCAGCCACGGTCAGGAATCGGTCAACGGCGGCGCCTATACCCCCGTCAGCGTCGATAACGACCACTTCGAGTTGCTGCCCAGCCTGAACATGACGCTGACCCTGGCGGAAGGACGGCAGTTGCGCTTCGGCTTGGCCCGCACGCTGGCGCGCCCGCCGCTGGACGAACTGCGCGCCGGCCGCACCCTGTACAACACCACGCCCCCGCCCACGGGCTCGGCCGGCAACCCGCTGCTGAAGCCCTACATCGCCAATCAGGTCGACCTGTCCTACGAATGGTATTTCGCGCCGGAGGCCCTGTTCGCCGCCGCCGTCTATTACAAGGATGTCGAGAGCCACATCGGCTATTCGACCCAGCCCGTGACGATCGGCGGCACGACCTACAACGTCACCGGCCCGTTCAACGGCGGGGGCGGCGGGATCACCGGCGCGGAACTGACCTTCCAGACGCCGTTCAGCTTCATCCCGGCGCTTCGGAACTTCGGCGTCTACGCCAACTTCGCCTATGTGGATTCCGACCTGAAGGAGTTCTATCCGGCGAACAATCCCCTGTCCGCGACGGGTCTGGCCAAGGAGACCGCGACGGTCGACCTGTGGTATTCGGACGGCAAGCTGGAGAGCCGACTGGGCTTCAAATATCACAGCCCCTTCACCGTGATCACCGGTTGGGACGGCTCCGCGCTTCGGACCCTGGAAAGCGAAAAGACCCTGGACTTCAGCACCTCCTACCAGCTGACCTCCCAGGTCGGCCTGAGGTTCCAGGCCAGCAACCTGACAGACGAGCGCGTGCGGCTTCACTACGACAACACCGCCAATCGTCTGGCCAGCGACAGCCGCTACGGACGCCGGTTCAGCCTGGACGCCACCTTCCGCTACTGAGGCGGCGCCGCTGCGCCCTGGCCTATGACCACCGGAGAATGACCATCCGTCGCTTGATTCTGCCCGCCCTCGTCGCCCTCCTCGCCCTGCCCGCGCAGGCCGAGGAGGCGCACCAGCCGACGCCGCCATTCTATTTCGGCGCCGACCTGTCCTATGTGAACGAAATGGAGGATTGCGGCGCCGTCTATCGCAAGGACGGTCAGGCCCGCGACCCCTACGCCCTGTTCGCCGAATTGGGCACGAACCTGGTGCGGGTGCGCCTCTGGCACGACGCGGAATGGACGAAATACAGCGACCTGGACGACGTGCGCCAGACGATCCGGCGCGCCCGGGCGGCGAGCATGGAGGTGCTCCTCGACTTCCACTACTCGGACGACTGGGCCGACGGCGACAAGCAGATCGTGCCCGCCGCCTGGCGATCCATCCGCGACGACACGCCCGCCTTGTCCAAGGCGGTCTACGACTACACCTTCCAGACCCTTCGCACGCTGGACGCCGAGGGCCTGATGCCCGATCAGGTCCAGGTCGGCAATGAGACCAATCCCGAACTGATGGGAGAGGCGGACTGGAAGACGACCCGTCCCGGCATCGACTGGCCGCGCAACGCCGCCCTGCTGAACGCCGGGATCAAGGCCGTGCGCGACGCCGGCGCCCAATCGGCCATCCAGCCTCTGGTCATGCTCCACATCGCCCAGCCCGAGAATGTGGAGCCCTGGTTCGCGGCGGCCTGGTCGCACGGGGTGCGCGATTTCGACCTGATCGGCCTCAGCTACTATCGCAAATGGTCCACGCGCGATCTGGACGGTCTGGAGCAGACGATCAATCGCCTGCGGCATCGCTATCCGGCCGAGGTGGTGGTGGTCGAAACCGCCTATCCCTTCACCACCGACGCCGCCGACGCCTCGCCCAATCTGCTGGGCGCCGACTCCCTGCTGCCCGACTATCCCGCCACCTATGAAGGCCAGCGCCGATACATGGTCGACCTGACCCAGCGGGTGAAGTTCGCTGGCGGCGTGGGCGTGGTCTATTGGGAGCCGGCCTGGGTCTCCACCCCCTGTTCCACCCGATGGGGCCAGGGCTCCAACTGGGAGAATGCGACCTATTTCGACTGGCGACGCGGCAACGAGGCGACCCCGGCGGCCAGCTTCGCCAAGGCGACCTATCGGGAGGCGGCGCCCCTGACCCTGACGCTGCGACGTCCCGCCGGCGCCACTGGCCCGCTGTGGCTATGGGGCGATTTCCTGGGCGCCAACGACATCGCGATCCGCCTGGCGCCCGACGCCCAGGACCCGACCCTCTATCGCTACACGACGACCGTCCAGCCGGACGCGACCCTGCGATTCCAGGTCTATGACCGCCGCCCGTTCGATCGCGGCGTCCTTGGCGACGGCCAGTTGATCGAGGCGACGGTCACCGGCCAGGGCTTCAGCGCAAGTTATGTGGTCCAGCATTGACCCGATATCGCTGTCGCGCCCGGCGGGCATAGGCTCGACCTGACAGGCCCCGGCGAGCCGGCGTCATGCCGGCCTGATTGATTTCCCGCCCCTGTGCGGCGGTTCGCTCGCCTGGGCGTCACACGGCTGTTGAGGAGGCGTGGTTCAGGATCGTTGTTTGAGGGACGCGCGATGTCTGGCGGCGTCCCACGGAGATCGATCATGAGCGCCCTTCTCGCCACCCTGTTTCTGGCCGCGACCGCCTGCGACCCGGCCGCCGCCGATGTGCGCGCGGCAGGGGGCGACGCCTGCGCCGCGGCCTGGATGGACCGGACGTTGCGGATGAACGACATCGCCGCCGTCGGCGCCCACAACGCCTATAAGCTGGCCATTCCCGAGGCGGAGCTGGCGGCGATGACGGCGGTCGATCCGCGCGCGTCGGGCCTGGACTACGCCCACCGGCCGCTCGCGGAACTGCTGGACGCCGGCGCGCGCCAGCTGGAGATCGACGTGCTGAACGATCCGCAGGGCGGTCGCTACGCCCATCCGTTGTCGGCGCTGGGGCGCGGCGCCGGCGCGCCGGTCGGCGCGGCCTTCCAGCAGGCGATGGCGCGGCCGGGGTTCAAGGTGCTGCATATGCCCGATGTGGATTTCCGCAGCAGTTGCCTGACCCTCGTCGCCTGTCTGACGCAGATTCGCGACTGGTCGGCGGCCCATCCCGATCATGCGCCGATCCTGATCCTGCTGAACGCCAAGACGGGTTCGCCCTCTATGCCCGGCGGGGTCGCGCCGCTGGACTTCGACGGGGCGGCCTGGGATGCGCTGGATACAGAAATCCGCTCGGTGTTCGACGCCGGACATCTGATCACCCCCGATCAGGTGCGCGGAGGCCACGCCACCCTGCGCGAGGCTGTGACGGCGGGCGCATGGGCCACGCTGGGCGCCGCGCGGGGCAAGGTCTTCTTCGCCCTGGACGAAGGCCAGGAAAAGGTCGCCGCCTATGCCCAAGGCCGGCCGTCGCTTCAGGGCCGGGCGATGTTCGTGAACACCGACGAGACCAGCCCCGCCGCCGCCTATCTGACGCTGAACGATCCGGTGGGCCAGCAGGCGCGCATTCGCGAAGCCGTGCGCCGGGGCTTCATCGTGCGGACCCGCGCCGACGCCGACACGGTTGAGGCCAGGACGGCCGACGTGTCGCGCCGCACCGCCGCCTTCGCCAGCGGGGCGCAATATGTGTCGACCGACTACTACTGGGCAGACCCGCGCTTCCCGACCTATGAGGTGCGTCTGCCGGGCGCCGAGGCGGCGGCCTGCAATCCGGTGCGGGCGGCGGCGCGCTGCGACGGCCTGGCGGTCGAAATGGTGACGGGCGCCCCTGTGCGCGGCTATCTGGCGCCGGCGGATCGGCCCGACCTGACGACGGTCCTGGCCCCGCCGCCCGCGCCGGGATCGCCCCGCGACCGCGCCAATGCCGAGGTGTTCCGCGAGACCCGCGCGCTGCAGGGCACGCCGCGCTGGGACCTGGCGACGGCGGACGTTTCGGGCGACAAATACGACCATTTCGCCCAGGCCCTGGGCGTGCGCCTGACGCCGGAGACGGCGCCGGTGCTGACCGCCCTGCTGGACCGTTCGGGAAATGACCGGTCGGTCGTCGGCGTGGCCAAGGATCATTGGGGGACCAAGCGGCCCTACCTCGGCACGGACCTGCCGATCTGCGAGGCCAAGACCGATCACCTGGCGGGCAATCCCGACTATCCGTCCGGCCATTCGGCGCATGGGATGCATATCGCCATGATCCTGGCCGAACTGGCGCCCCAGCGGGCCGACGCCCTCTATGCGCGGGGGCGTGAGTTCGCCGAGAGCCGGTTCGTCTGCGGCTCGCATACCTACAGCGCCGTGGAGGCCGGCATCCTGTCGGGGGCGGTGATCTATGGCGCCGAGCAGCGGTCCGATGTGTTCCGGCGCGACATGGAGGCGGCTCGCGCCGAGGTTCAGGCGGCGCTCGCAAAGGCCGGAATCGCGCAGGTTCGGGCCCCGAACGCGACAGCGCCGTGAACCTTGAGTGAAATCGACTGTCACATGCTGAGGGACCGCGCAGGGCCGTCGTTGAGGGCGTTAGATCGGCCGGCGTGAGACGCCACGGGGCCGGTCGGCGCGTCTCGCCACGAGGCGCGCCAGGCTCTCTGGGGGTAGTCCAAATGAAGAACCACATCCTCGGCACGACGGCCCTGGTCGTCGCGGCCGCCACGCCGTTCGCCGCCTTCGCGCAGAACGCGGCCCCGACGTCTTCGGACGTCGCCCAGGTCGACGAGATCGTCGTCACCGGCAGCTATCGCCGCAGCCTGGAGCAGGCGGTCGACATCAAGCGCAAGGGCGTCGGCTTCTCCGACTCCATCGTGGCGACCGACGTCGCCAACTTCCCCGAACAGAACCTGGCCGAGGCGCTGCAACGCATTCCCGGCGTGACCATCGAACGCAATCGCGGCCTGGGCCAGCGGGTGTCGGTGCGCGGCCTGCCCAGCGAGTTCACCTTCGTCACCATCAACGGCCTGGCGACCGCCTCGGGCAGCGGCGGCCGGGATGTCGAGTTCGACATCTTCGCCTCCGAGATCATCCAGCAGGTCACGGTGCAGAAGTCGCCCCGCGCTGCGGACGAGGAAGGCGGCATCGCCGGCTCGGTCAACATCTCGACCGCCCGCCCCTTCGACTATGAAGGTCGCCGCGTCGTGGCCTCCGCCGAGGGCGCCTACAACTCCATCTCCGAGAAGACCGATCCCAAACTGTCGTTCCTGGCCAGCGACACCTGGGGCGACTGGGGCGGTCTGGTGTCGTTCTCGACCGCGCGCCGCACCAACCGCACGGACTCGGAATCGGGCATCAACTTCCGTCCGCTGACGCGCTTTCTGGCCACATCGACCGGCGCGCGGGGCGCCCAGGCCCAGGCCGTGCTGGCGCGCGACGCGGGCGTAGTGGTCCAGAACCGCGCCAACACCGCCGAGACCGACCGGATCATCTTCCAGGACAAGGTCGGCGACCGCGCCTATCTGAACACCCAGGACCAGTGGGGCGGCGCCGTGTCGCTCCAATACCGGCCGTCATCCAACTTCAGCCTGGCGTTCGACGCCCTGATCGGCCGCTACGAGGCCACCGAGGACCAGTATGACGCGGCGGCCTATTCGGCCTCCAGCCGTTCGACGCTGGAGACCATCCACGAGTACGACAAGACCACCCTCGCCGAGTACGGCATGGTGGTGCTGCGCGACGTCTCCTACACCGCCACCCAGCACGAGATGCTCTCTAAGGAGCAGATCAACGAGACCGACTATCGCCAGTTCGGGACCGAGCTGAACTGGAGCGGCGACAGCTGGAAGCTGCACGCCCTGGCCGGCTATTCCGGCGCCGAGAAGACGCTGGATTACGCTAATCTGAAACACGTCGCCTACGCTCCGTCGCGCACCCGCTGGACGGCGGACGGCGGCGAGACGATCAAGAGCGCCAACCCGGCCTCGATCGACATGTACAACAGCCCCGAACGCTATCTGTTCGAGGCCTATGAGACGACGCTGGAACACATCCAGGACGACAAATACGCCGCCCAGATCGACTTCACCAAATATCTGGGTCTCGACGTCTTCCCGGCCCTGACCAGCATCCAGATCGGCGCGCGCTATACGGACAAGTCCAAGGAGCGCCAGTACGGCGAACTCAAGGTGCAAGGAACGGCTGCAGGCCGGGTCGATTATCTGAACCGGCCGATGTCGCAAAGCGAGTTGACGCCCATCGGCGATCTGGTGCCCGGCGGCCGCTTCCGGGTGCGGGACCTGAGCTGGAGCCAGGTGTCGAACGACTACGCCCGGCGCACCTTCCGCTACGACGGCTTCTTCACGCCGTTCAACGTCGGCGACTACTATGAAGTGTCCGAAAAGGTGCTGGCCCTCTACGCCATGGCCGACCTGAACTTCGACGTCGGTCCTGTGCCGGTCTCGGTCAACGGCGGCGCCCGCTACATCGACACCTCCATCACCTCCTCGGGCTATCACCAGATCCAGAACCCGAACGGTACGACCGGCTATACGTCCGATCCGGTGTCCAGCGACGGGAGCTACGACAAGGTGCTGCCCAGCGTGAACGTGACGGCGGACCTGACCGACAGTCTGATCTTGCGCGCCGCCGCGTCCGAGACCCTGATCCGTCCGGCCCTGACCGATCTGGCCTACAAGCGCACGGCCAGCTTCAACTCGTTCCGCTTCACCGACGGCAACCCGAACCTGAAGCCGACCTACGCCAAACAGTGGGAAGTCGGGCTGGAGCAATATCTGGGCGACGGCGGCCTGCTGGCGGTTTCCTACTTCTGGAAGGAGATCGAGGGGGTGGTGCGCCAGGCCCTGACGGGCACGGTCCCGAACGTGACCAAATACAACGCCAACGGCACCATCGACGGCGTCTACACCTTCGACGTCTATCAGCCGATCAACGAGCCGGGCTCCTACGAGGTCAGCGGGGTCGAACTGGTCGCCATCGTGCCGTTCGGACAGTTCTATGCGCCGCTGGAAGGGTTCGGGATCAACGCCAACTATACGGTGCTGGACAGTTCGCTGACCGGATCGTCCAAACTGGGCATCCCCACCCCGCCGGTCGGCCTGGCCGACAACGCCTACAACGTCACCCTGTTCTACGAGAACGCCAGGTTCCAGGCGCGGGCGTCCTATAACTACAAGGACAAATACGTCGAAGGCATCGGCTACGAGATGTATCCGATCTGGCGCGAAGGCTATGGCCAGCTGGATATGTCGGCCAGCTACAATCTGACCGACAGGCTGCAGATCAATCTGGAAGGCATCAACGTCACCGACGAGGCGACCAAGGGCTATACGATGAACCCGTCCTTCCCGACGATGTACGAACTGTCGGGCCGCCGCATCAATCTGGGGCTTCGGCTGGAGTTCTGACGCACCTGTGACCCTGACGTCGTACCCCGACCGGCTGGCGGGCGCGTGATCCCCGCGCGCTCGCCTCGCCGAGACGCTCCCTCCGCCGGAGGGGGCGTCTTTGCGCGTGCGCCGCAGGGTTCGACGGCAGGCGAGATCGAACGGCTGCGCGCCGACCTGATCGCCTATCTGCAACGCAGGACGCGCGGCGACGCCGACGCCGAGGATGTGGTGCAGGAGGCGTTCGTCCGCTTTCACCGGGCGGGCCACGACCTGGGCGGCGCCGATTCTCGGCCCCTGCTTTTCGTGATCGCGCGCAACCTTCAGCTGGACCGCTGGAAGGCCGCCGGACGGGAAACGGCGCGGCGCAGTCCGCATGACATCAACGACCTGGTCGACGGCCCCCAGGCCATCGCCAGCGAAGCGCCCGACGCCGAAGACGGGCTGATACGGCGCCAGAACCTGGCCGCCGCCGCCGCCGTGATCCGCGCCCTGCCGCCCAGGACGCGCGACGCCTTTCTGCTGCATCGGTTCGAGAACCTGACCTATCGTCAGATCGCCGGCCGGCTGGGCGTCTCGGTCAGCATGGTCGAGAAACACATCGCCGAAGCGCTCCGTCAACTGAAGAAATCGCGCGATGACTGAGGTGTCGCCCATTCGGATCGTTGTAGATTTCGAGACGGGTCGCGACGGCGGACCGCGACGCCCGGTGAAGAGGAGACCGCCACGCCGATGCTGCAGCGCCTGAACATTCTGATCGCGCGACGTCCCCGGACGGCCGAGGCGTGGCTGGCCCGGATGGCGCGGCCGGGCGTCGGCGCGCGCGATCAGGCGGGCCTGCTGGCCTGGCTGGAGGCGGACCCCGATCACCTGCGTCAGTATCGGCAGGCCAAGGCCGATCGAGCCGCGCTGGAACCGCTGAAAGGCGCCTTCGCCGACGACCTCGCGGCCCTGCGATCCTCGCGTCGAACGCCGGTGGTCCGGCGTTCCGTCCTGACCGGCGCCCTGGCCGGGGGCGTGGTCGCAGCAGCGGTCGCCGCCGTGTTCGTGGTCCCGATGACGACGGCCGTTCCTGAGGCGCGCCTGTACGAAGGCGCGCCGGGCAGGATCACCGACATCGCCCTGGACGACGGATCGCATATGACGCTGGACGCCGGTTCGGCCGTGCGCGTCGCCCTGGGACGCGACGCCAGACGCGCCACGCTGGAACGCGGCGCCGCCTATTTCGACGTCGCCCACGACACGTCGCGCCCCTTCCAGGTGGCCGTCGCGGATCGCCGCGTGATCGTGACCGGCACCCGGTTCGTGACGGCCCTGACCGGCGACGCGGCCCAGGTGTCGCTGCTGCAAGGCCGTGTGGCCATCTCGACGCGCGATGTCGGCGCCAAGGACGCGCTGGACGACGCGATGGTCCTGTCGCCCGGCGAACGGGCGGACTTCCGCGCGGGACGACCCGGTCTGAGCAAGACAGGCGCCGACGTGAACATCACCACGGCCTGGCGCCAGCGACGGCTGGTGTTCCTGGACGCGCCGCTCTCGCAGGTGATCGCGGCGGCGGCCCGTTATGGCGATCATCCGCTGATCCTGGCCGACCCCGCCCTTAGGCGCACGCACGTCACCCTGGTCCTGCCGCTGGAGGGCCCGCAACCGCTGGAGCAGCGCCTGACCGCGCTTCTGCCCATCCGCATCGAGACCGCCGACGACGGGCGCCGGATCGTCAGGCGCGAATAGACCCCGGCGCAATCCCGACGCTTCGCGGACTTGTCACGCGGCTGCGTTAAGGCCTTCACGGTTCCTGTCCTGCCCGAGGCCCGCCGTTGAGATCGCTCGCTGCATCGCTGCCCGTCGGCGCGCGACGCGGCGACGGTCGGACACTGGCCGCGACCGGTCTCCTGCTTTCTCTGGCGGCGGCCCACCCGGCGCAGGCCCAGACAGAGCCCGCCATCCAGACCTTCGACATCGACAGCCAGGCCGCGCAGTCCGCCCTGCTGCACCTGTGTCTTCAGGCGGGCTGCGAACTGGCCTTCGTGCAACGTCCGGGTCAGGAGGTCCGCACCCGCGCCGTCCACGGCCGCATGAGCTGGCGCGCGGCGCTGGTCGTCATGCTGCAGGGCACCGATCTGCGCTATCGGTTCGTGGGCGCGCGCGGCGTGCGCCTGTGGGTCGAGCCCCGGCGCCCCGCCCCCACGCACCGCGTCGCTGCGCCCGTCGCCGCGACCGAGGTGGAGGCGGTCGAGGTCGTGGGGCGACTGTCGGACCAGATCGACCGCGCGCTTCGTCATAAGCGTGACGCCGACGTGATCTCCGACGGCGTGTCGGCCGAACGGATCGGCGACCTGCCGTCCGCCAATCTGGCCGAGGCGCTTCAGCGTGTGCCGGGCGTGGCCATCGAGCGCGAGGTCGGCGAGGGCCAGTTCGTCAGCGTGCGCGGCCTGGGCCCGCTGTTCCAGTCCGTGACCCTGAACGGCGCGCCGGTGGCCTTCAACGAGAATATCCGCAACTCGACGCAGAGCGGCCGTCAATTCCGCTTCCGCGCCCTGTCGGTGGACCTGCTGGCGGGGGCCAGGCTGACCAAGTCCGCCGCCGCCGACCTGCCCGACGGCGGCATCGGATCCAACATCGACATCCAGACGCAAAGCGGTCTGGACGGCGCGGCCTTTCTGACGGCGCGGCTGGGCGCCGAGACCTCCGAGCGCCGGTCCGATCTCGGCCCCGATGGATCGCTGGCCGGCCGCTGGGTGTCGCCCGACGGCGCCTTCGGCGTGGTCGCGGGCCTGTCTCAGGAAGGCCGGGCGGTGCGCTATGATCGTTTCCAGATCATGCGCTACGGCGAACAGATGCTGGACGGGCGCACGATCGCCGTTCCCAACGATGTGCGAACCACAGTCGAACAGGAAGATCGCCGCAGACGCAGCGCCTTCCTGGGCGCCGACTGGCAGGCCAGGCCGGGCGTCCGCTTCGACGTCGACGCCCTGGCCTCCACCTTCGACAACGCCATACGCGAGGATCGGCTGGTCTTCGGCCTGGGCGAGCGACTGACGCGGCCGGGCGGCGCCGTCCAGGTGCGCGACGGCGTCGTCGTCGCCGGGCGGGTCGTCGATGGCCGCATCGACAACAACACCGAATTCTCCGACCAGTCGCACCTGAACCTGGCCGCCTCCATCGGCGCCGAAATCGAGCACGGCGCCTGGCGCCTGGTCCCGCGCATCAGCCTGTCCAGCGCCCATTCGGTTCTGGAGACGCCTCTGGAACGGTTGTCGGTCCAGTCGCCCGCAGGCGTAGGCTACGGCTTCGATCTGGCCGATGCGGCGGACCGGCGGAAAGCCGCGACCTTGGCTACGGACTTCGACCTTCTGGACCCGTCGCGGCTGACGCTGGCGCAGCTGGCGATCCGGGCGGTGGAGTCGCGCGACGAGGACATGACCGCCGCTGTGGACGTGCGGCGCCGGCTGGACTGGGGGTCGGGCGGCCTGCGGTTCACCAGCCTGCGCCTGGGGACGCAGTGGGGCCGACGCAGCCGTGACTATCAACGGCGCGACCGCCGCGCCGCCTTGCGAAACGAGGCGGACGGCATCGCCGGACTGTTCGATGCGGCCGTTCCCGCCGATGTCTTTTCGGATCTGGTCGGCGCACGTCCCGGCCCCTGGATCGTCAGCGACTTCGCTCGCGTGCGGGCGGCGTTCGCCACGCCGGGCGAGCGCGCTGACGTCGTGTTCCGTCCCGGTGATCTGGTCGCGACCGGCACGGACCTGCAGAACAGCTATGGCGTCCAGGAGCGGATCGGCGCCGTCTACGCCCGGCTCGATTTCGAAGGATCGGGCGCGGGCCTGGCCTGGTCCGGCAATGCGGGGCTGCGGCTGGTGCGCGCCCGCACCCGCGTCGAAGGCGCCCGCATGATAGACGCCCAGGGGCGCGCCGAGGTTCGGCCGGTCGCCCACGACAGCCGCGACACCCAGCTTTTGCCGAGCCTGAACCTGGCGGCCGATATGGGCGACGGCCAGATGCTGCGGCTGGCCGCGTCCCGCAGCCTGACGCGCCCGTCCCTGGCCGATCTTCGCGCCTCCACCGTGCCGGCCAGCGTTCTGGTCTCGGCCATCGCCGTGCGCGGTCAGGCGGCGGTCGATCGCCCCGAACCGGGGGTGATCTTCAGCGGCGTCGGCGGCAACCCCTCGCTGACGCCCTATCTCGCGACCAATCTCGACGTCTCCTATGAGATCACCGGCCGCCGGACCAGTTTCAGCCTGGCCGCCTTTCACAAGACCATCGACGACTTCATCCAGGCCGAGGCGGCGACCGAGACCCTGGTCTTCGAAACCCAGACCGGCGTCGCCGTCCACGCCGACGTCCTGATGTCGCGGCCGCACAACGTCGGTCGCGCCCGGATCGACGGGGTGGAGATGGGATTGCACCGGCGCCTGCCGGGCGGGCTCGGCGTCTGGGCCAACGCGACCTGGACCCACAGCCGGCTGGCGGGCGGCGAGCGGCTGACGGGCGTGTCCGACCTGGCCTGGTCGATCAATCCCTATCTGGAGCACGGGCCTCTGGCGGTGAACCTGTCGTGGTCATGGCGCTCGGCCTTCCGGTCCGAGGCGGACCTTCAGGGCGGCGGCGTCTCGGCCTTCGTCATCGGGCCGGCCGGCTATATGGACGCGCAGGCGACCTATCGGATCGACCAGCGGACCCGGTTGTCGATCGCGGCGACCAACCTGACGGACACGCGCGACCTGGCCTACGAAGACTCCACGACGCGTCTGCTCCAGCTCGGTTCGGCGGGCCGACAGTTTTCCATCGGGCTGGAATTCAACTGGTAGCTTTCTTCCGGTGTGAAGGCGGATCGAGCGCTCGCACCGTCATCCATCGCAAGGCGCGCCATGGGGCGACCGTTCTCGCCCATGATCCGATCGCCGTGTTGCCTTGCACGCAACAGGCGTGCCGGATCGGGCGATAACGGCCCGTTCGCGAACCGGGTAGTCGGCTCCGGAACTTCCGGGGATATCGAATGAAGACCGCGCTAATCGCCGCCGTCAGCCTGAGCGCCGTGGCGCAGGCTGTCCAAGCCCAGAGCAACGATGCGACACAGGTCGGCGAGATCGTCGTCACCGGCACCCGTTCCGCCGGGCGCAGCGCCCTGGCGGCGTCCACGCCGATCGACGTCGTCTCGACCGAGGCGATGGAGGCCACGGGCTATACGGATCTGAACCGCGCGCTGAACCAGTTGCAGCCGTCGGTCAACTTCGCCCGCGCCGCGACCACGGCGACCGCCGCCAACACCCGGCCGATCACCCTGCGCGGTCTGGCGCCGGACCAGGTTCTGGTCTTGGTCAACGGCAAGCGCAGGCACGCCAACAGCGTGCTGAACGTCAACAACAGCATCGGCCGGGGCTCCGCCGGGGTCGATATGGACGCCGTTCCCGAAAGCGCCATCGCCCGGATCGAGATCCTTCGCGACGGCGCCGCCGCCCAATACGGCTCGGACGCCATCGCGGGGGTGGTGAACATCATCCTGAAATCCAATGCCGGGGGCGGCGCGGCCTTCGCCTCGGCCGGGGTGACCGGAGAGGGCGACGGCGAAACCTGGGCCACGGGCGGCCATATCGGTTTCGCCATCGGGGACGGCGGCCATCTGACCCTGTCGGCCGAGGCTCGCGGTCAGGCCGCGACCAATCGCGCCCATGTCGACCAACGGTTCGGTCGGGTGACCTATCGCATCGGCGATCCCAAGAGTTCGGCCCAGTCCGCCGCCTTCGACGCGGCCCTGCCGCTGGGCGGCGTGGAAATCTACGGCTTCGGCACGCTGACGCACAAGGTGTCGAACAACGCCGCCGGCTTCCGCATTCCGGGCTTCTCGGCCGCCTGGCCGAACGGCTTTCTGCCGATCATCGAGCCGACCATATGGGACGGCGCCCTGACGGCGGGTCTGCGCGGCGCATGGGCGGGGTTCGATCTGGATCTGAGCCAGACCTACGGCCGCAACGGCGCCGACTTCGACGTCCGTGACACGGCCAACGCCTCGCTGGGCGCGGCCAGCCCGACGCGCTTCGATTCCGGCGGCGTGAAATACGAGCAGTGGGTCACGGACGCGACCGCCTATCGGCCCTTGGCTCTGATGGCGGGCGGCAATCTGGCGCTCGGCGGTCAGTTGCGCCACGAGACCTATGCGATCCGCAACGGCGAGCCGGACGCCTATTTCGGACTGGGCGCCGACGGTTTCGCCGGCTTCAATCCGCGCAATCCCACCGACGCCAGGCGCGACGCCCAGGCCGCCTTTGTCGATATGGAGCTTCGTCCCGTCGCATCCATCTTCCTGGGGCTGGCGGCGCGCTACGACCACTATGACGACTTCGGCGGCGATACGACCTATCGGGCCACGGCGCGCTGGGACGTGACGGAGGGTCTGGCGGTGCGGGCCTCGGCCGGGACGGGGTTCAAGGCGCCGTCGCTGCAGCAGCAGTATTTCAGCGCGATCCAGGGCGCGACCTCTGCCGGGCAACTGGTGACGGTCGGCACCCTGCCGGTGTCGGACCCGGTGGCCAAGGCCCTGGGTGCCCAGGATCTGAAGCCCGAACGCAGCCGCAATCTCAGCGCCGGCGTCGTGGTGGGGCCTTGGCGCGGCTTCAGCGCGACGGCGGACTATTTCGACATCCGCATCGACGACCGCATCGCCCTGAGCGAGCAGCTTTCGGGCGCGGCCGTCGTCGCGGTGCTGCGCGCGGCGGGCATCACCAACTTCCAGCAGGCGCGCTTCTTCACCAATGCGGTGGACACGACCACCAAGGGATTTGAAATCATGGCCCGCTGGCGAGGCGATCTGGACGATCGGACCGCCCTGAGCCTGAACCTGGGTTACGGTCGGTTCGACTCGGCCCTGGACAGGCAGCGCGCCAATCCCGTGCTGCCGACCCTGCCGCTGTTGAACACCAAGTCCATCCTGTTCCTGACCGAGGCCCAGCCCAAGTACAAGATCACGGGCCAGGCGGTGCTGTCGCGCGGCCCCCTGTCCGTCCAGCTGTCCACGGCCGTGTTCGGCGACTATGTCTCGGCGCCGCTGGTGGCGCCTCAGACCTTCGACGGACGCTACACCGTCGATGTGTCCGCCACCTACGAGGTTCGCCCCGGCCTTACGCTGGAGGGCGGCGTTCAGAACCTCAGCGACGTACGCCCCCAGGAACTGGAATGGCCGGCCGCCAGCCTGGCCGCCACGGGCGGCAGTTTCCCGACCGGCGAAGAGAGGCCGCTGGGCGTGAACGGACGCAGTTTCTTCATCCGCGCCTCGGCCCGGTTCTGAAGATGAACCGCCGCGATCTGATCGCCGTCGCCCTGGGTCTGGCGGCCCACCGTTTCCTGACGCCCGGGGTCGCGACGGCGGGCGCTTACGGCGCCGACCCATCGGCCTATCCCTTTCCCTTGGGCGTGGCCTCGGGCGAACCTTCGAGCGACGGCTTCGTCCTATGGACGCGCATCCCCGACCTGGCGGCGGACGCCGAGGTCGGGTTCGAGGTCGCCGAGGACGACGGCTTCCGCCGCATCGTCCGTCGCGGTCGGGCGGTCGCGCGCCAGGCGCGCGGCGGCGCCGTGCACCTGGAAGCGGCGGGACTGGAGCCGGGGCGATCCTACGCCTATCGGTTTCACCATGGCGGAGCGGTCAGCCCCACGGGGCGCACGGCGACCTTGCCGACGGCGCCGGAGCGTCTGCGCCTGGCGCTGACCTCCTGCCAGCACTGGGAGCACGGCTGGTTCAGCGCCTATGCCGACATGATCGCGGCGGCGCCGGCCGCCGTTCTGCAGGTCGGGGACTACATCTACGAGAAGTCGTTCGGCCAAGGCCCCGACGTCCGCGCCTTCGGCGCCACCCCGCCGATGACCCTGGCGGATTATCGCGCGCGTCACGCCCTGTACCGCACGGATGCCAACCTGGCGGCGGCCCATGCCGCCATGCCCTTCATCGTCACCTGGGACGACCACGAGGTCGAGAACGACTACGGCGGCGACACCGCCAGGGTCACCGCCGATCCGGCCGCCTTCCTGCGCCGAAGGGCGGCGGCCTATCAGGCCTATTTCGAGCACATGCCGTTGCGGCCCAGCGCCCTGCGGCGCGACGGGGGCGTGCGTCTGTACCGGCGTTTCGGCTTTGGCGACCTGGCCACCGTCCATGTGCTGGACACGCGCCAGCACCGGACGGCCGGCCCCTGCCCCGCCGCCGACCATCTGGGCGGCCGAATTCTGGACGACTGCTCCACCGTCTTGAACCCAGCGGCCAGCATGTTGGGACAGGCGCAGGAGGATTGGCTGAAGGACAGTCTGGCGCGGGACGGGGCGACCTGGAGCGTGCTGGCGCAACAGACCTTGTTTTCGCGCCTGGTTCTGCCGAACGGGCCCGAGGCGCGGTATTCGGACATCTGGGACGGCTATCCCGCCAGTCGCGACCGCGTTCTGGCGGCTCTGGCGCAGAAGCCCAATCCGGCGATCCTGAGCGGCGACGTCCATTCCTTCTGGGTCAACGATGTGCTGGGCGACTTCGCCAGGCCGGATCAGCCGCCGGTCGCGACGGAGTTCGTCACCAGTTGCCTGGCCTCGCGCAACGGGCCCGAATCCCTGTTCGGCCAGGCCAAGGCCCTGAACCCGCACGTTCGGCATCTGGACAATCGACGGGCGGGCTATGTCCTGCTGGACTTCGACCGCGCGCGATTGACGGCGGATTTGCGCGCCGTGGACGATCTGACCGATCCCAACAGCGCCTGTCGCAGCGCCGGACGGTTCGCGGTCGAGGCCGGGCGGCCGGGCGCGCGTCCGGTGTAGGTCGCCGGACTGACGCATGTCGGTGATGCGGCGGTGCTATCGGCGTCGCCTCATGCTTCGCAAGGCGCCGCCGCTGGAATCCGTAGAGGTCTTCGTCGCCGCGGCGCGGGGCGGAAGCTTTCGCGCGGTCGCCCGCGACATGGCGCTGAGCCCGTCGGCCGTCAGCCGACGGATCGCCGGTCTGGAAGAGTTTCTCGGTGTCACCCTGTTCGACAGGTCCGGTCTCGTGCCGGTCCTCAGCGCCGCCGGCCTGCGCTATCTGGAGCGGGTCGAGCCAGGGCTGCGGACCATAACCGACGCCACCGACGACATGGCCGCGCCCCGCAGCGGACGGCTGCGCGTGACGGCCTCCCACTCCTTCGCCTCGATCTGGCTTCTTCCGCGCCTTGCCAAGTTGCTGGAGGAGACGGGCGTCGATGTCGAACTGGTGGTCGGGGCCGGCTTCGACGCCCTGACGTCGAACGCGGCGGATATCGGCATATGGGGCGGTCGCGTCGCGCCAAACGGCCTCGAGACGCTTCCCCTGTTCGACGTGACCGCCGTGCCCGTGTGCCCGGAACGGCTGGCCAACGGCCGGACGCCGCCGCGATCGGGCGATCCGCTGGGCGATTTCCCGCTGGTCTCGGTCCATCGGCCCAAGGATCTCTGGCGGCGCTGGCTGGGCGCGCCGCCGCGCCATGTCCGCTCATTCGACACCCTGCACATGATGTACGAAGCCTCGGCCGCCGGCCTGGGCGTCGCGCTGGCCACCCCCTTGTTGTCCGAGCCCTTTCTGGCCAGCGGACGGCTGCGCGTCTGCTCAACCGACGCGCGTCCCCTGGGCCTCTCCTACGCCCTCTTCCATCCATCGGCTCGCCCCACGCGCACCGTCGATAGACTGTTTGTGGACTGGACCAGGAGCCAGATCGCGGAGTCCGTGAAAAGGTTCGAGCAATTGACGTGCTGACGCGGGTGGTCACGTCCAACACCGACCTGTCTCAACCGCACGCCGCCTGAAGACCTGATCTCAGGCGCCTTTCATGGAGCCTCTATCGCCGTAACGACACCGCTGAACCTGCAGGACGTGACCGAGTCGCCGGCCAAGCGCGGCATTGAAGCCGAAGGCCCGCGACGTGGCGGTTCAGACGCGGCGGACCCCACCCTGTTACGGACCTTCGCAGCGTCCGGTCGATCCGCGCCTTCTTCTGGCCAGAGCCTCGAATTCACGGTGCGGCGTCCGCACCGACCTGGCTGCGATCCGTCGGATCCCGACGGTCGATGGCTCGGACGAGGTCCCTGATGAAGGAATGGCGTCTTCCATCGAACACAAACCCCTCCGCCGCGCTGCGGATGACGATGTCCGCGCCCTGTTCACTCCCGACGCGGGCGAAGCCGATACGCTCGACGGCCCGCTGAAGCCAGATCGACGCGGCGCCCTCCGCTTCGATGAAGGCCGTCCCGCGGGCGCTTCCACGCGTTTCGAACCGGCCGCTCGTCAGCGAGAACGCCAGATTGGCCTGATCGAAGGCCTCGCCGATTGCGCCCGACAAGGCGACATCCTCAGGCGCGCCATCGATGAAGCGGCCTTCGCCCGGCAACAGCCAGATGCGGTCGGCGGCATTGAGCGATAGCTCCAGGTCATGGCTGGACAGGATGATCGAGACGCCGGTCTCGCGGGCGATCCGACGCAGGGTCGCCGTGATGGTCACCCGACTGGGCAGGTCCAGAAAGGCGGTGATCTCATCCAGCAGCATGACCTGAGGACGCTGGGCCAGGGCTCTCGCGATCATGACCCGCTGGCGCTCGCCGTCCGAGAGACCGTCGACGAACCGTTCGCGCAGATGTTCGCCCTCGACCTGTTTCAAGGCGCTTTCGCAAATCTCGCGATCCTCGTTCGAAAGCGCGCCGGTCCAACCCGTGTAGGGCTGACGGCCCATCTCCACCAGTTCGTGGACCCGCAGCGCGCCGACCTGGGGCCGGTCGGTCAGGACCACCGCGACCTTGCGCGCTCGCTCGGCGGCGGGCCATTGGCGCACCGGCCGCCCGTCCAGGCGGACCTCGCCGTCGACAGCGGGGATGAAGCCCGCCAATGTCCGCAGCAGGGTCGACTTGCCCTGACCGTTTCGCCCCAGCAGGCAGATGAATTCGCCGGGTTCGACGACGACCTGGTCAAGCGTCGACAGGACATTTCGCCCATAGCCGATCCGCAGAGCGTCTATCGCGTACATCAGCCCTCCCCGCCGCGAAGACTGCGCGACTTCAGCAGCAGCAGGATCACCAGCGGCGCGCCGATCAGCGCCAGTATGGCGTTGAGATGCAGGAAGTGCTGTTCCCACGGCAGGTGAACCACCAGATCCGCCGCCAGAGCCAGAACCGCTCCGATTAAGGCGGTCGCCGGGATCAGCGCCCCGATCCGCGCCGAACCGATCAGGCCGCGCGCCAGATGCGGCACGATCAGGCCGACGAAGGCCACGGGACCGCAAAAGGCGGTCACGGGCGCCGCCAGCAGTATTGTCGTTCCCAGCACCAGCCGGCGAAGGCGCGGCACGTTCACGCCCAGGCTCTCGGCATAGACATCGCCCAGCAGAAGGGCCGTCAGAGGCTTGGCCAGCACCACGGCTCCGAACAGGCCGAGCGCCAACAGCGGCGCCAGGGTGACGAAATCGCCCCAGACCACATTGGCGAAGGTGGCGTCGTTCCAGGCCGCGAAGATCCGTCCCTGGCTGCGGTTGGTGAAGTGCAGAAAGACGCTGATCAGGCCCTGGGCCAGGAAACCCAGCATCAGGCCCAGGACCAGCAGGGTGACAGCCCCCACGCGGCGCGCCATGGCGCTCATGGCCATCGCCACGCCGAGCGTGCCCAGGACCGAACCGGCCACGACGCCCAGGCCCGCGAACCCGGTGAGAACCATCAGAAAGCCGGGCCCGACGACTGCGCCGGCCACGATGACCAGGGCGGCGCCGAACTGCCCCCCCGCCATCAGACCGAGTGACCAGGCGTCCGCCAGCGGATTGCGGAAAAGCGTCTGCATCAGCAGCCCGGCCAGACCCAGGGCCGCGCCGCCGATCACGGCCGCCAGGACCCGGGGCAGACGAAGATCGACGACGATGCGCGTCTCCATCGACCCCGATCCGACGGCGCCCAGGCCGGACAGGACCTCGCCGGGGCTCAGCATCACCTGACCGATCATCAGGCTGGCCAGGATCGCGAGCAGGAGAACAAGAGCCAGAGCCCCTGCGATGAGCGCGGGCCGCGCGAAGGCGGAGGTCATCGATAGGCGCCCCGAGCGACAGGCTTGAGGAAGCGGAAAGGTTCGCTGACCAGGTCCGGGTGCAGCGCCTTCACGAAGTCCGCCAGAACCCAGTCGGGCCGGACAAAGGCGGTCTGGTACCAGTCATAGGCGTTGGCCGAGAGATTGCTGCGCCCCGTATTGGCGAACAACCGGTTGGTGCGGAACGCCGGCGAGACGCCCTCCACCACCGTGCTGCGCGGCGGGGCCGCGTGCAGGTCGCCGACGATCCAGACCTGGGCCTGATCCGCCACCGGCAGGATTTGTTCGGTCGCCAGGGTTTCCGAAGACCATTTGCGCGGATCTTCCGGCCGCGCCAGCAGGTTGCGCCCCCCCGCGTCGGCAAGATACGCCTGCTCGGCTCCACGAACGGTGGCGACCCAGCGATCGCCGCCGGCGGGATAGGCCCACAGCATCGGGACGGCGGGGCGAAGGGCGGCCGCCGCCCTCAGCGCCTCCACCTTCGCCTCGATCTGGCCGAACAGACGCTCGGCCTCGGCCTCCCGCCCGGTCAGCAATCCATGCAGTCGAATCCATTCCGCCCGTCCTAGATAGGTGGGCTCATCCTCTGCGAAGGTCGGCGCCACGATCACGCCCAGGCGTCGGGCCCGATCAAGCACGGGCGTATGGGCCAGGTCGGACAGGCGCATCAGGAAGACGTCCGGCCGGGCGGCCAGCAGCACGTCCAGATTGGGCGGAGCGTGCCAGTTGTAGCCAATCTGGCCGATGTGGCCCTCTATGACGCCGCGCCGCACATCGTCGTCGAAAGACACCCGGCCGCCCACCGCCACCAGCCGGTCCTTGACGCCGAGTTGGCCCAGGAAGGCTTCGTCGGAACTGGCGTTGGCGGCGATCCGCATCACGGGCGTGCGGATAACGGTCGCGTCCCGCAACGCGGGGGGCAAGCGCGGCTCGGCGCCCTCGCGCGGCGCCAGCACCAGCACGGCCTCCTGCTCCTGCGCCTGGCCGCCGCTCTGATCCGCCACGGGCGCCCGCAGTCGCGCCACTGTGTAGCCGTCGTGGCGCTCCAGCTTGAGATAGCGCGCATGTTTGAGGGGTATCGGCGTCCCATCGGCGCCGCCCGCCTCAGGCCGCGCCGCCTGGCCGTCCGAACAGGCCGAGAGCGCCGAAGCGCCGGCGGCCAGCAGGAATGATCGTCTCAGCATGTCTCGCCGCCCCTGTCCGGTGTGAGACAGAAAAATCCGTCCCCAGGGGTGACTAAACACAATGTTATAGCATAACAAGCCCGACCATTTCGTCCGGGGGACCCATGAAACCGCTTCTCGCCACCGCCAGCCTCGCCGCCCTTCTCGCCACGCCGGCCTTGGCCCAGGAAGCGCCGATCATCACGGCTGACGACGAGGCCGTCGAACTGGACGCCATCACGGTCTTCGGCCGCCCGCTCGGCCGCGTGCCCGGCGAGACCGCGACCAAGACGGGCGCCCCGGTTCTGGAGACGCCGTTCACGATCAACATCGTGTCGCGCGAACTGCTGGATCTGCGAAACGTCTCCAATATCGGCGAGGCCGCCGAGACGGTGAGCGGGGTCCAGCGGACCATCGGATTCTCAGGCAACCAGCGTTTCCGCATTCGCGGCTTCCAGAACATCTCGACCCTGCGCGACGGCTTCCGCCAGTCGGTGAGCCAGCCCGAGATCGACCTGCAGGGCGTGGAAAGCATAGAGGTTCTGAAAGGCCCCGCATCGGCCCTCTACGGGCGTTTCGAGCCGGGCGGCGTCGTCAACTTCGTCTCCAAACGCCCCTATGGCTGGTCCGGCGGCGAGGCATTCGTCGTCGGCGGCTCGCACGACTACTGGCGCGGCGGTCTGGACGTGAACGCGCCGATGACCGCCGACGGCAAGGTGCTGGCGCGCCTGAACGTCGGTTATGAGAACGCCGACAGCTATCGCGATCTGGTCGACAACACGCAGTTCTACATCTCGCCGGTCGTGGAATGGCGCCCCGACGCCGACACCAACCTTCTGGCCCGGTTGGAGTATCTGAAGCGCGACGCCGCCTTCGACCGCGGCTTCGGCGCCAACGCCGCCTTCCTCGATCAGCCGGTCAGCCGCAACTACGGCGAGGACTTCATGCGGATAAAGAAGGAGCAATGGGTCGCCGGCCTGGAGTTCAACCGCCGCCTGAACGCCGACTGGCGCCTGAGGCTGGGCGGCTTCGTCTCTGCGGTGGACGTGCCCGAGGAGCAGTTCTTCAACTACGGCTTCCCGCCCCTATCCGGCACGACCGTCAACCGCAGCTTCATCAGCTATGACGAGACCCAGGATGATCTGACGCTCCAGGCCGAGCTTTACGGCCGGATCGTCACCGGTCCCCTGGCCCACCGGCTGCTGATCGGCCTCGATCACAGCCGCGACGCCCTGTCCTATCTCAACGGCCAGATCGCCTATGGCCAGCCGATCGACCTGCTCAATCCCATCCGCACCGGACGCCCGACGTCCTACCTTCCGGTCGGCGACAGCCATTACGAATACACCTCCACCGGCCTTTATGTTCAGGACGAAATCGCCTGGAACAACTGGCGCCTGTTGCTGGGCGGACGGCTGGAGGAGGTTCGGACCTACGCCTTCACCGCGGACTTCCTCGACCCGGGCGTCAGCCGCACCGATCGGCCCTTCTCGCCGCGCGCCGGCCTGACCTATCTGGTCACGCCGGATTGGTCGATCTACGGCAGTTGGGCCCGCTCCTCGCGCAACGAAGGGGACGCCGGCCTGCTCGATAGCGGCCTGACGCCCAAGCCCACCCGAGGCGAGCAGTTCGAGATCGGGACCAAGGCGCTGGCCTTCGACGGCCGCGCCGAACTCACCCTGTCCGCCTTCGAGATCACCAAGACCGACGCCGTCGTCGCCGACCCCATCGACTTCAACCTGGTCATCCAGGCCGGAGAGATCCGCGTGCGGGGCGTCGAGGCGGAAGTGTCGGCACGACCGCTCGATCCGTGGACCATCGTCGCCTCCTACGCCTACAGCGACAGCCAGATCGTCGAAGACACCGACAGCTTCATCGTCGGCAACAGGCTGGCCGGCGTCCCGGACCATCAGGCGGCCCTGTGGACCTCCTGGGCTTTCGAAGGCGCGCTTGAAGGTCTCACCCTCGGCGGCGGCGTCTTCCACGCCTCCAGTCAGGCGGCCACCACCAGCAACACGCTCGATCTGCCGGCCTACACGCGGCTGCACCTGAACGCCGCCTATGGGTTCGGCGAAGGCTATGAGGTGCGGCTGAACCTCGACAACGTCACCGACGAGACCATCTTCATCACGGGCGGCTTCTCCCAAATCTATCCGCAGGCGCCCCGCACCGCGCGCCTGACGCTGAGCAGGCGGTGGTAGAATGCGGGTTGTCCGCCCCCCAGCCTGACGCCGGTTACTGAAGCGGTGCGCGATGACCACGGATTAGGCGGCCAAATCGCCGGCTGAAAGGCCCGCCGACAACCGTCAGCACCGGGACGATTTAGGAAGCGCCGCCCATCTCCCGGCGACAGGCGGCGGCTGGCGTCAGCACGGGTGACGCCAGGCCCGTATTCCAGTTCCAGGGCTGTCCGCCGTCAGCGCGACGGCGGCACATGGCCTGCTCGTGCAAGGCGAACATGCCGGGCGACAGATGGGTCGCGGCCTTGGGCGCGGTCTGGATGAGGAGATAGCCGGCGTCGTCGCCGTAGGCGGGCCATGTGGCGTCGGCGGCCCCTCCCGGCGCGCCAGAGCGGGCGAAGCGGGTCCAGTAGCCGACCATGGCGTCCGAGAGGGCCGTCTCCTGCGCCGTGTCGGGAATCTTGGGCCACAGCGGCGGCGTGCGGTTCAGCCGTCCGAACATATAGGGCAGTTCGCTGGCGTGGAAGGCGTGCAGGCCCGCCGCGTCGGCCGTTGGATAGCCGTGGTCGAAAGAGTAGAGGAAGGACGGACGGCCAAGCGCGGTCTGCGATCGGACCAGCCGTTCGGAGGTCCAGCCATAGAGGGCGTCGCGGGTCGTCGCCAGAATGCTCTCGGCCATGTCGGACGCCGGATAGAGGGCCAGGAAGGCGTCGGCCAGATCACCGTACCGCTCGCGGATGATCCGTTCGTACTCGGCGGGCGACGACGGCGTCGGCGGGGCCAGCATCTTCAGCGAGCGGATTTCGCCGCTGTTGAACCCGGCCAGAACTGGGACGGACGCCTGTTCGCCGCGATCGAAGATGTCCACCAACTGCCGGGGCAGGATTCGACCATCCACCACGGCGAAGGGCGAGAAGCCCGCCACAGCGGCCGCGTCGGTCAGGGTCTGGGCGTCCATCGACCGCAGCACGCGGGCGCTGGGCGCCTGAAGGGTTCGGGCCAGGCGCGCGCCCGCGTCCTCGGCCGACGGGGCGCCATGCCCGGCCGTCTTCAGCTCGGGCGTCGAGATCATATAGGCGCTCTGGGCGATGGCCTTGGCGAACAGGCCGCGCGCGGGCGGCGACGCCATCAGATAGACGACGCTGAGGCCGCCGGCGGATTCACCGGCGATGGTGACGTTCTGGGGATCGCCGCCAAAGGCGGCGATGTTGCGCCGGACCCACCGCAGGGCCTCGATCTGGTCCATCAGCCCATAGTTGCCGGACAGCCCCTCGGGCGATTCGGCGCTGAGCGCCGGATGGGCCAGATAGCCCAGGACGCCCAGTCGATAGTTGATCGACACCACCACCACGCCTTCGGACGCCAGGCGCGCGCCGTCATACAGGGTCTCGCGGCTCGACCCGGCGACCAGGGCGCCGCCGTGAATCCAGACGATGACCGGCGCCTTTTGCGCGTCGGTCGGCGACCAGACGTTCAACGTCAGACAGTCCTCGCTGGTTCGGCCCAGGTCCGAGGAATAGATCGTCTGCACGCGCGGCGTCGGCTGGACGCAGGCCGGGCCGAAGTCGCGGGCGTC
>NZ_DALZQC010000025.1:0-33791 GCF_032017145.1 Brevundimonas sp.
GTCACCGTGCCGGGCGCGCGCCTGGCCGGCCTGCAGCCGGGCCAGTACAACATCGTCGTCGAGGCGGCCCGCGAACTGGGCGGCCGCGAGGTCGTGCGCGTGCCCTTCCGCTGGGGCGCGGCGAACACCGGCGCCGGAACCGGCTCCACCGAACTGGGCGCCGTGC
The DNA here is from genome assembly GCF_032017145.1 of Brevundimonas sp. Taxonomy (GTDB): domain Bacteria; phylum Pseudomonadota; class Alphaproteobacteria; order Caulobacterales; family Caulobacteraceae; genus Brevundimonas. The sequence continues at coordinate 167 of NZ_DALZQC010000025.1, forward strand.
GCGTCGCCGTCTCTCGCTGAGGATCACGACCATGAAGAAGACGATCGCCCTTCTGACGCTCGCCGCCGCCCTGGCGGCGCCGATGGCGGCCCAGGCCCACCGCGCCTGGATGGCGCCGACCGCCACCACCCTGTCGGGAACCGACGCCTGGGTCGGCTTCGACGCCGGCATGTCCAACAAGGTATTCGACCCCGACCACGCCGCCATGCGGATGACTGGCCTGACCATCACGGCGCCGGACGGTTCGGCGGTTCAGCCCGAACACGCGATGCAGGGTCAGTATCGTTCCACCTTCGACGTCCATCTGACGCAGAACGGCACCTACAAGATCGCCAATGTCATGAGCGGCGTGATGGCCAGCTACAAGCTGAACGGCGAGCAGAAGCGCTGGCGCGGGACCGCCGCCGAATACCCCGCCGCCCTGCCGGCGGGCGCGACCGACGTCCAGGCGACCCGCACCGCCAGCCGGATCGAGACCTTCGTCACCCTGAACAACCCCACCGAAACGGTCTTCAAGACGACCGGCGAGGGGCTGGAGCTGGTTCCCGTCACCCACCCCAACGATCTGGTCGCGGGCGAGCCGGCCACCTTCAAGCTGCTGAACAACGGCCAGCCGGCTTCGGGCCTCGAGGTCACGGTGGCGCGTGGGGCGATCCGTTATCGCGACAATCCCGAGGAATCGACGGTGACGACCGGCGCCGACGGCGCCTTCACCATCACATGGCCGGCAGCCGGCATGTATTGGCTGAACGCCTCGGTCCGCACGGCGGGGCAGGGCCAAACGCTCGGGTCCAGCGCCAGCTATGTGGCGTCGGTGGAAGTCCTGCCCTAAGCGAGCGGGATGTCCGACACCCCCTTCTCGCGCGGTTCTCGCGCCGCGCCCTCCGCCGTCGTCATCGGCGAGCCCGGTCCGCTTGCGGACCGGGCCGACAATCGCGTCCTGGTGCCCCTGATCGAGGGCGCGCCGCCGCGTCCGCCCAGCGATCTGATCCATGCGCTGGACGGCCAGACCATGGGCACGACCTGGAGCGCGCGCGTCATCGCCCCGCCCGGCGTCGGCGAAGCGGCCGTTCGCGACGCCGTCGAGCAGGAACTGGCGGCCGTCGTCGGCCTGTTCAGCCCGTGGGAGCCGTCCAGCGAGATCAGCCGCTTCAACACCGCGCCGGCCGGCTTCTGGGCGGTGTCCCAGCCGTTCTGGGATCTGCTGGATGCGGCCATGACCCTGGGCGACGAGACGAACGGGGCGGTCGATCCGACCCTGGGCGCGCTGGTGGATCTGTGGGGGTTCGGGCCGCCCGGACCGCGCTCGGCCCTGCTGCCCATGCCGTCCGAGGAAGAGATCGCGGCGGCCATGGCGGTGTCCGGCTGGCAAAAGCTGCGGCTGAATCCCGATGCGCGCGGCGTTATGCAGATGGGCGGGATGAAGCTGGACTTCTCCGGCATCGCCAAGGGCCATGCGGTGGACCGGGTGTCGGACCGGCTGACGGCCATGGGGGCGACCTCTCACCTGATCGAGATCGGCGGCGAGCTGAAGGGGCGCGGCGTCAAGCCGGATGCCCAGCCCTGGTGGGTCGAGATCGAGCGCGTCGAGGACAGCCCCGCGCCGCGCACGGTGGCGGCCCTGTTCGACCTGGCCGTGGCGACCAGCGGCGATTACCGCCGCGCCTTCGTGCATGACGGGCGGCTTTATCCCCACACTCTGGACGGCTCGACCGGCCGTCCGGTCAACAGCAACCTGACCTCCGTCACCGTCCTGCACGCCTCGGCCATGATGGCGGACGCCTACGCCACGGCCTTGACGGTCATGGGGCCGTTCGAAGGGCCGGACTACGCCGAGGCGGCAGGTCTGGCCGCCCACTTCGTCGAGCGCACCGAGCGCGGGCCGGTCGAGCGGATGACGCCGGCCTTCGCCGCCATGATGGACGATCCCGACGGAGATCGGCCGGGGTGACAGCCGATCCGCAGCGCTGGCTGTGGGCGGTCGGGGCGGTTGTGCTTTGGCTGGCCCTGATCGCCGTGACGGTCTGGCGCGAACGGCGCGCGGCGACCCTGGCCCGCGCTCGCTCCGACGCCATGGCTTCGGGTGGATCGGGGCAGGGACGGCCCATCCTGGTCGCCTTCGCCAGCCAGACGGGCTTTGCCGAGGAACTGGCCTGGATGACGGCGCGGGCGCTGGGCGACGGCGGCGTGGGTGCGCGGGTGCTGTCCTTCGCCGATCTGGATATTGAGACGCTGAAGACGGCGGACCGGGCCTTGCTGATCGTCTCCACGACGGGGGAGGGCGATCCGCCCGACACCGCCGCCCGTTTCGTCAGGAAGACGATGACGGTCGGCGCCGAACTAGGCTCCCTGCGGTTCGGCCTGCTGGCCCTGGGCGACCGCAGCTATGACCAGTTCTGCGGCTTCGGCCATGCGGTGGACGGCTGGCTGCGGCGCGCGGGCGCCGAACCCCTGTTCGACATGGTCGAGGTCGACAATGGCGAGGCCGGCGCCATCCGTCACTGGCAGCATCAGCTGAACCAGATCACCGGCAGCGTGACGGCCCCCGACTGGACCCCGCCGGCCTACGACCCCTGGCGGCTGGTCGAACGGACGCTGGTCAATCCCGGCAGTCCGGGCGGCGAGGCCTGGCATCTGGCGTTCGAGGCCGTGGGCGAGGCGCCCCATTGGTCGGCCGGCGACATCGCCGAGATCGGCCTGCCGGAGCGGGACGGCGCCACGCCCGGCTCGCGCGAATATTCCATCGCCTCCCTGCCGTCGGACGGCCGGGTGGAGTTCCTGATCCGCCTGATGCGCCATCCCGACGGGACGCCCGGCCTGGCCTCGGGCTGGCTGACGCAAGGATTGGCGCTCGGCGACGAGATCGGGATGCGGTTACGCCCCAACCGCAGCTTCCATGGTCCGGATGACGCCACGCCGATGATTCTGATCGGCAACGGCACCGGCATCGCGGGCCTGCGGGCGCATCTGAAGGCGCGGACGGCGACGGGCGGAGCCTGGCTGCTGTTCGGCGAACGAACCCAGGCGCACGACGCCTTCTTCGATGCGGAGCTTCAGGCCTGGCTGGCTTCGGGCGTGCTGAAGCGGCTGAACCGGAGCTTCTCGCGCGATCCCGGCGACGGGCGGTATGTGCAGGACCTCGTCGCGGCTACAGCCGACGAACTGCGTGCCTGGGTCGCGCGCGGTGCGGCGATCTATGTGTGCGGCAGCCTGGAAGGGATGTCGCAAGGCGTGCATGCCGCGCTGGAAAGCGCGCTGGGCGCGGACGTGGTGCTGACCATGCTGGAAGGTGGACGCTACCGCCGCGACGTTTACTGACGTTTCCGCTCATCCCGGCGAAAGCCGGGACCCAGCGCTTTGGATGCTCAAGCCCGATGCGTCTGGCAAGCTGTCGATCCTAGGCGTCATGGCTTGCGAAAGGACTGGGTCCCGGCTTTCGCCGGGATGAACGGTTATTTCAGTCGATCCAATAGCTCGGCCGCGAATGTGGACAGGGTGTCGTCGCGCGCGCCCATAACGATGATCCGGTCGCCCGGCTTGGCGATCGCCAAGATCCGGTCGCCGCAGTCCCCGCGCGTCTGCAGGGCCTCGGCCTGGCGGCCGGCGGCGCGGACGCCGGAGGCGATGTCCTGCGACCCCACGCTGCGGTCGGTGGTGCCGCCGTAATAGACCGGCTCGGGCATCAGCAGCACGTCGTCTGGGCGCATCAGACCGGCGAAGCCCTCGGTGAACTCGGTCTTCATCAGCTTCAGCGGGCCGAACCCGTGCGGCTGAAACAGGATCAGCAACCGGCCGTCGAAGGCGTGCAGCGTCTTCAGCGTGGCGGCGATCTTGTCCGGGTTATGGGCGAAGTCGTCGATGACGGTGATGCCGTTCGCCGTGCCGACCACCTCCATGCGGCGGCGGATGCCGGCGAAGGTCTCCAGCGCCTTGACCGCCTCGCCCACCGGCACGCCCAGCGCCTTGACCGCGCCCAGCGCCGCCAGAGCATTGGCGACATTATGGGCGCCGGGCACGTTCAGCACGGCGTCATATTCGCTCCAGCCCTCGATCAGGCGGAACTTCATTCCCGTCGGCAGGGGCTGCAGGTCGTGGGCGGACAGGTCGGCCTTTTCCTCGCCCAGGCCGAAGGTGATGGCCTTGCCGGGCGCAAGCGTCTGGGCCAGGGCCGCCGTCTCGGGGTTGTCCAGGTTCAGCACCGCCGTCGCCGCCCGTGCGGTGAAGCCGCCGAACAGGTCGCGCAACTCCTCCATCGACTTATGGTCCAGCGAGATGTTGGAGACGACCGCGACAGTTGGGTCGTAGCGGGCGATGGAGCCGTCGCTTTCGTCCACCTCCGCCAGGAACAGATCCGGTCCTCCGATCAGGGCGCTGGCGAACGGATGGTCGGCATCGGCGAAGTTCTTCATCACCGCCCCGTTCACGACGGTCGGGTTGCGGCCGGTCTGATGCAGAATCCAGGCGATCATGCCGGTGATGGTGGATTTGCCGCTCGTGCCGGCCACGCCGACCGAGGTCTGGGCGGCGTTGAACAACTGGCTCAGCAGTTCGGGCCGGGTCTGGATCGGGGCGCCGACGCGGCGGGCCGCGCCGATGTCGGGCACCGTCTCCTCGATGGCGCCGGTGGCGATGACCTGCTGGCTGGCGCGGGTGACGCCCGATCCGTCTTGCGGATGCAGGGTCACGCCGTGCGCGCGCAGCCAGTCGAATTTCTCGGGCGTGCGGCCCTGATCCAGGGCGCGGTCGGAGCCTTCGATGGCGTTCCCGCGCGCCTGGACGATCATGGCCAGGGGCAGCATCCCCGATCCGCCGATGCCGCAGAAGAAGTAGGAGGCGCTGTCGGTCATGGTGCGATAGGAATGCCGTCGGCGCCCGACGGCGGCGCCTGCAAGTGCAAATGAATCCGTCAGGAGACGTCGTGGCCCCGGAACGCGATCCCCGCAAGACCGCATTGGCGATGATCGACCCGCAAAAGGGGATTCAGGGCGCGCGGGAGGCGGAGGCGTGAGCCGGAAGTTCAAGATCGGCGTCGTCTGCGCCAGTTCGCGCTTTTCCCGAGAACGGGCGGACGCCGTCAACACCTGGTTCGCCCAACACCATCCCGACGGCGATGTGGCGGTGGTCTTTCATCCCGCCTGTTTCCTTAAGCACGGCCATTTCGCGGGCGACGACCGGGCGCGGGCCGACGCTTTTGTCGAATTCGCCAATGACCCGCGCATCGACGCCATCTGGTTCGCACGCGGTGGATACGGGTCTTGCCGCATCGCAGAATCCGTCATTCCCCGGCTGAACGCCACAGCCCGCAAGAAACGCTATCTCGGCTATTCCGACGCCGGCAGTCTGTTGGCCGGAATGTACAAGGCCGGGTTCCAGCATCTGGCCCACGGGCCGATGGCCTCGGATTCCGTGCGCCATGACGAGACGGCTGCGGGCGCCGTCGCCTGGCTGACCACCGGGCGCGGCGACTGGATCGAACCGTCGCTGGCCGATGATCCGCGTCCCGCCGTCGCCTTCAACCTGACCATCATCGACCAACTGCTCGGCACGGTTCTGGAGCCGGACCTGACCGGCCATGTGCTGATGCTGGAGGAGGTGGCCGAGGCCGCTTATCGCATCGACCGCATGATGTTTCATCTGACGGGGCAGGACAGTATGAAGCGGGTCGCGGGAATTCGCCTCGGGCGCGTCTCCGACATTCCGGAGAATGATCCCGATTTTGGGCAAACGCCGGAAGAGATCGTTCGATACTGGTGCCTGAGGTCGGGCATAGCCTACCTGGGATCGGCCGATATCGGGCACGACGGCGCCAACAAGATCGTTCCTTTCGGTCCGCGTTGAGTCAAACCGTGCGCGGCGCAAAAGACACAGTCTTGCCTTGATCGTTACGGTGAAGCTTGTCGGCCTCTCGACAGCGGCGGGCTCTCGACGTCAGATGCGGGTCCGCGAGGCGTTAGGACTTCGTTAAGCCAAGGCGTTGGGGGACGCTGCGGTTTACGCCTTCTGCGATGCGGCGGTTCGTTCGGCTATCGGGGGATGACTGGACGGACCGCCTGATCGGCCCGATATCGACGCAGAGGCCCGCAGGCCCTAAGGATCGCCGGGTGCGTTTCGACGAAAGATTCATCGATGAACTGAAGGCCCGCCTTCGGCCGTCCGACGTGATCGGGCGGACGGTGAAGCTGAAACGTCAGGGTCGCGAATACGTGGGCCTGTCGCCCTTCTCGAAGGAGAAGTCGCCGTCGTTTTTCGTCAATGACGACAAAGGCTTCTTTCACGACTTCTCGTCCGGCAAGCACGGCGACATCATCAGTTTCCTGCAGGAGACGGAACGGCTCAGCTTCGTCGAGGCGGTGCAGCGGCTGGCGGGAGAGGCGGGGATGCAGCTTCCCGCCGAAGACCCCAAGGAGGCCGAGCGCGAGCAGAAGCGGGCGGGTCTGTCGGACTGGATGGACCTGGCCCAGAAATGGTTCGCCGCCAACCTGCGCCGCACGCCCGGCAAGGCGGCGCGGGAATATCTGGAAAAGCGCGGCCTGCCCGAGGATCAGTGGGAGCGGTTCGGCCTGGGCTATGCGCCCAATGACCGCGAGGGGCTGAAGCAGGCGCTGATCCAGCGCGGCGCCAAGCCCGCTGACCTCGTTGAGGCCGGGCTGTTGATCGCGCCCGAGAGCGGCGGCCAGCCCTATGACCGCTTCCGCGACCGGCTGATGTTCCCCATCCTGGATGCGCGCGGGCGGACCGTCAGCTTCGGCGGCCGGGCGATGAACCCCGATGACCGGGCCAAATATCTGAACGGCCCGGAAAGCCCGCTGTTTCACAAGGGGGCGACCCTCTACGGCCTGCCCGAGGCGCGGCGCATTCTGGGGGCGGAATCCAAGAACGACCAGGCCATCATCGTGGTCGAGGGCTATATGGACGTCATCGCCTGCCAGCGCGCGGGCCTGCCGGCCGTCGCGCCAATGGGCACGGCCCTGACCGAGGAGCAGATGGCGCTGCTATGGCGAGTCAGCTCGGAACCTATCCTTTGTTTTGATGGCGATCCGGCAGGGCAAAGGGCAGCCTTCCGTGCTGTGGAACGCGCACTGCCGCTTTTGAAGCCTGAACGCAGCTTTCGGTTTGTGACGCTGACCGGCGGGCAAGACCCAGATGATATGTTGAGGGAGAAAGGTGCGCCGGCGCTGCGTGAAGCGATGGGTGTAACCACTCCATTTTCGCGAATGCTGCTCGACCGGGAGATGGCCGAGGTTGGGGCTCTCGATACGCCCGAGAAGGAAGCGGGTCTTCTGGTTCGGTTACGTAAAGCAGCAGCGACCATCGCCGATCCCGACTTGGCTAGGACCTACAAAGACTTTCTCGTAGGTGCCTTCTATCAGCGGGTTCGCCCTTCACCTGAAGAAAAAAGAGCCGCGAATAGGGTCATTTACAGGGACCGAAAAGCTCGATCGATGGCTCCGATCATGGACGTGACGCCGGAGGCGCGCGCTGCTGCCATCACCTTGGCGCGTGCGCCTCGTCCGGTCTTGGCTGCCATTGTGGAAGGTCTGATCGCTCATCCTGACACCGTCAATGAACGTGGCGAAACATTAGCGACCCAAAGCTTCGGCGACGTCGGCCTTGATCGTTTGGTCAGCGATCTCGTGAGGCTGACCTATGAAGCGCAGGCGATGAGCAATGGTCTGCTGAGGTCACGACTATTGGCAATGGGACATGAGGAAACGCTCAGGCGGATAGACCGCACTGCCGCAATAGCCCATGCCCCGTTTTTGGACAGCGCCGCATCGCTTGAAGTTGCAGCGGCGGGATTGAGCCGCGCAGTGGATGTCCTGCTTCAGTCCATGGCGCTCAGTCGAGCGATGAATGAAATGAAGTCCGAGGAAAGCTTCGATAGCCAGGCGTTCATTGGTTTGAAGGGACAACGTGACGCCTTGGACCGCTTCATATCCAGCGGCGAAATCTGGACAGATACGGCCACCTTGCACTGACAAGTCGTTGGGTGTTGGCGCTGTATAGGTTAGGATCAAACTATGGATGGTTCTCAACCTGTCAGGATCACGCGAGACGGCGACCATCAGGTCGTCCATCTGCCCAGCGGCGTGTCAGTCCCAACCGACGCGGTGGTTCGTCAGGAAGGCGGGCGGTTGATCATCGAACAAGCCGGACCTGCCTTGGGATCGGTCGAGCGGTTGCTCTCCGTGTTGGCGACGATGGAGCCTCTCGAAGAGCGCCTCGACTCGATCAACGATCCTCTGCCTGAGCCGGTCGATCTTTGAGCGGCTATATGCTGGACACCAATGCGGTGTCGGACCTGATGTATGATCCGCTAGGTCCAGTCGGGCAGCGTATGGCTATGGTCGGCACAGGCGATATCTGCGTCAGCTTGATTGTCGTCGCCGAGTTGAGGTTTGGTGTCGCCAAGTCTGGCTCGGCGCGCTTGGCCGCTCAGTTAGACAGGGTGCTTTCTGGCTTGTCGGTCAGGGCTTGGGATGCGCCGGCCGATCAGGTGTATGGCGACATTCGCGCCGATTTGCACAAAAGTGGTCAGCCTATCGGCGCCAATGACCTGCTGATCGCCGCTCATGCCTTGGCGCTAGATTGCATCCTCGTCACCGACAATGAACGCGAGTTCTCGCGTGTGCCCGGTCTGCGGGTCGAAAACTGGTTGCGCGACGATTGACGCGGGCGCGCCTTGACTCCGCCGCCCTGCGACGCCATCTGGCGCAATCGGGTCATGATGCCTTAGTGCGCGAGGTCGAGAAGGCGGCGGCGAAGTCCGGCGCGCCATTCCTGGCCGCAAATGCGCCCCTCGCCGAGGCAAGGGTCCGATGGTCGCAGGCGTTCGACGCTTCAACCCGCGTAGCGGCGTTGGAGGACGCCTTGTCCCAGGCGCGTGGCGTGCCTGGGCAGGATGAGGCGTTCCGCCGGCTGAAGGCCGAGCGGGATGCGCTTCGCCGTGCGATCAAAGCCGGGACGATTTGGGAAGACAGCGCGGGCGCGTAACCTTACGCCTCGCCAGGCATTGTATTTTTCGCCGGGGCGGATTGATCACCCCCTCCGGCTGGAGACAGACTGACTATGAACGCACAGACCGAGACGCAGGACGCCGAGGTTTCGACCGACGGGCCCCTGCTCGATCTGACCGACGCCGGCGTCAAGAAGTTCATCAAGCAAGCCAAGGCGCGCGGCTATGTGACGATGGAGGAGCTGAACAAGGTCCTGCCGTCCGAAGAGGTGACCCCCGACGCGATCGAGGACACCCTGGCCATGCTGTCGGAAATGGGCGTCAACGTGGTCGAGGCCGAAGAGGACGCGCAGGAGCAGCAGTCCACCGACGTCGCCGCCGCCGCCTCCACCGGCGTCGCCGAAACCCCGGCCAAGGCCGCCTATGACCGCACCGACGACCCGGTGCGGATGTATCTGCGCGAGATGGGTTCGGTCGAACTGCTGAGCCGCGAGGGCGAAATCGCCATCGCCAAGCGGATCGAAGCCGGTCGCGACGCCATGATCTCGGGCCTGTGCGAAAGCGCCCTGACGTTCGAGGCCATCATGGTGTGGCGCGACGAGCTTGAGAACAACCGCATCCTGCTGCGCGAGGTCATCGACCTGGACGCGACCTATGGCGTGCTGAACCCGTCTTCCGTCCCCGGCGCCGAACAGCCCGAGGGCGAGGAGGACGAGGCCGAGGAAAAGCCAGCGGCGGAAGAGAAGCCTGAATCCGACGACGAGGACGACGACGACTTCGACGACGGCGGCGGCATGTCCATCTCGGCGCTGGAAGCCGAGCTGCGCGACGGGGTGATGGAGGTCCTGAATCTGATCGCCGCCGACTTCGGCGCCTTCCGCGCTCTGCAGGACAAGCTGGTTCAGGTGCGTCTTAAGGGCGAGGTCCTGAGCGCCAAGGACGAGAAGGCCTATCAGGCGCTGACGCTGTCCATCTCGGACCGTCTGAAGACGATGAAGCTGAACAACAACCGCATCGAGGCGCTGGTCGAGCAGCTTTACGCGATCAACAAGCGCCTGATCGGTCTGGAAGGCCGCCTGCTGCGTCTGGCCGACAGCTACGGCATTTCGCGGCCCGAGTTCCTGAAGGCCTATTTCGGCGCCGAACTGGACCCGACCTGGACCGAGCGGATCAAGGAACAGGGCGTGCGCTGGACCAAGTTCAGCGACAACGAAGCCAGCCAGATCGCGACTATCCGTTCCGACGTCGCCGCCGTGGCGTTGGAAGCCGGCCTGCCCATCGACGACTATCGCCGCATCGTCCAGACGGTGCAGAAGGGCGAACGCGAAGCCCGCCAGGCCAAGAAGGAAATGGTCGAGGCCAACCTGCGCCTCGTCATCTCCATCGCCAAGAAATACACCAACCGCGGCCTGCAGTTCCTGGACCTGATTCAGGAAGGCAACATCGGTCTGATGAAGGCGGTCGACAAGTTCGAGTATCGGCGCGGCTACAAGTTCTCGACCTACGCCACCTGGTGGATCCGTCAGGCGATCACCCGCTCCATCGCCGACCAGGCGCGCACCATCCGCATCCCGGTGCACATGATCGAGACGATCAACAAGATCGTCCGCACCAGCCGCCAGATGCTGCATGAGATCGGCCGCGAGCCGACGCCGGAAGAACTGGCCGAAAAGCTGGCCATGCCGCTGGAGAAGGTGCGCAAGGTCCTGAAGATCGCCAAGGAGCCGATCTCTCTGGAAACGCCTATCGGCGACGAGGAAGACAGCCACCTGGGCGACTTCATCGAGGACAAGAACGCCGTCCTGCCCATCGACGCCGCCATCCAGTCGAACCTGCGTGAGACCACCACGCGGGTTCTGGCCTCGCTGACGCCGCGCGAGGAGCGGGTTCTGCGGATGCGTTTCGGCATCGGCATGAACACCGACCACACGTTGGAAGAGGTCGGCCAGCAGTTCTCGGTCACCCGCGAACGCATCCGTCAGATCGAGGCCAAGGCGCTGCGCAAGCTGAAGCACCCGTCCCGGTCGCGCAAACTGCGGTCCTTCCTGGACAGCTGATACGATCAGGGGCGGCTCCGACGGGGCCGCCCTTTTTCGTTGAGCGAGCGACATGGCCCGAAAGCACGTCAATCTGGGCACGGCGCCGGCCAAGGCCGATCTTTTGACCAAGGTCTGCGTCGCCTGCGGGCTGTCGTTCACATGGCGCAAGAAGTGGGCGCGGGACTGGGATCAGGTGCGGTTCTGCTCGGATCGATGCCGGGCCAAGGGGGCGTCGGAAGACCGCCGATAGGCGGCTCTCCGCGTCGTGACCACGGAGGAGGCGGGAATCAGATAGCGTCCCGACCATGCTATCCCCCTCACGCCTGTCGCCCCTTCTGATCGCCCTCGGCGTCGTGCTGGTCCTCAGTGGTTGCGTGCGGCGGCCGCCCGAGCCGTTGCGGCCGTCCTCGCCCTATCCGTCGCGGACGGAGGCCCCGCTGGTCGGCGGGCTGGTGGATCGGGCCATCGACGGCGGGACCCAGGCCCTGGTCGTGCGCGAGGGGAGCGATCTGGGCCGGTGCCTGGCCGAGTTGAACGCCGCGCGCGTGCGGTTCAGCCCCGTGCCGGATCGCCAGAACACCGCGACCTGCGGCCTGCATCAGGGCGGAGTGCTGGGCGCGGATCTGGGGACGGTGGCGCGCATGACGCCGGGCGATGTGGAGATGACGTGCCAGACGGCGCTGGCGCTGAGCATTTGGCGCAGGCAGTCGCTGGAGCCGGCGGCGCGCGAAATCCTGGGCTCGGACGTGGTCCAGATCGATCATATGGGCGCTTACGCCTGTCGAAACGTGAACAACGGCGTGGGGTCGAACCGGATCAGCGCCCATGCCCAGGCGGCGGCGCTCGACTTCGCCGGGGTGCGGTTGAGGGACGGGCGGCGCATCACCGTGACCAGGGACTGGTCGGGCGACACGGCCGAGGCGCGATTCCTGCGCCGCATCCGCGACGACGCCTGCCGCATCTTCGGCACGACGCTGAGCCCCGACTACAACGCCGTCCATCACGACCACCTGCACCTGGAGGCGACCGACACGCGCTTCTGTCGCTGAGGCAACGCTTTGGCGCGGGGCGGATTACGCCCCTATGCGCGGTGAACTGAAGACCTATCAGGCCAAGCGCCGGTTCGGCGAAACGCCGGAGCCGAAGGGCGCCAAGGGCAAGCGCGCGAAGGGCGGCTTCCGCTATCTTATCCAGCGTCATGCGGCGACGCGGCTGCATTATGATTTCCGCATCGAGGCGGACGGGGTGCTGAAATCCTGGGCCGTGACCAAGGCGCCGTCGCGCGACACGGCGGTGAAGCGTCTGGCGGTCGAGGTCGAGGATCATCCGCTGGATTACGGATCGTTCGAGGGCACGATCCCCGACGGCAACTACGGCGCCGGCACGGTGCAGATGTGGGACGTCGGCACCTGGGAGCCGCAGGAGCCCGATCTGGCGGCGGCCTGGGCCAAGGGTCAGATCAAGATGATCCTTCACGGCGAGCGGCTGAAGGGCAAATGGGCGCTGATCCGGTTGAAGAGCGACCGGGGCAAGCCGTCCAAGCGCAACAACTGGCTGCTGCTGAAGGAGAAGGATGACTTCGCCGTGGCGGGCGAGGGCGACGCCCTGGCCGAGATCGACGCCTCGGTGACGACGGGGCGGTCGCTGGCCGAGATCGCGGACGGAACCAAGGAATGGACGGCGTCCAAGCCGACGGGGCGTAAAAGTCCGGCCAAGCCCCGGCCGTCGAAGGCGGCGGCGAAGGCGAAGACGCCGCCGGCCTTCGCGCCGATCCAGCTGTGCAAGGTCGCCGATCATCCGCCGGGCGGCGCGGGCTGGGCGCACGAGATCAAGTTCGACGGCTATCGCATCCAGATCGGCGTGGGCGGCGGTCGGGCGGTGTTGCGGACGCGCAAGGGTCTGGACTGGAGCGACCGTTTCCCGGATCTGGCGGCGGATGCGGCGACCTGGCCCGATGCGGTGATCGACGGCGAGCTGTGCGCCCTGGACGACGATCACATGCCGGACTTCGGCGCGTTGCAAGCCGCGATCTCGGACGAGAAGACAGGCGGCCTGGTCTATTTCGCCTTCGACCTGTTGTTCGAGGGGGCGGAAGATTTGCGCAAGCTGCCGCTGTCGCATCGCAAGGCGCGACTGCAGGCCTATGTGGACAGGATCGGAAAGGCGGGTACAGCGAGGCTGCGCTACGTCGAACATTTCGCCTCGACCGGGCAGGCGGTGCTGGAGAGCGCCTGTCGGATGGATCTGGAGGGGGTGATCTCCAAGAAGCTGGACGCCCCCTATCACGCGGGCCGATCCTCGACCTGGCTGAAGTCCAAATGCCGAGGGCGTGACGAGGTGGTGATCGGCGGCTGGTCGTCGGAGGGCGGGACGCGGTTTCGCTCGCTGCTGGTCGGGGTGCGCGACAAGAAGGGCCTGCGCTATCTCGGCCGGGTCGGGACCGGCTATGGCGAGGCGGTGACGAAGACGCTTGTTCCGGCGCTGAGGGGCGTGGCGGCGGACAGGTCGCCCTTCGCCGGGGCGGGCGCGCCAAAGGCGGCCAAGGACATCCATTGGGTCGAGCCGGTGCTGGTCGCCGAGGTCGAGCATGGCGGCTATACCGAATCCGGCTCGCTGCGGCAGGCGGCGTTCAAGGGTCTTCGAGAAGACAAAACGGCCGGCGAGGTCACCGAGGCGCCGCAATCGCCGACGGAGATGGGCGACGGCGAGAAGGCCACGACGACGGTGCGGTCGGCCAGCAAGCCCGGCAAGGTGGTCGTGGCGGGGGTGACCATCTCCAGCCCCGACAAGGTGCTGTGGCCCGCGCTCGGCGACCGGCCGGCGATCACAAAGGCGGACTTGGCCCGATATTACGAGGCGGCCGCCGAGCGGATTTTGCCCCATGTGGCAGACCGGCCGACCTCGATCATCCGCGCGCCCGAAGGGATCGGCGGCGAGACCTTCTTCCAGCGGCACGCCATGGCGGGGTCGAACCCGCGCCTTAAGCTGATCGACGTCAAAGCGCGCACCCCTTACGTCGCCGCCGTAGATGTGGGCGGGCTGGTCGCCATCGCCCAGTCGGGCGGGCTGGAGCTTCACCCTTGGGGCTGTGCGCCCGGCCAGCCGGAAATCCCCGAGCAGATCACCTTCGACCTGGATCCGGACGAGGGGCTAGACTTCGCCGATGTGATCGCGGCGGCCAAGGTCGTGAAGGCGAAGATCGAGGGGCTGGGTCTGGCCGCCTTCGTCAAGACGACCGGGGGCAAGGGGCTGCACGTCGTCGTGCCGATCAAGAGCGACGCCCGCTCGCGCATCACCTGGGATCAGAACAAGGCTTTCGCCAAGGCGGTGGCCGAGGCCATCCGCGTCGAGGCGCCGGATCGGTTCACCACGACCCTGGCCAAGAAGGCGCGGGGCGGAAAGATCTTCATCGACTATCTGCGGAACGGACGGATGGCGACGGCGGTGGCGCCCTGGTCGCCGCGCGCACGGCCGGGGGCGGGGATCGCGTTTCCGCTGTCGTGGGGGCAGGTGAGGGCCGGTCTGCACCCGGCGGCGTTCAACCTGTGGACCTATCAGACGCTGCTGAAAAAGCCCGACCCGTGGGCGGATTTCCGGGCCGCAGCGGTCAGTTTGAAACCGGGGCTGAAAAAGATGGGCATGCTCTGACCCCGCTCTTCCCGGCGAAAGCGGTGATGAGCGGAAGTGAAAATGCGTTAGGCGGCGGCCTTTTTCTTCGGCGCCGGCTTCTTCTTCGGAGCCGCCTTTTTCGCTGGCGCCTTCTTGCCCTTCGTCTTCGCGCCTGTCGCCGATGCCTTCAGGCTGTTTCGCAGGGCCGCCATCAGGTCGATGACATTGGTGTCGTCCGGTTCGGCGACATCGACCACGCCCTTGCCGCCCTTGGACTTGGCCTTGATCATGGCGCGCAACGCATCGTCATAGCCATCCTTGAAGTCGGACGGATCGAAGTCAGCTTCCTTCTGGCCGATGATGCGGGCGGCGATCTCGACCATGTCGGGATCGGCTTTTACGGTCGGGATGTCGTCGAAATAGTCGTCGGAATCGCGAACCTCGTCATGGGCGCGCAGGATGTAGGCGACCAGCCCCTTGTCCCTCACCTCCAGCGCCAGTTGGCGCTCCTTTCCGCGCAAGACCAACTGGCCCAGCGCCACCTTGCCCTGTTTCTTCATGGCGTCGCGGATGACGGCGAAGGCCTCGACGCCCGCGCCTTTCTCCGGGACGACGAAGAAGGGGTCGTCCCAATACAGCCGGTCGATGTCCGCCTCATCGACAAATTTGTCGATCGAGATGGTCTTGGTGCTTTCCAGCTTCACCTTGTCGAAGTCGGCGTCGTCGAACAGGACGTATTCGTCCTTGGACACCTCATATCCGCGCACCAGGTCGCTACGCTCGACCGGGCCGGTGTCGGGATCGGTCGGCACCATGCGGATGCGGTTGTTGGTTTCGGGATTGATCAGATGAAACCGCACGTCATTGGTGCTGGTCGTCGCCGTGTAGAGGGCCACCGGACAGGTGACCAGCGACAGCTTCAGATGTCCTTGCCAGGTGGGACGGGCGGCCATGTCGGTTCTCCTCGATCCCTGACAATGCGTCAGGGCGATTTGCGTTCGAACAGGAGCCGCCGTCGGGCCTTCAGGCCTTGCCGTCGAAGACGACCTCGAACCCGCCCCACATCATGCGCTTGCCGTCGAACGGCATGTCCATGTTCGCAAAGCCCGGATCGTCCTGCATCCGGGCGAAACAGGCGTCGGCCGTGGCGCGGTCGGGCCAGGTGATCCAGGAAAAGAGCACCACCTCGCCCTCCTCCAGTTTCACGGCCCTGGGAAAGCTGGTCAGTTTGCCGTCGGGCACGTCCTCGCCCCAGGTCTCGGTCTGGGCCAGGGCGCCGTAGTTCTGAAACAGGGGCCAGGACGCCTCGGCGGACTTGATGTAGCGCGCCTTGTCGTCGGATTTCACGGGGGTCAGGAAGCCGGTCACATAGGTCATAGGTCGTCTCCTTGGAGGGGTTCAGAGGTTGGGGACGGCGGCCGGGTCCATCCACATGGCTTCCCAAATATGGCCGTCCGGGTCGGCATAGCTGCGGCCGTACATGAAGCCGTAATCCTGGGTCGGGTTGGGGTCGATCCGGCCGCCTGCGCCGCCCGCCTGATCGACCACGGCGTTCACAGCTTCCCGGCTGTCCCTGGACAGACACAGCAGCACCTGGGCCGAGGCGTGGGCGTCGGGGATCTGGCGGTCGGTGAAGGTGCGCCACTTGTCGTGGGTCAGCAGCATGACGTGGATCACGTCCGATAAGACCATGCAGGCGGCGGTGTCATCGCTGCATGCCTGATTTCTGATCGCGCCGACGGCTTCGTAGAAGGCGATCGACCTCGACAGGTCGGCGACGGGCAGGTTGATGAAGATCAGCTGGGGCACGGCGTTTCCTATCATGGTTGTTTGCGAAACCTGCCTTCGAAGATTACGATAGTCAACTATGACGTTAGAAAAGATAACTGAGAAGGTGGGGCGTAGATATCACGACGCTTGTGGGGCGGCGCACGGGCTGGATCTGATAGGCGAACGCTGGGCGCTGCTGGTGATCCGCGAACTGATGATGGGGCCGCGCCGGTTCGGTGATCTGAGAAAGGATCTGCACGGCATTTCCGCAAACGTGCTGACCCAGCGATTGGAGGGGCTGGAGGCGTCGGGCATCCTGCGGCGCAGGAAGCTGCCGCCGCCTGCCTCGGTTCAGGTCTATGAGCTGACGGACTGGGGGTATGAGATCAAGCCGGTCTTCATGGTGCTGGGCCGTTGGGCGGCGCGTTCGCCCCTGCATGACCCGACCCTGCCGATCAGCGCGGTGTCGATCATGCAGTCGTTCGAGACGATGTTCGATCCGGTCCTGGCGGGAGAGGCGGTCCAGACCCTGGGCTTCGTCTTCGGCGACGAGCCGTTCGTGGTCCGTGTCGAAAGCGGCGCCATCACGACGCGCCGGGACGCGACGGACGCCGCCGAGGTGGTGATCTCGACCCAACCGCCGCTGGTCGCAGCCTGCGTCTATGGCAAGGTTGCGCCGGCCGTATTCGAGGGCGACGGCCTGATGACCCTGACCGGCGACCGAGCGGTGTTCGAGCGGTTCGTAAGTTTCTTCAACCTGCCGGAGAAGGCGGGCGCCTGACGGATCACGCCAGGATGTCCAGCAGGGTTCCGGTCATGTCGTCGGCCGTGCGGGCGACGGCGGCGTTGGCGTCGAGGGCGGTCTTGGCCTGGAGGCGTTCGACGGTTTCCCCGGCGAGGTCGGCCAGCGGCGCGGCGGCGGTTCGGCGCGCGCCGGTGTCGAAACGGGTCTGGGCGTTCGTCATTCCGGCGGCGGCGATGGACAGGATTTGCATGGCGGGGTCCGGGCGAGGGGCGTTCGGTCCCCAAAGTGCGTCTTTCAGGTCAACGCCGCCTGAAGGATCAGGGTGAACGGCGTTTTCCGCCCCGCTTCAGCCTTTATCCGTGTATAGAGCGTCACCATTCGCCCGGCCTGAGGTCTGACCTCGGCCGGGCGCGGTCGTTTCGGCGACCGCCCTTGTCCGTTTGCCCAGGTTTCCCATGCCCTTTCCCGCCGTCCACCCCGCGCTCGATCGCGCCCTGATCAACAAGGGCTATGCCGAACCCACTCCAGTTCAGGCCACCGTTCTGGAAGGCGAACATGCGGATCGCGACCTTCTGGTCTCGGCCCAGACCGGATCGGGCAAGACGGTGGCGTTCGGTCTGGCCGCCGCTCCGACCCTGTTGGGCGACAAGCCGATCTTCGGCCCCGGCGGCGCGCCGCTGTGCCTGGCCATCGCCCCGACCCGCGAACTGGCCATGCAGGTCGCGTCCGAGCTTCAGTGGCTGTACGCCGATTCCGGCGCCAAGATCGCCACCTGCGTCGGCGGCATGGATGCCCGTCGTGAAGCCCGGGCGCTGGGCTTCGGCGTCCACATCGTCGTCGGCACGCCCGGTCGCCTGAAGGACCACATCGACCGGGGCAACCTGGACCTGTCGGAGTTGAAGGTCGCCGTCCTGGACGAGGCCGACGAGATGCTGGACATGGGCTTCCGCGAGGATCTGGAGTTCATTCTGGACCAGGCGCCGGCCGAACGCCGCACCCTGCTGTTCTCGGCGACCATCGCGCGCGACATCGCGACCCTGGCCAAACGCTATCAGAAGGACGCCGTCCGCATCGACGCGACGGACAAGACGCGCCAGCACGCCGACATCGAATACCGCGCCTATCGCATTGCGCCCAACGAGATCGAGCACGCGGTGGTCAACACCCTGCGCTGGTTCGAGGCGCCGCGCGCCATGGTCTTCTGCTCGACACGCGACAGCGTGCGTCACCTGCAATCCTCCCTGCTGGAGCGCGGCTTCTCGACCGTCAGTCTGTCGGGCGAAATGGGTCAACGCGAGCGTACCGACGCCCTGCAGTCGCTGCGTGACGGCCGCGCCCGCGTCTGCGTCGCCACCGATGTCGCCGCGCGCGGCCTGGACCTGCCGGACCTGGGGCTGGTCATCCACGCCGAATTGCCGATGAACCGCGCCGGCCTGCTGCACCGTTCGGGCCGGACCGGCCGTGCGGGCAAGAAGGGCGTTTCCGTGATGCTGGTCCCGCACTCGCGTCGTCGCAAGGCCGAGCGGCTGATGGACGAGGCGGGGGTCGACGCCGTCTGGTCGGGCGCCCCGACCTTCGATGAAATCCGCAAGGCCGACGAAGGCCGTCTGCTGTCGCCCGAGTTCTTCGAGGCCGATGTCACCGACGAGGACATGATCGTCGCCAAGCGCATGATCGCCGAGCGCACGCCCGACGAGATCGCCGCCGCCCTGGTGCGTCTGCTGCGCAAGGAGCAGCCTGCGCCGGAAGAACTGTCCGATCCGGGCGCCGATCGCGGCCCCGCCAAGCGCGACCGCATGGTCCGCAACGACGACGGCACGGCGGCCCAGCCCTGGCCGGGCGAGCGTCTCGGCGCCGACGACGTGGTCTGGTTCCGCCTGGATGTGGGCCGCAACAAGAACGCCGACCCTAAATGGCTGATCCCCCTGATCTGCCGCATCGGTGGCATCGCCAAGCCCCAGATCGGCGCCATCCGCACCTTCCCCGAAGAGACCCGTTTCGAAATCGCCAAGACGCATGAGAAGGCGTTCCGCGAAGCCGTCGCCGCGTCCAAGGACGAAGTGAAGATCACGCCGTCGGAAGCTCCGACGCCCGGTTCGATGAAGGCCAGCCGTTTCGCCGGCAAGCCGCGTCGCGAGGACGGCGACCGTCCGTTCAAGAAGACCCCCTACAAGCGCGCCGACGGTGGCGAGGGCGACGCCCGCCCGCCGTTCAAGAAGAAGCCCTGGGCCCCAAAGGCGGCTGAAGGCGGCAAGGCTTCCGGCGACAAGCCGTTCGCCAAGAAGCCGTTCAAGGCCAAGCCGGGCTTCAAGAAGGACGGCTTCAAGGGCAAGCCCAAGGGGTGAACGGATCCGCCCCGTCTGGCGGGGCGGATCGCGTGACTTGCCACCCGTCAAATCCGGGCGCAGGCTGCGGCCATGAGCACGCCGTCCGCGCCCCAGGGACGATACGCCTCGTTCGAGGCCTTCTATCCCTATTACATTCACGAGCATTCCAACCGCATCTGTCGGCGCATCCACGTCGTGGGCACGGGCCTGGTGATCCTGGCCTTCGCAGCCTTTCTGGCGACGCAGAACGGATGGTGGCTGCTGGCCATGCCGCTGTTGGGATACGGTTTCGCCTGGGTCGGGCATTTCTTCTTCGAGAAGAACCGTCCGGCGACGTTCAAATATCCGCTATGGAGCCTGATGGGTGATTTCCGCCTCTTCTTCGAGACGGTGTCAGGTCGCCGAAAGTTCTAAGCAGCAGGCTTCGATTTCAAGCTGTGCGATTACCTGAAAGCCGGTAGAGTGCCCTTCCACGGCGGACGCCGTTGCTGGAAGGAGCCTCAATGAAATCCATCGCCTTCGTCGCCGCCGCTTCGGTCCTGCTGGCCCCCGGCGTCAGTTTCGCCCAAAAGGGCGGCGCCAAGCCCGACTTCACCCTGGAGCCCAACTACGGTTCTGTGCGGCTGGAGACCGGGTTCACGCCCGACCCCTGGACCAAGTCGATCCTGGCCGGCGGCTCCATCCCCGCCTCGGCCGCCAAGTCGGGGTGCGAGGGCAAGGTCAGCGCCGCCCCCGATCTGCAGCTGAACTACACCGCCGGCGACCTGGACCTGACGATCAGCGCCGCGGCGTCCGAGGACACCACCCTGCTGATCAACACCCCGGGCGGCCGCTGGTACTGCGATGACGACGGCGGCGGCGAGTTGAACCCGCTGGTGACCATCTCGGACCCCGAAAGCGGCCGTTACGACATCTGGCTGGGGACGTACAACGACAGCATGGTCCAATCGACGCTGAAGATCAGCGAACTGGGCGGCTCCGACAGCACGTCCGGCGGCGCACCGGACATGGACCTGGAGCCCAACTATGGAACGGCCACCCTGCGTGGCGGCTTCACGCCCGATCCGTGGACCAAGTCGATCATGGCCGGCGGCTCCGTGCCGGCTTCGGCGGCCAAGTCGGGATGCCAGGGGTCCGTCAGCGCCGCGCCGGACATCCAGATCTTCTTCGAACCGGGCGAGGGGGATCTGACCTTCCGCGTACGGTCTTCGGAAGACACGACCCTGCTGGTGAACACGCCGAACGGCCGCTTCTATTGCGACGACGACAGCGGCGGGGATCTGGACCCCAAGGTCACCATCACCAATCCCCAGAGCGGCCGCTACGACATCTGGGTCGGCACCTATAACGACAGCATGGTCCAATCCACGCTGGAAGTGTCCGAACTGGACTGACGCGCGCCGGGCGTCCGCAGACGCGAAAACGCCGGCTGACCCGATCGGTCAGCCGGCGTTTTTCGTTTCAGGCAGGATCAGTTGGAGGCGTTGGTCCAGGCCGGGGGGCAGCCGTCGAAATCGCCGGCGTCCACGATGGTCAGGGTCCGCATGTTCAGGCGCCGCGCCTGGGTCATCGAACCCCGGCCGTTGCCGGTGAACAGATCGACCTTCTGGCCCTTGATCGCGCCGCCCGTGTCGGAGGCGTACCAGTAGCCGTCGTGGATGGTGCCGTCGGCCAGACGCATGCCGACCGTCTCGCGGATGAACAGCTTGGTGCGGCGGGGAATGACGCGGGGATCGACCGCGACGGTCCGCATGGCGATCGGGCGGCAGCCCAAGGAGTCGTTGCCCGTCGCCCCGCCGCCGCCGGCGTGATAGAGGCGGGCCGAGGCGCGCCAGTCGGGATCGCCGGCCATCAGTTCGGTCTGTTCGGCGTCCAAGGCCGTTTCGACGGCTTCGGAACCGATCGTTTCGGCAGGGGTTTCAGCCCTGACCTGATCCGCGGCGACTGCGACATTGTAGGGGACAGGCCCGCTCGTCATCGACGATAGGGCGGCCCAAAACATGGCGAGAGCAGCGGACGCGCCGATCATAGGCTTGGCTCAGGAGACACCGGCTCCCAACGCCGCCGGCGCGCGTCTTTTCGCGTTAACTTGTGGCGAGAAAGCGGCGACCCAGCCCGGCGCGCGGCGCGTTACGATTTGTTTCTTGGTTAATGTTCGGAAGAGAAACGATATTTTTGACGGACCGGGCGGTCGACCTGACCGCCTCAATCCGATCCTTGAAGCCTAGAACCTGAAATTAAGGCCGGCTTGGACGACCGGCAGGACCTTGTATTTGTCGGCCTCATCCTGAATCTGGCGCTCTTCGTCATCCAGACGCGCGCGGAAGACGAGGTCGTTCGACAGGGTTCCGCCCCGTGCATCCAGATCGACCTTGGGCTTGTCGCCGAACGCCGCGCCGGCCAGAAGACGGAAGCCCAGGCGGCCGTTCAGGATGAAGGTGTTGTCGTATCCGACGCCGACGAAGGGCGCGGTCTTCTCCAGATCGATCCGACCGGTCAGGGTTCCGACCTGGGCGGGGGTGAAGGTGGCGCCGCCGATGTTCACATTGCCGGTCGGGGTGGCGTCCAGATCGATCTTGCGGCTGCCGAAATAGGCGCCGCCCGACACCAGAAAGCCGTTCTCGAACGGGTGCAGGTCCACGAAGGCGCCCGGCGACTTGAAGTCGATCCTGGCGTCGTAATCGATGCCCTTGTAGGTCTGGTCGCGATCCCAATCCAGCACGTCATAGCCGCCGCGCAACACCACCTTGAGGCTCAGCGCCCATTGCGCCTGAAGACCGAGACCGGGCGTGCCGACCTGGGCGCCGACCGCGAACCGGCCTCCGTCGTTGGACTGGGCTTGGGCTTGGGCCTGGCCCGCGCACGGGATCAGACAGGCGACGACGGCCAGCGGGGCCAGGCGAAGACGAAGGGACATGACGCGGTTTCCGGGAACTGAAAGAGGGGATTTCGCCCATCCTGCCCGCCGCTCTTGAAGAATGGGTTACGCCGCCTGATCGCGCCGCGCCTCGGCTTCGCGCACGGCCTCGACGGCGCGGTCCAGCACCTCCAGCCCCGCGCCCGGCCGGATCGCCTCCACCGTCAGGATGCGCCGGAAGGCCCGCGCGCCCGGTCGGCCGTGCATCAGCCCCAGCATATGGCGCGTCATCGCCGACAGGGCGACGCCCTCGGCCAGGCGCGCGGCCATATAGGGCCGATAACGCTCGACCGCCTGGAAGGCGTCGACATCGGCGACGGCCTGTCCGAACAGGCGCCGATCCGCCTGACCCAGGATGGCCGGCTCGTGATAGGCCGCGCGCCCCAGCATGACGCCGTCCAGCCGCACCCCGTCCTCCTCGGCCAGCAACGTCTCGGCGGCGTCCAGCGACGCGATTCCGCCGTTGATCGACACGTTCAGATGCGGCCGCTCGCGTTTCAGCCGACGCACCAGCCCATAGTCCAGCGGCGGCACGTCGCGGTTCTCCTTGGGCGACAGACCTTTCAGCCAGGCCTTGCGCGCATGGACGATGAAGACCTCGATCCCCACGGCGGCGCAGGCGTCCACCGTGGCGAACAGGCTGACCTCGGGGTCCTGATCGTCCACCCCGATGCGGCATTTGACGGTGGCGGGAACGGCCACGGCCTCGCGGATCGCGGCCATGCAGTCGGCGACCAGCTCGGGCTCGCGCATCAGACACGCCCCGAACCGGCCCGACTGAACCCGGTCGGACGGGCAACCGACGTTCAGATTGATCTCGTCATAGCCGAACGCCTCGCCGATCCTGGCCGCCTCGGCCAACTGGGCCGGATCGGACCCGCCGATCTGCAGCGCCACCGGATGCTCCACCGCGTCGAACCCCAGCAGCCGCTCGCGATCCCCATGCACCACCGCCGGCGCCGTCACCATCTCCGTATAAAGCAGCGCCCGCCCCGTCAGCGCCCGATGAAACGCCCGGCAATGCCGATCGGTCCAGTCCATCATCGGGGCCACGGATAGCCTACAATCTTGATTTTTCAACATTATTTTAGTAAGATCAAAAAGTTGGAAGGCGGCGTGTGCACTCAAATTTACGACGTGTTGCGACGTTTTTTCCGGGTTTTCGACACCTCAGTGCACACAGAGCGCACACGAAATGGCGACGTACTCCAAACTCCCGTCAGGATCGTGGCGGGTCCAGGTCCGCAGGAAGGGTCGCTATATAAGCGAGACCTTCGTCAAACGCGACGATGCGCGTCGGTGGGCGACCGAGGCGGAAGGTCGTATCGATCGCGGAGAGACGCCCACACCTTCTCGCGCCGCGAGGCTTCGGACGTTCGGCGAACTGATCGATCTCCACATCGCGGACATGAAGGATGTCGGCAAAGCCCCCAAGCGCTCGAAGGCGGCGACGCTCAAAATGCTCAAGGATCGTCTCGGGTCGAAGAAGCTCGCTCAGTTGGACCGGCAGTTGGTCATCGACTTCGGTCGCCAGCGCGCCGCCGAGGGGGCTGGTCCGATGACTTTGAGCATCGACATTGGGGCCATCAAGCTGGTGATCTCACACGCTGCTGCCGTTCATGGCCTAACGATCCCGGTTGAGCCTATCGACCTGGCTCGCGTCGCACTTAAGAGGCTCGGTCTCATAGGGAAAGGCATCGAGCGAGATCGACGACCCACCGATGATGAAATCGAGCGTCTTATCGCGCACTTCGAGAGCAACCCCCGTCAAACCATCCCGATGGACGCAATCATCAAGTTCGCGATCGCGACGGCAATGCGCCAAGAGGAGATTTTCCGTGTCGTCTGGGACGACTACATTGCCAGGACGAAGATGCTCACGATCCGCGATCGAAAGGATCCGCGGGAGAAAACCGGGAACGATCAACGGATCCCGCTGCTCGCCGTATCGGGCTTCGACCCTGTCGCCCTGATCGAAGCCCGGCGGCCGTCGCGAACCAACTCGGAGCTCCGCATCTTTCCGTTCAACCATCGCTCAACCCAGTTGTCTTTCGCCTTTCTGACCCGAACGAGTTCGTCCGGGAAAAGCTTACGGATGGGCGCCGCCGATTGATCAGGTTCGACCCTTAGCCAGGACGAGCGGCTCAGCCCCCGGACGTTCCGGTCATCTCGGGCGGCTTGAGCGATCTCCGCCTGGGTCTGCGCGATCCGGTTGAGAACAGCGTTGTTCTTCGTCTCCATCGCGACAAGCGCTTCAGCGTCGCGATCGTCGAGTTCGAAGGCCACCGTGGTCGCGATGGCCGCGACCGCCAGAAGGACCGCCAGAAGATTGACCAGGCCGTGGCGCCCCACGAGGTCGACGCGATCCAGCATCGAGAGGCGATCGGGGATGCGGTTCACGCGATCCTGCAAGTCCTCCAGACCGCCTGAATCGAAGGTCTGGATGTCGCCGATGGTCTCGCCCACCGGAGTGTTGGCGTCGGCGGCGTGGTAGTCGCGCAGAACGGCCGAACCGGCGCTCGGCGGCGCGCCTCCAACCAGGACGGCGTCCGCGGTGTAGAGCCACCCCGGACGGCCCTGCGCGCCGAGCGCGGCCACCGTCTCAGCGAGCGTCGTCGCATCGGCCAGGTCTGCGGCCGAGAAGATCGCGAGACCTGCGAGCGCGGCCCGGGGCAGACCCAGGTCGAGCTGTCGGTTGAGGGAACGGGCCCAGGACGGCGTTCCGGAGATCGCAAGGGCGAGGGCGGACGCGGTTTCCGCGCGCCGCCAGGTGTCCAAGACACCGCCCGTCGCGGCCCGTTCAACGGCCGAGAGTCTCAGAGCGTCGGCGAGACCGGCGGTCTTCAGAACGCTCTGACCTTCCAGCGCGGTCCGGATCGCCCCTTGGAGAAGGTCACTGTCGCGCGTGAAGATGCTCAGCCCCTCGGTCCAGCCGGAAGCGACGTCGCGCAGCGGATTGTTCGCGCGGATCACCCTGGAAAGCGTGGTGTCCTCACCCATGGCGGCGAGCAAGGTCGAGGAGACGCCAGAGCGCCCCAGAGTCTCTTTCAGGGCGAAGGCGGGACTGGCCTGTCGCATCAGTTCCGACAAATTGTTCTGTTCGGATAGGACACGGCTGATGCCGATCGCAGCCTGCTGGGTTGCGCCCAGTTGCAGATCGTAGCGCGCCGCCGCCTTCTGCCTGGCCAACTCCCGGTCCGCGGTCTTCGCAGCGACAATCCGCATGAGGGCGGCGACGGGGGTTTCGTCCGGCAAAATCGCCACCGAAGCCTTGGCCTTCTCCGCCTCCCGCACGACCACCTTCCCGCCTCGGCTTTCCAGGTGAGGCACAAGGAAGCCGGAGGCGGCCGCGATCAGGGCAGCGGCGAACGCATCCAACACCTCGGCCGAGACTGCGGAGACGGTGCCGGGATCAAAGGCCGCCGGCGCTCCCTCCCACGCCTGGCCCGGCGCCATGATGCGCGCCCTTTCGGTCAGCAGCGCCCTCACGAAAGCGGATCCATCCGGCCAACGCGACTGGCGCAGTCCGCGTCTGGCCCAAGTTTCGAAATCCCCCGAACCGACATCCACGGTCACGGTCGGAAGGCCGGGCGTATCGACGGCGACGAAGGCAAGTTTGCTCAGATCCATAGCCGTTCCGTACGATGGCGTTCGCCCGACAGGAAGATGGCAGGCCACCTGCTGTCCACCGCCTCGTTCGATGAGATGCTGAAACTACAACTGCCGCCCAGCATCGACGACCGGCAGCGCTTCTTCTGGCGGGATCGCAATGGGCGCATCGGCCACGCCGGTTCGGACCAGGGCGTTTACACCAGCCTCTATTTTGATCCGGCGAAGGGAAACGCCATCATCGTTCTGATGAATCGCACGCCCGATCTGCAGACTGAGGAAGCGATGGCGCGCCTCTTCGATCGTATCGATCTGGATTTGCTTCGATGATCCGGACGCCACCCGCTACAACCGTTAATCTGAAGACGCTGAACTTCACAATCCGTCCCAGCAGCCCCTTGGACACTGATCGCCCTGTCAACAGCTGGCGAGGCGTGACGTGACCCCCTGAAACTCCTCCAGGAATAGCTAGAGTCCGCCCCTCGAAAGGACGGACAGAATGAAGCGATCACGGTTCACGGAAGAGCAGATCATCGGAATCTTGCGCGAGCAGGAGGCCGGTATCCCGGTGGCGGATCCCTGCCGCACGCCCGTGCCGTGCTCGAAACCTGGCGGCACGACTACAACGAAACCCGGCCGCACTCGAAGCTGGGATGGCTGACGCCGCAGGCTTACGCAGATGCGCTCAACGGACAGATCGGCCGGTCCGCTGCGCTGGTTGAAGGCTGCGCTGACCGGCCTCTTGCCAACCCCACCAACCCCAGTTCAGATCAGCAAAGGACTCTCGTTATGGCTGGATGAGAAACGGGGGTCACGTCAGGCCACGCTCACTCGTCTGGCCGGAAGTAGGATCACCTGCATGCGAACTGGGCAAAGCTACCAGCGGGTGACGGCGATCTGCCACAACTCGTCAGGGGTCGAAATAAACTGCGCCATAGTAGAAAGTGGGGTGGCGTTAATCTGGGATCGATTCAATCGACAACAACCGATCTGTCGATCCTGATGCACGAGCGATCAATCCATTAAGGGCTTAGGCGAAAGGCTGTAGCCTCCCCGTGGTGCAGGGTCAGGCCCGCCCGGCTCCAGACGGTGACCCCCACCCGGGGGGTAGAGCAAGCGGGTCCGCGTATATTCGAGACGTCGAGAATGCGGCCCGAAACCATTTGGGCTATGGCGCGCGCTTGTTCAGCAGTTTGGCGATGGCAGTCACGATCTGCGCGGGAACGAAAGGCTTGTCGATCAGGATGCTGTCTGGAACTCCATATGCGGCCCATTCGTCGGCGCTATCGCCCGTCACATAGATCACCGGCAAGGTCGGAAATCTCTCGCGAGCCGTAAGCGCGATGTCCCACGCTTTGATTTCCCCGCCGAGGTTCACATCCGTCACCAAGGCTCGGCATATGTGACCATTGTCCTCGACAGCGCCAAACCTTTCTCCGCCGAGTGCGCTGTGTGCGGACGGAAGCCATTATCTTCCAGCGCAAGTTCGATGGTGGTCGCGACTAGAACATCGTCATCGACGACAAAGGTGCAAACTGAATCCATGGCTTAGCCCGAGCCGAGTGGAGTTCCCCGGAGCCAGAACACGCCCGCCGCAAAATCGATCCCGACTGGAAGCGTCAGTCGAGAGGGACGACGAAAACTCGCTCGTAGCCGTGCGATCCATCCGTTGTGGGGAACGCCACGAAGTCGTCTCCGCTGCGCTCCAAGATTTCTCGGGCAAGCTCGTTGAAACGATCCTCTGCACCATCCAGACGGACAAGCGACAGGCCCTGCTCTTCCACAACTACGGTGTGCGCGGATGAACCTTTGCGAAGACGTTCTAGGAACTGCCCCATGAGTCCAAAGAACATGAACACTTACTAATATGCAAGAAGGGCTGCGTGAAATTCGCGTGACAGGAGAGCCCCCTGCCTCGAAGGGAGGACTAGAACAATGTTCTTACGCCCGTGCCAGTGAAAGGTGCCGGAGTGCATCGACCCTTTGCGGTCATGGACCCAGCCGGTGTGATTGACAGCAGGAAGTAGCTTCCGCTCACACGGTCGATAGTGAATGTCCGTGCATGACCGGGTTGCAGTGCATCACCCCAGAGGATCAAAATTGTTGGCGAGATCTCGGCGATTGTCTGCACCGGCTTACAGGGGTGGGTGCACCATTTCATTGAAGCGGTGTCGATGCTCATCCGAATGGTGCGCTCGTTTTTGGTCTCGGCGCGGTCGTTGAGCTTCACCGACGTTTCGATGTCGCACGAGAGGTCGAAGCTCGCCGCCTGTTGAGCTTGGGCTGGCGTTGCGGCGATCAGGCCGAATAATCCGATTACTGCTGCGTGCATTTAGTGCCCCATTTCAGTGGTCCGTCCTATCCGCTGTGGACGATCCAACCAACCCGCTTGAAATCAGAACAAAACAAGAACGTTATTGCGGGATAGGTGCAGCCGCTCTTGGACTTCGTCCGGGGTGGGCGTGATCGCGATCTTCTTTCCCTTCTAGCGACTGACCACCGCGAAGGGAGAGGCTTGCCGATGCGGAGCTTCAAGGCGACTATGCCGCTGTGGCCAGGAAGTCGGCATAGGCGGTCGCCAGTACGGCCTTGTCGTTTTCGTTGACAAACAGGGCCTGCCCCTGCTCATCGGCGATACGCGCCTGGCGCCGCAGAACGTTCAGACGATGCAGGTCGGTCTCGACCGCGGCGACGGCGGTTAGGACGGTCATCAGGTGGATGAGAACCGTCGGCGAGGTCCCGGCGTTCTGTCTGATCATGTCGAACATCACGCCGGCCAGGGCGGCGTAGTCCAGCGTCGGCACATAGAGCCGGACGACGCCGTCCTGCTCATAAACCCCGTTGTGAAGATGGCGCGGCGCGAGCCAGGCCAGCGCCGCGCCCAGACGATTGAGCACGCTGATCGCCGTCCTCGGGTCGTTGACGCCCGGCGAGAGCGCTCTCACGGCCACCTCGACCAACTGGGCGACAGGAAAGGTGAAGTCAGCCGGAGATCCGCCCCTGCGGCTCAGCGCCACCCTGCCCCAGATCGCCGCCTCAGCCTCCTCTACTTCGTGCGAAACAAGGGCGAAAGGCGCATGGGGGAAGACGAACTCGCCCGGCCGCGTCAACAAGCGAACGCCACACCCATGGGTTTTCGCCCAATCCGCCAAGGCGCCCGTGTCGGTTTGCTGGAGATAGCCCGCCTGGCGAAGGCTGACCTTGGCCGCCCAGCTCCAGTCGACCGGATCCGGATATTCACGGCACGGTTCGTCCAGCGTCAACCGCTCCATGTCCCGCACCACGTCGTCGTGCACCAAGTCGATGACGGTGTCCACGTTGATGCGATTGGCCACGTGATGGATGAAATAGATCAGCAGGGCGACGCAGGCCCCCGCCAACACCAGTCCGATCGTGACGCCCAGGGCCGGGACGAAGGCGGTGTCCTCCCCGCCTCGCACGGAGCGCAGCACCACGAGAGCATAGGCGAAGGCGCCGAGAAAGACGCCCAAGGTCATCTGGTTTCCCCGGTCGCGCATGAAGTTGCGCAACAACCGAGGCCCCATCTGGCTCGAAGCCAGCGTCAGCGCCGCGATGGTGATCGAGAACAAGGTCCCGGCCACGCCGATGGCCGAGGACGCGATCGCGCCCAGCAGCGTGCGGGCGCCGGTATCGCCGCGGCCGTAAATCAGGTTTCGGGTATCCAGCCGGGCAGTCGCCCCAGCATCTGGATATCAACCACCAGGACGCCAAGCCCCGCGAGCGCCGCGACGATCAAGGCGGGCAGGGCCCAGAAGGCGTCCGTCACATCCTGAATGAAACGAAGCAAGCGCGCCTTCATCTAGTCATCGGGACTTTCGATCGGGTCGGGCTGAGGCGTCAATAGATCAGCCGCCGCATCGTTGACGGCCCGCGCCGCGTCAACCGTCGGTGCGGAAGACTTCGCCTGCGACGCAGAAAGATGGTCGCCCAGCCCCAAGGCCGAGAACGCATCATCGCCTTCTCGGCCAAGCAGACTTCGGATCCTGAGGTCGGTCTGCGGGAAGGGAATCTCGATGCCCGCGGCGTCCAGGGCGTCAGCGATCGCCCAGGTGTAGGCCGCATGCATCGCTGCGGGTCTCTTGACCGCCTGAGGGCTGGGCCAGACCAGAAGCTCGAAGTTCAGGCTGCTGTCGCCGAACCCGACCAGCCAGACCTGGCTCTTTCTCTGATCGGTCTCAGGCATGGTGAAGGGCGAGGCGTTGGCGGCGGCCAGCACCGCCTCGCGCACCTCTGCCCGGGACGCGCCGTAGGCGACGGAAAAGGGAATGTGGATGCGACGGGTGTCGCCCTTCAACGTCCAATTGGTGACCGGCCCCTGGATCAGATGCGAGTTGGGGATGATGACGTTGACGTTGTCATTGGTGCGGATACGCGTGGCCCGGGGGCCGATCTCGGCGATCGCGCCGCGCGTCCCGCTTTCAAGTTCGACATAATCTCCCACCGACACCATCCGATCGAAGATCAGGAAGATGCCGGATACAAACTCTTTCACGACGCCTTGAAGACCCAGCCCCACGCCGATGCCGATGGCCCCGGCGAAAACCGCGAGAGAAGACAGGTTCAAACCTGCCGACGACAGCCCCACGATCACCCCAAATACGATCACGGCGTAGCCTGTGAGTTTCTCCAGCAAATACAGAGCCTGCGCGCCCCTTTGCGCTTTAAGCCGCAGCCTGCGGAGGCCGCGCGTGATGAACCAGGACACGACGATCGCGGCGGCGATGATGATGACCGCCGAAACCAGCCCACCCAGCGTCAGCACGCTTCCGCCGATATCCACAATCCTGGCGTCGTCGAGCTTGCCCAGATCGCCGATCACATCACTCGCCGCCGTCATGCGGGTCAGCCCCCTCGCGCCGCAGCCCCGATACGAAGGCCGCGCGCTCCAACGTCTTCATGATCAGCCCTCAGCGGCCCAGCGAGCTGGAAGACTCCATCGCCAGACCCGCCGGGGATCAGCGGTTCACCAAATGAATGGTTCCGCTAGGGGAGGCTCGGGCGCCCCCGCTTCCTTCGCGCCCGCGTCAGGTCGCGACCTATTTGAAGAGACTCGCCTGACCACGCCCGCAATCGTGCCGGCCTGGGCGATGACCGAGAAAAGCACCACGATATAGGTCGCCACCACCAGCAGGTCCTTCATCGGTCTGGCCGGAAAACTTCAGCTTCGAGGGCGCCAGAAAACGTAGGCGGATCACTAACCCGAGGACTCTAGCTCCGCGTGGATGAAAACTCAGGGGCACGTCACCTGCGTTCAGCTTGGATTTCATCATGCAGTTTCTGCGCAACATTCTGCCAGCAACCGTCTTGTGGGTAGGCGTGAACTACCTCTTTGACAGAATGGTCGGAATGCCACGCTAACGCTATCCCGATCTGCGTCAGGCCGCACGGAGCCACTCACCAGGACCGCTATTGCCACCGATCCTGCATCGACTATCCGATGACCTTCAAGTGGACCTATTATTCCTTCAAGGCCGAGGATCACTATGTTCGCGGAGCGACGGCGGCGGGTGTCGCCCGGGTAGGACGACACCTCCCCCAGCTTGAAGTCCGCGTCTGGTTCTTCCGTCCGACAGCCGCGCCCGGCGCGATTCGAACTTCTATATCGACATGTTGAATCTATCCGCGATCGACAGACGCTTTAGTCGCCCCGACCGCTGTGAACACCGTCTGCATGGAGCTCACGGTCAAAGGGACGGCACAACTAGAAAGCTACCGGGAGCAGCTGCCAACGGCAGCGGACGAAGCGCGGTCTCCGTGGGCCGCCGAGTCATTGACGTGGGAATTCGTGCTCGTTCGCGAGAACGAAAAGGAAAGAAAACCAGAACTGCGTGTGCAAATTTTGCACACGTCGCCCCACAACCTACTGATTACACACCATAATCAGCACCATCCATCAATCGGGGCCACGGACAGCGTACGATCTTGATTTTTCAACATTATTTCAGTAGGATCAAAAAGTTGGAAGGCGGCGTGTGCACTCAAATTTACGACGTGTTGCGACGTTTTTTCCGGGTTTTCGACACCTCAGTGCACACAGAGCGCACACGAAATGGCGACGTACTCGAAACTCCCGTCAGGATCGTGGCGGGTCCAGGTCAGACGGAAGGGTCGCTATATAAGCGAGACCTTCGTCAAACGCGACGATGCGCGCCGGTGGGCGACCGAGGCGGAAGGTCGTATCGATCGTGGGGAGACGCCCACGCCTTCACGAGCAGCGAAGCTCCGGACCTTCGGCGAGCTGATCGATCTCCACATCGCGGACATGAAGGATGTCGGTAAGGCTCCCAAGCGTTCGAAAGCGGCGACGCTCAAGATGCTGAAGGATCGTCTCGGTTCGAAGAAGCTCGCTCAGTTGGACCGGCAGTTGTTCATCGACTTCGGTCGCCAACGCGCCGCCGAAGGGGCCGGTCCGATGACCTTGAGCATCGACATCGGCGCCATCAAGCTGGTGATTTCATACGCTGCAGCCGTTCATGGCCTGACAGTTCCCGTTGAGCCCATCGACATGGCGCGTGTCGCGTTGAAACGGCTCGGGCTTGTCGGAAAAGGCATTGAACGAGATCGGCGTCCCACCGACGATGAGCTCGAGCGCCTGATCGCGCATTTCGAGAGCAATCCCCGGCAAGCCATTCCGATGGGCGTGATCGTGAAGTTCGCGATCGCGACGGCGATGCGTCAGGAGGAGATATTCCGGGTCGTTTGGGACGACTACGTTCCCAGGACCAAGATGCTCACGATCCGCGATCGAAAGGACCCGCGGGAGAAGGTCGGAAACGATCAACGGATCCCACTTCTCACCGTGTCGGGCTTCGATCCTGTCGCGCTGATCGAAGCCCGGCGACCGTCACGAACCAACGCGGAACTTCGCATCTTTCCGTTCAACCACCGCTCAGCAGGCACCGCGTTCACCCGCGCCTGCAAGGACTTGGGCACCCGGCGGCGGCTTTCAGGACAAGCCAAGGTTTGAAATCTATCGAGATAGAGCAGGCCATTACCGCGCCCGATATCGAGCGAGCCGGTTGGTTCTTTTCACCACTGAAGCCTTCATGAACATCGAGAGCGCTAGGCGTGCTGTCGATGTCATAAAAAAGCATGTCGCGGGTGCAGAACTGCATATAGACGCCGACGTCGCCATGAGCGGGCACTACTTTACGATCTCGAAAAATAGCGGAGGAGGTTGGCGCGCTCTATTTAAATATAATGCTGAACTCATTTTCGCTACTGAGCCCTACAGCCAGATTGCGGGCGCGACGGCGATAGTCAATCACATCAGATCCAGCGCAGCCTTGGCCGAAGTGCGCACAATCTAATCAAGAACCGCCACATGGCAAAAGCCCCCGCCGGGATCATCCAGCGGGGGCTTACATCTCTCAAACGTCTAACCAGGCTTAATCAGACGGCCATCCGCTTCCTCAGCGACGTCGCCTTGATCACCAGGGTTCTGGCGCCGCTTCAGTTCTGGCTCATGCATCGGTCGATCAAGCGCCCGGACCAACGTTTCTGGAGCGGCCTGGCAGTCGCGCTGACGGTGCCGATCTTGTTGATCGCCTTCGCTCTGATCCTGACGACGATTGTCCGCTTTCCACCGATTTCGTTGAAAAAGGCGGCCTCCGGCAATTGGCATGAGGCCGC
>NZ_DALZQC010000026.1:0-32687 GCF_032017145.1 Brevundimonas sp.
CGGCGGCGTCCTGCCGGCCGCGACGCCCTGCAAGGGGCCGCAGCTGAAGCTGGCGGCCGGCGACGGCGATGCGGGCGCGGGCAACCGGGTGCGCAACTTCAGCCTTCAGAATATCGGCGCCCAGGCCTGCAGCCTGACCGGCTATCCGACCGTGACCCTGCAGGACGGACGCGGGCGCACCCTGTCGTCGATCCGCGCGGAACAGAGCCCCGGCAGCTATTTCCGTCAGGGTCAGGCCCCGACGCCGGTCGAACTGGCGCCCCAGGCCAAGGCCTGGTTCGAAATGGCCTGGAACGTCATGCCGGACGAGACGATGCAGAAGACCTGTCCCGAGGCGGCGACGCTGAAGCTGACGGCGCCCAGCGACACCGCCGCCGTCAGCCTGCCCTTCACCTTCAGTCCGTGCGGCGGACGCATCCGCGTCAGCCCGATCCGGGCCGAGGCCAACCCGCCGCCGTCGACCTGAGGCGGGTGGAAACAGATCGAAAATCGGCGTAGGTCGCGACCCATGACCCAGACCTTCTACGACCGCGTCGCCGGCGAACTGACAGACATCAAGGCGCAGGGGCTGACCAAGCCCGAGCGGGTGATCGCCTCGCGTCAGGGGCCGGTGATCCAGGTCGCCGGGCGCGACGTGCTGAACTTCTGCGCCAACAACTATCTGGGGCTGGCAGGCGACGAGCGCGTGACCCAGGCGGGGATCGCCGCACAGCAGAAGTGGGGGGCGGGAACGGCCTCGGTCCGCTTCATCTGCGGCACGCTGGAGATCCACAAGGAGCTTGAGGCCGCCATCGCGGGGTATCTGGGGTTCCAGGACGCCATCCTGTTCGCCGCTGCGTTTGACGCCAATGGCGGCCTGTTCGAACCCCTGCTGGGCGAGAACGACGCCATCGTCTCGGACAGTCTGAACCACGCCTCCATCATCGACGGGGTGCGGCTGTGCAAGGCCAAGCGGTATCGTTTCGCCAACTCGGACATGGACGAACTGGAGGCACGGCTGAAGGAGGCCCGCGCGGCGGGCGCGCGCGACATCATCATCGCCACCGACGGCGCCTTCTCGATGGACGGCTATATCGCCAGGCTGAAGGACATTCGGGCGCTGGCCGACAAATACGAGGCCCTGATCATGGTGGACGACTGCCATGCGACCGGCTTCCTGGGGCCGAAGGGAAGAGGATCGTTCGCCCATCACGGGGTCGAGGTGGATTTCGTCACCGGCACCTTCGGCAAGGCCCTGGGCGGCGCGATGGGCGGCTTCATCTGCGCGAAGAAATCGGTGGTCGAACTGCTGAAACAGCGGGCGCGGCCCTATCTGTTCTCCAACGCCCTCGCGCCGGCCGTCTGCGGGTCGAGCCTGGAGGCGATCCGCATCGCGCAGGGCGAGGAGGGCGACGCCCTTCGCACCCGGCTGTCGGCCAACGCCCATCGTTATCGCGGCGCGATGGCGGACGCGGGCTTCACCCTGCTGGAGGGCGAACATCCGATCATTCCGGTCATGCTGGGCGACGCCAAGCTGGCGCAGGACTTTGCGGCGCGGGCTCTGGAGCTGGGCGTCTATGTGATCGGGTTTAGCTTCCCCGTGGTGCCGCGTGGTCAGGCGCGCATCCGCACGCAGATGTCGGCGGCCCATACGTTTGACCAGATCGACCGGACGGTTGCGGCCTTCACCCAGGCCGGTCGCGAGTTGGGCGTCATCTGACGCCACATTTTGCCCGTCATCCTGGGCCTTGTGTCTGGGATCCATAATCGCCGTCGACGATGGCGCGCACCGGCGAAAACCGGGAATATGGATCCTCGGGACAAGCCCGAGGATGACGATCCTGAAGTCTTTAGGGAGACGCCATCATGGCTGAAACAATGAAAGCCCTGGCCAAGACCGCGCCGGGCGTCGGCCTGGAACTGATCGACGCGCCGGTGCCGGAGGCGGGACCCGAGGACGTGCTGATCCGGGTGCATCGCACCGCTGTCTGCGGCACCGACATCCACATCTGGAACTGGGACGAGTGGTCCCAGAAGAACGTGCCGACGCCGATGATCACCGGCCACGAGTTCGCCGGCGAGATCGTCGCCATCGGCAAGGAGGTGGATCGCCCGCTGAAGATCGGTCAGCGCGTCTCGGCCGAGGGTCACGTCATCGACCTGAACTCCGAGGCGGCCCGCGCGGGGCATTTCCACCTGGACCCGCATACGCGCGGCATCGGCGTGAACCGCCAGGGCGCCTTCGCCGAGTTCGTGGTGGCCCCGGCCTTCAATGTGATCGAACTGCCCGACGACGTGCCCTATGAGATCGGCTCGATCCTGGACCCGTTCGGCAATGCGGTTCACACCGCGCAGCAGTTCGACCTGCTGGGCGAGGATGTGCTGGTCACCGGCGCCGGTCCCATCGGCATGATGGCCGCCGCCGTGGCGCGTCATGCGGGCGCCCGCACCGTGGTCCTGACCGACATCAACGACTTCCGTCTGGACCTGGCGCAGAAGGTGGCGCCGGGCGTTCGCACCGTGAACACCACCAAGGAAGACATCCACGACGTGATGAAGGAACTGGGCCTGAAGGTCGGGTTCGACGTGGCGCTGGAGATGTCGGGTTCGCCCATCGCCTTCAAACAGTGCGTCGACACCCTGATCATGGGCGGCGGAATGGCCATGCTGGGCATTCCCGGCAAGCCGATGGAGACCGACTGGGGCGCGATCATCCTGAAGGCCCTGACCATCAAGGGCGTCTATGGGCGCGAGATGTTCACCACCTGGCGCAAGATGCTGGGCCTGCTGAAGGCCGGTCTGGACCTGAGCCCGCTGATCACCCACCGGCTGGGTTACGCCGACTACCGCGAAGGCTTCGAGGCCATGAAGTCGGGCCAGTCGGGCAAGGTGGTGCTGGACTGGGACAAGGCGGCTTGAAGACCAACGTCTCCTCCCTGCGAAGTGGGGAGTGGGAACGGGCGTAGCGTGGTGGAGGGGCTGTTGACGTCCCACCGACGCCTGCGATGCGGGCAGAGCCCCTCCGTCACGGCGCGAAGACACGCCGCGCCACCTCCCCATCGCTACGCGACAGGGAGGAGATGGTGGCGTCAGTATCTGGCTCGCAGGGTGATCCCCACCGTGCGTAGGTCGCCGGGGTTGCCGATGACCAGGCCCGAATTGCCGGACTGGACGCTGACGAACTGCAGATAGTCCGCGTCCAGCGCGTTCTTGACCCAGACGAAAGCCTCCCAGCCGTTCTCGGCGCGGAAGCCGGCGCGCAGGTTCAGGATCGTGTAGCCCTCGATCTCGGTGTAGCGAGAGACCGAGGCGTCGGAGTTGTAGGTGGAGCGGTAGCTGGCGTCGGCGCCGCCATAGAACTCGCCCGGCAGGCCGAGGAAGCCGCCCCGGCCGTGCAGTTCCCCGCCGACCGACGCCGCCCACGGCGAGACGCCGGGCAGGTCCTGGCCCGACAGGTCGCAGGCGACGGTGGTCGTGCCGATCCGCTCCAGCGGGCAGGGGCCGTTGGCGAAGGCGTCGTATTTCGCATCGGTCCAGGCGAGGTTGGCGTAGAGGTCGAGGTGCTGGTTGGGCCGGGCGAAGGCGTCCAGTTCGACGCCCTGGATCACCACCTTGTCGGCGTTGGCCAGATAGCCGCGCAGGGCGCCGGGGCCGCTGTCGACCACATTGGCCTGATAGTCCTCCACATCTGTCCGATAGGCCGCCAGATTGGCGGTGAGGCGGCGGTCGAAGACCTGGGTCTTCAGGCCCAGTTCATAGGTGGTGACGACCTCTGGCTTGACCACGGCGTTGGTCAGGGACGGCTGGCCGTTCGGCAGGTTGGGGATGCCGGCCATGTTGATCCCGCCCGACTTATAGCCCCGCGCGACGCTGGCGTAGGTCAGGACGTCGTCGCTGACGTCGTAGGACAGCGAGACCTGGCCCGACAGGTCGTCGTCCGAAAGGCTGGCGTCATAGGCTTGCGGGCGGGCGATGCCGTTGCGCCGGGAGATATAGGTGCTGTCCGTCGTCGCCAGGCCGCCGGTCGTCGTGGCGGCGTAGCGGCCCGACTTCTCCTCCTTGGTGTAGCGCAGGCCCGGCGTCAGGTGCAGCCGGTCGTTGATGTTCCAGGTCAGTTGGGCGAAGGCGGCGTAGGACTCCGTTTCGATGCGGCTGTCGTTGAAGACGGTGTAGCCGTCGAGCAAGCCGTCTGGCACGCGCTCCAGAGGCGCCCCGGCGACGCGCTGATAGGCGGGGATCAGCCAGTAGCTGGCGTCGCGGCCGTATTCGGTGACGCCGTGGGTCTCCACCGCCTGATGGAAGGCGTAGAGGCCGGCTGTCCAGTCGATGCGGTGGGCGCCGTTGGAGGACAGGCGCAGCTCCTGGCTCCACTGGTCCTGCCAGGACGGGTTGGCCGATTGGCGGGTGATGTCCAGGGCGGTGTAGTCGCGGTCGTTCCGGGGGGCCCAGTCCCAGGAGCGCCAGGCCGAGACCGAGGTCAGGGTGGCCCAGCCGAAATCGTAATCGACGATGGCCGAGACGCCCCGGTGAATCTGGTCCGCCTGGATCGCCCCGTCCACATCCGCGATCCGGTCATACGGATCGGTGCTGGCGGGCCTGTAGCCGCGACCGGCGGCCAGGGCCGGGAAACGCTGGTCGAGCGGCTTTTGGGTGTCGCCCACCCGGACATAGACCTGGGTGCAGCAGTCGGGCGTCAGGTCGGCGTAGTCGGCGAACAGGCGCACGCGAAGCTGATCGGTGGGTTGGAACAGAAGCTGGCCGCGCAGGCTGATCGACTGCTGGCCGTTCTGTTTCTGGCCGGTGGTCGCATTGTCCAGCACCCCGTCGCGGCGGGTGGAGACGACCGAGAAGCGGGCCGCCACCTTCTCGTTCACGATGGGACCCGAGAAGGTCGCCTTGGCCTGGAGGAAGCCGTAGTCGCCGACGCTGAGTTCGGCGCGGCCTTCGGGCGTGAAGGACGGGGCCTGGGTGGTGATGTTCAGGGCGCCGGCGGTGGTGTTCTTGCCGAACAGGGTGCCCTGAGGGCCGCGCAGGATCTCGATCCGGTCCAGATCCACGAAGTCCAGGGTCGCGGTGGCGGGGCGGCCGTAATAGACCTGATCGACATAGATGCCGACGCCCTGTTCCAGCCCGTCGTTGGCCAGGCCGTAGCTGGCGCCCAGGCCCCGGATGGTGATGGCGGTGTTGCGCGGGTTGGAGGTCAGCAACTGGACGCTGGGCGCCAGTTGCGTCACCTGGCCGACATTATAGGCGCCGGTGCGGTCCAGAAGCTCCTCGTTCACCACGGTCAGGGCGATGGGCACGTCCTGCGCCCGCTCGTCCCGGCGGCGGGCGGTGACGACGATGTCGCCGACGCTGGCGACGCTGGGCGTGTTCACCTGGGGGGCGGCGGTGTCGTCAGGCGCGGCGGCGGCGACGGCGGGCGTGGTCAGACAGGCCAGTATGGCCGTGGCGGACAGCAGGCCTCGGGCGGTTGCGGATGTTCTCATGGTCCCCTCCGGCGACGTGATGCGCCGAGCGGGAAGAGGAGGGGCTTAAATCCTAGCGATCAAATGGGGATTTCTAACGCCAGCCGTAAGAACCGCTGAGGTCAAGCGGCAAGCAGATGTTTGATCAAGGCTTTTTCGAATCCCTTTGTCTCCGATCCGGGCAGGGTCGTGGCGATCTCGCCGCTTTCGAACAGGGCGAAGACCTTAGGGTGGACGTAGGAGGCGCGGCAGACGGTGGGGGTGTTGCCCAACAGGCCGGCGACGGCCTTGACGCAGACAGTGATCTTTCGCTTGGCGTCGGTGGGCGAGGTCGCCGCCTCCATGTCGCGCAGCGCCCGCGCCGCCGAGACGGTGCCGGCCCAGGTGCGGAAGTCCTTGGCCGAGAACTGCTCGCCCATCGCCTCGCGGATATAGGCGTTCACATCGTCGGAATCGACAGGGCACAGCGTGCCGTCCGCCGCGCGGTATTTGAACAGCTGCTGTCCGGGCAGACCCTCAAGCTGGCGCACCACGCGGGCCAGGCGGCGGTCCTTGACGCTGACGCTGTGATCCTTGCCGCTCTTGCCGCGAAACTCGAACGTCAGGGCCGCGCCGTCCACGTCCAGGTGGCGCTTGTGCAGGGTGGTCAGTCCATAGCTGCGGTTCTGCTTGGCGTAGATGGAGTTGCCGACGCGGATCAGGGTGATCTCCAAGAGGCGGACGGCGGTGGCCAGAACCTTGTCGCGGCACACGCCGCGCAGGCCCAGATCAAGTTCGACCTTGTCGCGCAGTTTGGGCAGGGCGCGCGAGAAGGCCGGCAGCTTGTCGAACTTGTTCTCTGACCGGGCCGCGCTCCAGTCGTTGTGATAGCGGTATTGCTTGCGGCCCTTCACGTCGCGGCCGGTGGCCTGGATATGGCCGTTGGCCTTGGGGCAGATCCAGACATCGGTCCAGGCGGGGGGAATGGCCAGGGCGCGGATGCGGGCCAGGGTCTTGGCGTCGGTGACGGTCTGGCCCTTGGCGTCTCTGTAGGACCAGCCCTTGCCCGCACGGCGGCGGGTCAGGCCCGCGAACTCGTCGCTGCAATAGCTGAGGCCCTTGGGAACCTCGGCGGCGATGTCGAAGGCGTGCGATCCGTCGGCCATCAGCCGGCGGCCTTTTCGAGCCGGTCGTGCAACCGCCCGATCCAGCGTTCGGCCGGATCGCCGCCCCACAACAGCCAGGCGATATAGCCGGCGGAAGGGTCGGTGCGGCTGGCCCAGCCCTTGGCGTCCTTGTCCACCGTATGGCGCGCGAAATAGGCGTAGATGTCCTTGATGTCCGTATCCGAAACCGCCTTCTGATCGGCCAGTTGATGGGCGCGCCTGACGCCGACCTCCGTGCCGCCGCGATCATGCTTGGCGCGAAGATCCAGCCCGCGTTTCGCCTGGGCCGCGACGCTCTTGGGCGGGTTGCGCTGGCGGTCGGTGATTTCGCTGGTCCTGGCCATTTTCGGCTTTCCTTCCCTCGCCCTTACAGGGACTTGCGTCGAACGCCGTGCGCGGGCGGCGAGTTCCGCTTGACCCCAAGGGCCGGGCGGGGGACGAGGCGGCATGAACTATCGCCACAGCTTTCACGCCGGAAACTTCGCCGATCTGGTCAAACACGCCCTGGTGCTGTGGCTGGTCGGGCAGGCCCGGCCGTCCGTGGTGCTGGACACCCATGCGGGGGCGGGGCTGTATGACCTGTCGGGGGATGGCGCGCGGTCGAAGGAGGCCGAGGCCGGCGTGGCGCGGCTGATGACCGCCGAGGGGCGCCCGCCCCTGATGGACGCCCTGGCCGACCGGGTGGCGGGGTTCAACCCGCAGGGCGGCGCGCAGTTCTATCCGGGATCGCCGCTGCTGATCGCGGACGCCCTGGCGCCCGGCGGGCGCTATGTCGGCTTTGAGGTGAACCCGCCGGTGCGCCGGATGCTGGCCGAGGCGTTGGCGGGGCGCGCGAACGCCGAGGCGCGCGAGGGCGACGGCTATGATCTGGCGGCCGCCGAGGCGGCCAGGGCGCGCGGGCCGCTGGTGCTGATCGACCCGCCGTTCGAAAGGCCCGACGACTATATCCGCGCGGCCGAGACGGCGGTCGCCATCGTGCGGCGCGATCCGTCGGCGACGGTGGCGATCTGGACGCCGCTGAAGGATCTGGAGACCTTCGACGCCTTCATACGCAAGCTGCAGGGGCGGGCGGGGCCTACGCTGGTGGCGGAGGCGCGGCTGAGGCCGCTGACCAATCCGATGAAGATGAACGGCTGCGCCATGGTGGTGGTCAATCCGCCGACGGGTGCGGAAACGGCGGCGCGCGAGGTGTGCGGCTGGGTGGCGAACGCCCTGGGCGACGCCGGCGGCAAGGCCGAGGTCTGGACCTTCTGAAGTCTTGGACTGCGAAAAAAACAGTCCAACGAGTCCAAGTGAGTCCAAGTTCTGGGCGCGGACGACAATGTCAAAGACCGATCGGTCATCATAACCCAGGTCGGGGGTGCGATAGGTCGATTGGGTGACGAAGGCCGCAAACCCTTGTGCGGCAAGGGATTGCGCGGGTCGATTGGTATGGCTGGGCCGTGTTTCGGCTGGCGCCGGGGACGCAATCGGCTAGAGCCTGATCGTTTTAGACGGAACCGCTTTGCGGTTCCGGCTGAAGCGTGAATCAGGCTCTCGCTCATATCTGGAGCCTGAATTCACCGCATCGATGAAATCGCAAAGCGATTCCATCTCAACGGATCAGGCTCTAGGGTTCGGCCATGACCCGCATCGCCATTCTGGAAACCGGCCATCCGCCCGAGCATCTGAAGGACGATTTCGACGACTATCCGGCGCGGTTCCGGGCGCTGTTGGGCGAGGGCGTGCCGACGACGCGGTTCAATGTGCAGGCGGGCCATCTGCCCGACGATCCCGCCGCGTTTCAGGGGGCCATCGTCACCGGCTCGGCGGCGGGGGTCTATGACGATCTGCCGTGGATACCCCGGCTGGTCGATTGGTTGAGGGCGGCGCGGGGGCGCACACGGCTGGTCGGCATCTGCTTCGGCCATCAGGCCCTGGCCCATGCGTTCGGCGGCGTGGTGGAGAAGTCGGACAAGGGCTGGGGCGTCGGGCTGCACCGCTATGACGTGCGGGCGAACGAACCTTGGATGCATCCGCGCGCGCGGACCATCGCCATTCCGGTGTCGCATCAGGATCAGGTGGTCGCGATCTCGGACGATGCGCGGGTGATCGCCTCCAGCGGCTTCACCCCCTATGCCGGTCTGGCCTGGGGCGAGGACGCCATTTCGTTTCAGTGCCACCCCGAGTTTCAGCCGGAATACGCGGCGGCCCTGATCGAGGGGCGACGGGGCGCGCGCATCCCGCATGACCTGGCGGACGAGGCGATCGACAGTCTGAAACGGCCCAACGACCGGGCGGTGCTGACCGCCTGGATCCGCGCCTTCCTGCTGCTGACCCCGCCGCCGGTCGAGGATCAGGGCAGCGGCATCTAAAGGCCCAGCAGCCGGATCAGCACGAGGGCCAGAAGGACCAGGGCGCCCAGCGACAGGATGACGGCGGCGACGACCCGGCCCCCGGCGCGGGCCACGGCGCGGATGTCGGTCTGCAGGCCCAGGGCGGCCATGGCGACGACGGTCAGCAGGCTGGAGGCGGCGGCCATCGGCGCGAGGGCGG
This sequence comes from Brevundimonas sp., assembly GCF_032017145.1. Taxonomy (GTDB): domain Bacteria; phylum Pseudomonadota; class Alphaproteobacteria; order Caulobacterales; family Caulobacteraceae; genus Brevundimonas. Next base: position 9,128 of record NZ_DALZQC010000026.1, read on the forward strand.
GCTGCGGGATCAGGTCCAGCGAACGCAGGGCGATCATGACCAGGAAGCCGACGATGAACCAGGGCAGCAGGCGGGTCAGGCCGGGCTTTGCAGCGCCGGGCGCGCGGTCGCGGAAGATCACCGACAGGGCTAGGATCACCGGCCCCAGCATCAGCACCCGCACCAGCTTGACCACCGTGCCGGTCTGGGTGGCTGCGGCGCCGAACGGGGCGGCGGCGGCCAGAACCTGGGGCACCGCATAGACGGTCAGTCCGGCCAGGGCGCCGTATTGCAGGCCGTTCAGATGGATCAGGCCGCCCAGCAGCGGCAGGGCCAGGACCACGATCACGCCCAGAACGGCGGTGAAGGCGATGGAGGCGGCGACCTCCTCGCCATCCGCATCGATGACCGGGGCCACGGCGGCGATGGCGGAGTTGCCGCAGATGGCGTTGCCGCAGGCCACCAGCAGCGCCATGCGGGGGTTAAGGCCCAGGGCGCGCCCCACGCCGAAGCCGACGATGACGGCCAGGGCCACCAGGGCGAAGATGCCGGCCACGAAGGCCACGCCCAGGGCCGACAGGGTCGCGGCGCTGACAGAGGCGCCCAGCAGGACCACCGCGATCTCAAGCAGGGTCTTGGCCGAGAAGTCGACGCCGGCCTTGAACCGCGCGTCCGGGGTCCAGGCGGTGCGGACGGCGGCGCCCAGCAGGATGGCCAGAACCAGCGGCTCCAGCCAGACGCGGCCGATCAGGTCGCGCTCGATGCTGGTCAGGCCGATGGCGGCCAGCGTCACCAGCAGACACAGCATGACGCCGGGACGGATAGCGCCGCCGAACGCCTTCGCGGTCGCCAGGCGCGGCGCGGCGATGGGGACGGGCAGGGCGGCGGACTTCATGGACGCTGACATGCGCCCCGGCTCGACGACAATCCAACGGATAGTTATGGTCGTTTCAATCCGATTTGGAGATCAATCGTGACCCTGGAACGTCTTCGAATCTTCGTCGCCGTGGCGGAACGCGACCATGTGACGGCGGCGGCGCGGGCGCTGAACCTGACGCAATCGGCGGTATCGAACGCCATCGCGGCGCTGGAGGTCGAACATGACGTGCGCCTGTTCGACCGGGTGGGGCGGGGGATCGTGCTGAACGAGACGGGCCGCGCCTTCCTGCCTGAGGCCAGGGCGGTGCTGGCGCGGGCCCAGGCGGCGGAAGCCGCGCTGGCTGACATGAGCGCGCTGCGGCGCGGGCGGCTGGCCGTGTTCGCCAGCCAGACCATCGCCAGCTACTGGCTGCCGCGCCGGCTGGTGGATTTTCACGCGGCCTATCCCGGCGTCGAACTGGCGGTGGAGATCGGCAATACGCGCGAGGCGACGCAGGCGGTGCTGAGCGGCGCCGCCGAGATCGGCCTGGTGGAGGGGGCGGTGGACGAACCAGCTCTGTCGCAGACCCAGGTGGGGTCGGACCGGCTGGCGGTGCTGGTCACGCCGGACCATCCGTGGGCCAGGCTGCGGCGATTGGAGGCGCGGGACCTGACGGGCCAGCCGTGGGTGTTGCGTGAAGTCGGGTCCGGCACCCGCTCGACGCTAGAGGCGGCGGTGCGCGACGCGGGCGTCGATCCCGCCGATCTGTCGGTGACCATGACCCTGCCGTCCAACGAGGCGGTGCTGGCGGCGGCCGAGGCGGGGGCGGGGGCCACGGCCCTGTCGGAAAGCGTGGCCTATGCCTCGGTGGCGGCCGGTCGGCTGGCGACGGCCCCCTTCACCCTGCCCGAACGGCCGTTCCGGCTGTTGCGGCACAAGGAACGCTATCGCAGCCGGGCGGGCGACGCCTTCGTCGGCGTGTTGTGACCGCAACTGCGGATGACGAACGAAGCCTGTCCGGCTGCCGAATGGAGAAATCCGAGCCGCTTTCTGGCAGGGCGGGCTTGGCCTTCCTAAGTGCTGTTTCGGGCGTCGATCTGGGTCATGCCTCCTTCGAGACGGTCATGGCCTGACATATTTATTGTGAGGAAAGACAATGGTTTTCGACAAGGATCTCTTCAAGGGCAAGGTGGCGCTGGTCACAGGGGGAACGTCGGGGATCGGTCTTGCGACAGCGGAATATCTGGCGTCCCTGGGGGCGACCGTCGTGGCCGCCGGTTTGGGCAGCGACAAGACCCAGGTTCGCGACGGCGTGACCCTGGACCTGCGCGAACTGGATGTGACCGACCATGACGGGCTGGCCGCGCTGATCAACGGTTTGGACCGGCTGGACATCCTTGTGCCTGCGGCGGGGATCGCCCTCGGCGAGAAGGAAATGGAGTGGGCGTCCTATCGCAAGGTGCTGGATATCCAGCTCGACGGCGTGTTCAAGACCATCGAACTGTCCCGCCCGTTGCTGGCCAAGAGCAAGGGCAGCATCATCACCATCAGCTCGATGTTCGCCTATTTCGGCGGCGGAACCTCGGTGGCCTATTCGTCGGCCAAGGGCGCGATCGTCCAGATGACCAAATCCCTGGCCGGCGCCTATGCCGGTGACGGCATTCGCGTCAACTCGGTGGCGCCGGGATGGATCAACACCCCGCTGCTGGAAAAGGTCGACACCATCTATGCCGGCTCGACCGAACGGCTGCTGCACCGGACGCCAATGAACCGGTTCGGCGAGCCGGTGGAGGTGGCCCAGGTCATCGCCTTCCTGGCGTCCGACGCGGCCTCCTTCGTCAATGGCGCGATCCTGCCGGTCGACGGCGGTTATCTGGTCACCGCGATCTGATGGATCAGGCCGGGGCGTGTCGGACGCGCCCCGGCTGTGTCCGCCTTGAAAGCGGATTAGGTTCAATCGACATTCAGCCGGTGGAAATCTCAGATCGTCATTCCGGCTCTGAGCGAAGCGAAGAACCCGGAACCCAGGACTGCGGCACGTTGCTGGACGTAGTCGGCGCCCGAATAGCGAGCCTCCTGGGTTCCGGGTTCGTCCTATCGACGCCCCGGAATGACGATTTGGGGCTGAATGTCGATTAGCCCTAGGGCCATTTCACCACGGGCGGCATGGACGACAGGATGGAGTCCACGTTCCCGCCGGTCTTCAGGCCGAACATGGTGCCGCGGTCGTAGAGCAGGTTGAACTCCACATATCGGCCGCGCCGGATCAGCTGCTCCTCGCGCTCCTCCGCCGTCCAGGGCTCGGCCATGCGGGCGGCGACGATGCGCGGATAGACGTCCAGGAAGGCCAGGCCCACGTCGCGGGTGAAGGCGAAGTCGCGGTCATAGTCGCCGCTGTCGTGATGATCGTAGAAGACGCCGCCGGTGCCGCGCGGCTCCTTGCGGTGCGGCAGATAGAAATAGTCGTCGCACCAGGCCTTGTAGCGGGCGTGCCAGTCCGGGTCGTGGGCGTCGCAGGCGGCCTTCATGGCGGCGTGGAAGGCCAGGGTGTCGGGGTGGTCCTGACGCCGATCCGCCATCAGCACCGGCGTCAGGTCGCCGCCGCCGCCGAACCAGCTTTTTGTCGTGGCGATGAAGCGGGTGTTCATGTGAACGGCGGGAATACGCGGGCTGACCGGATGGCAGATCAGACTGATGCCTGTGGCGAAGAAACGCGGATCGACGTCGGCGCCGGGCACGCCTTTGGCGTAGTCGGCGGGGAATGCCCCGTGGACGGTCGAGACATGGACCCCGACCTTTTCGAACAGCCGCCCGTGCATCATGCCCATGACGCCGCCGCCGTCCTCGGGCCGTTCCCACGGGGTGCGGACGAAGCGGCCGGGTTCGCCGGGAAACAGGTCGGCGGGTGCCGCGTCCTCCAGCGCCTCGAAGGCGGCATGGATGCGGTCGCGCAGATGTTCGAACCAGGCGCGGGTCTCGACCTTCTTCAGGTCGAGCGGATCGGAAAAGACGGCGTCGTTCATGGGCTTGGTCCTAGACCGACGCGGCGCGTCCGCCAATGTGGCAGAGCCTGAGGCGAACACTTACCGCCATTTAACGTGACCGGAAGCGGAGCCTTATCTACCTCGGAAGCTGGTTTTGAACGTTGGGCGGGGGCGCTCTCATGAAGGGTTTTTCGGTTTCAGTCGCGCTTGCGCTGCTGCTGAGCGTGGCGCCGGCGGCGGCTCAAGATCGCGCGTCCCTGCAGGACTATGCGACCGCGATCTCTACGGCATTCGTGAACGATCCCGACGGCTTCATCGCGCGGTACGGATCCACGCCGGCCACAGACCGATTGGTTCGCGCCGACCTGCCCCGTCTGTCGGGCAGCCCGCACATCATACGCTGGAACGCACGCGAAAAGACGGCGACCATCCTGCTTTCCGGTCACGCCGAGCTGGACGACAGCGGTAATGAAACCTCTGCTTCGCTTCGATACTCCGGGCTTCACAGCGCGCGCTGGACCGAAATGGGGTGGAAGATCGAGGCCCGAACGCCGTTCAGCGTCAACCGCATCCGCACGCATCGGATCGCTGTCCAGCTTGATCCCAGCGTCGGCCTGTCGGCCGTGGACGAGATGGAGGTTACGGTCGGAACGGACCAGGGCTTCTTCTTCGGGCTGAACACGGGGGCGGTCATAGATGCGGTAACGATCGACGGCCGCTCGGTTCCATTCCTTTTCCAGGACGGGTTCGCCTGGGTCGATGCGCCGAAGGGATCGCACCGCGTCTCGGTCCAGTATCACATCAAGGTCGAGCGCACGCCGGGCGGGAACTCCGCAATGTTCGCCGACGCCTATGGCCACATCCGAAATCAGTACTGGTGGCATCCGTTCTTCGGCTTCGGCGTGGATGAGGGGCTGGCGGACTTCCAGATTTCGATTCGCGCCCCAGAGCGTTTGAAGCTGGCCGTCGATCTGCCTCAGACCGATGCGGTCGTGGAGGGACAGCGGACGGTCGTTGCCCGATCATCGGGGCCGATCGCCGCCGTATCCTTCGCCTATGACGAGGCTTGGGCCCCCGTCGACGCCCGGTTCGGAGAGGTGACGCTCTCGGTCTTCGCCACGCCCGACTATACGCCCAAGACGGATCAGTTAGTCGCCGCCGCGAACGAAACCTGGGACTTGCTCGCGGGCCGGTTCGGCGCGCCGCCGCTGGATCGCATTTCAGTGATCCAGGCCCGGGGGCGCAATGGCACGGGGTGGCACTTCTTCTCGAACCAGGCCCTGTTCACGGGGGCGGCGGGAGGCGTGCCCTCACGCATCAACGAGTTTCCGGTCCGGGCCTTCTTCGACCATGAGGTGGCGCACCTGTGGACGCGACCGTCGGGGGCGGCCCGCAACTTCCTGGCCGAAGGCTGGGCGACCTATGCCGAGGGTCTGGTCATAGAGCACCGATACGGTGCGGAAGCGCGGCGCTGGTTCTGGAACGATCAGGCGCGCCTGTTCCTGATCAACGAAACGGCGATGGCGGGCGCATTAAACGATGATCCGTCAAACGCCGGCGTCTCCTACGCCAAGGGAGCATGGACGCTGGCCATGCTGGAACGGGTGCTGGGGCGCCAGGCTTTCGACGCCGGCGTGCGGGCCTACGTCGCCGAACCCCTGGGCCGCACCGACTACGACAGCTTCGTTCGCGGGTTCGGATCCAGCGCGGACGTTGCGCGGCGGTTCCTGACGCCCTGGGTCGAAGGTCGCGGCGCGCCGAGGATTACTTTGGAGCGGCAGGAGGATCAGTTGGTCCTGGTGCAAAACGGCGGGGTCTACTGGCTGCCCCGGTTCAGCTGTGGTCTGGAGCGGGACGACGGCTCGGTAGAGTGGCAGACCCTGGAGATCGACGGCGCCCGAACACCTCTGCCAGGCGCCGACGGGGTGGTCCGTGTTCGGCTGGACCCGGCGGGGGATTATCTGCTCGCTGGTGATCGCGTGCTGGAGACGGGCGCCGTTTCGACGCTGTAAGCGAAGCGTCGAAAGCTAGCTTGAGGGCTGACCGACGCCGCCGGTCTGGCGCAGGCCTTCCCACAGGGCGATGCCGGCGGTGACCGACAGGTTCAGGGAGCGGGCGCCCGCGCGCAGCGGCACGACGACGCGGGCATCGGCGGCGGCGTGGACATGGTCGGGGGCGCCCGCGCTCTCCTTGCCGAACAGAAGGATGTCGTCGGGGCGGAAGACGAAGTCGGGCAGGGGCGTGGCGCCCTTGGTGGTCAGCAGAACCAGTCGTCCGGCCGGGCGGTCGGCCTGGAAGGCGTCCCAGTCCGCGTGGCGGGTCATGTGCGACAGGGGGCCGTAATCCAGGGCGGCGCGCTTCATCGCGCGATCGTCGAAACGGAAGCCCGTCGGCTCGATCACATGCAGATCGACGCCGAAACAGGCCGAAAGCCGGATGCAGGCGCCGACGTTCTGAGGAATGTCCGGTTGAAAAAGGGCGAGACGCATTCTAAGCCCGTTGATACGCGCGGCGAGGGGGTTTGTCGCGGTCTATTTGCGAGCGTTTCGCAAGAAACGTCAGCAACTTGCGTCAGAGGGGCGCAGGTCAGGGACCGTGGGGAAATCCCGCGTCGTATGTTGGTTTGGCGCCGCGGCTGGGGAGGCCCTAGGGCTTCTCCTGCGGCGATCGGGAGGTGGAAACTTGGCCGAATCGGTCGTGCATACCCAAGACTCTGGCAATCCCGAGAGCGGCGATCCCAATCGTCGTGACTTCATCTATATCGCGGCGGGCGCCGCGGCGGTCGGCGCCGGCGCGATGATCGCCTGGCCCCTGATCAACCAGATGAACCCGGCCGCCGACACCCTGGCCCTGGCCTCGATCGAGTTCGACCTGACCAAGGTGCAGGAAGGCCAGCAGGTCGTCATCAAATGGCAGGGCAAGCCGGTGTTCGTGCGCTATCGCACCCCGGCCGAGCTGCAGCGGGTCATCGCCGACGACCATGCGCCCGACCTGAAACAGCCCCAGACCGACGCCGAGCGCACCAAGCCGGGGCACGAGAAATATCTGGTCGTCATCGGCTCGTGCACCCACCTGGGCTGCGTGCCGACCTTTGGCGCGGGCGATTACGGCGGGTGGTTCTGCCCCTGCCACGGCTCGCACTACGACGCCTCCGGCCGCATCAGAAAGGGGCCCGCGCCCCTGAACCTGGTGGTGCCGGACTACGACTATCTGTCCGACACCCGCGTCAAGATCGGCTGAGGACAAGGGGGGATCATGAGCGACCACGAGAGCACCTACGTCCCGAAGACGGGCGTCGAGAAATGGCTGGACAGCCGTCTGCCCATCATTCGCTTCGGCGCGGACTATATGTCCCTGCCGACGCCCAGGAACCTGAACTACTGGTGGACCTTCGGCGGCATCCTGGCCCTGTGCCTGGTGACCCAGATCGTCACCGGCATCGTTCTGGCCATGCACTATACGCCCAACGTCGACCTGGCCTTCGCCTCGGTCGAGCGGATCATGCGCGACGTGAACGGCGGCTGGCTGATCCGCTACGTCCACGCCAACGGGGCGTCGATGTTCTTCATCGCCGTCTATCTGCACATGCTGCGCGGCCTCTACTACGGCTCGTACAAGGCGCCGCGCGAGATGATCTGGATCATCGGCTGCGTGATCTTCTTCCTGATGATCGCCACCGCCTTCCTGGGCTACGTCCTGCCGTGGGGCCAGATGTCGTTCTGGGGCGCCGAGGTCATCACCAATCTGATCGGGGCCATCCCCGGCGTGGGCGAGCCGATCCTGATCTGGCTGCGCGGCGGTCCGGCGATCGACAATGCGACGCTGAACCGCTTCTTCTCGCTGCACTATCTGCTGCCGTTCGCCATTCTGGGCTGCGTCGTGCTGCACCTGTGGGCGCTGCACGCGGCGGGGCAGAACAACCCAGTCGGCATCCTGATCCCCAAGGATCGTCAGGCCAAGGACACGCTGCCCTTCCATCCGTATTTCACGGTCAAGGACGGGTTCGCCATCATCCTGTTCCTGATCCTGTTCGCGATCTTCGTCTTCTATCAGCCGAACGCCCTGGGCCACGCCGACAACTACATTCCGGCCAACCCGCTGCAGACGCCGGCGCACATCGTGCCCGAGTGGTACATGCTGCCCTTCTACGCCATCCTGCGCGCCATCCCGGACAAGTTCGGCGGCGTGGTGGCGATGTTCAGCGCCATCGGCGTGCTGTTCGTCCTGCCCTGGCTGGATACGTCCAAGGTGCGTTCGATGCGCTATCGCCCGACGATGAAGATTTTCTTCCTGTTCTTCCTGGCTGTGGGCGTGGGCCTGGGCTGGTGCGGGGGGCAACTGCCGGACGCCCATGTGATCCCGAACGTGAGCACCTTCGTCGTCTTCGACGGCGACCTGAACAGCTACCTGTGGCTGACCAGATTCCTTACCCTCTACTACTTCGTCTTCTTCCTGGTGATCATGCCCTTGGTCGGCCTGAAGGAGCAGCCGCTGCCGATCCCGGCGACCATTTCGGAGCCGGTGCTGACCGGCGCGGACGCCGTCGAGCACAAGGGGTGAGGGGCATGACGATCGGAACCAAGACCATGTCGTTCAAGACGATCATCGCCTCGGCCGCCGTCGCCCTGGGCCTGATGGCGGGCGCCGCGCCCGCCCTGGCCGCAGGCGGGGCCGCCCATCCGCGCTCGGGCGGGTTCAGCTTCGAAGGGCCGTTCGGCACCTATGACCAAGGTCAGCTGCAACGCGGCTACAAGGTCTATCACGAGGTCTGCGCCGCCTGTCACAGCATGAACCTGATGCACTATCGGAATCTGGGCGACCGGCACGGGCCGTTCTGGAATCCGAAATACCCGAACCCGAACGACAACCCCGTCGTGAAGGCCCTGGCCAAGGAAGTGCAGGTCGGCGACATCGACAGCGAGACCGGCGAGGCGATCCAGCGCGACGCCACCCCCGCCGACAAGTTCCGCGCCCCCTATCCGAACGCCACGGCGGCGGCGGCGGGCAACGGCGGGGCGGCCCCGCCCGATCTGTCGGTGATGGCCAAGGCCCGTCACGACGGCGCCAACTACATCTATTCGCTGCTGTCGGGGTATCGGAACCCGCCGGCGGGCCTGACCATCCGCGACGGTCAGCACTACAACCCCTATATGGCCGGCGATCTGACGCCGTTCTGGGACGAGACCAAGGGCCATGTGCCGCCCGGCGGCTTCATCGCCATGCCCCCGCCGCTGCAGAACGGCCAAGTCACCTATGACGACGGTTCGCCCCAGACGGTGGACCAGTACGCCAAGGACGTCGCCGCCTTCATCGCCTGGACCTCGGAACCCAAGATGGTGGAGCGCAAACAGGCCGGCTTCGGCGTGTTGATCTATCTGCTGATCTTCGCGGGCGTCACCTACGCCGCCTACCGCCGCATCTGGAAGGGCGTCGCCCACTAGGGCGTCGCCGCCAGGTCGAAGTCTTTTAGCCCGTCGAAGTTCGCTTCGGCGGGCTTTTGGTTTGCGACGATTGGCCCGCGACACGGAATCGACACGATGGGTTCGGCCGCCTAGGGTCCGTCATCGTTTCCGGCTGTGGGGCCCTTCAGATCATGCGTTTCGTCTCTTCCTTCGCCGCCGTGCTGTTGGCGGGCGCCGCCCTGTCGGCCTGTGCGACCGCGCCCGATCCTGCTGCGGTTCATGCGGTTCCCGCCTTCGATGCGGCGCGGATCTCGCAGGACATCAAGACGCTGTCGGATGACAGTTTTGAGGGGCGCGGCATCGCCACCCCGGCGGAAGAGAAGGTGATCCGGTATCTGAGCGAAGGCTACGCCGCCGCCGGGTTCGAGCCGGGCGGACCGAACGGCCAGTGGACGCAGGACGTGATCCTCAACCGGTTCGTCCAATCCAACGTACACGCCGCGCTGAGGCTGGGCGACTGGGCCCTGCCGCTGACCCAGGGGCGCGAGGTCGCCATCTCGACGCGCCGCCCGGCCCAGCACGTCAGCCTGAAGGACGCGCCGCTGGTCTTCGTCGGTTACGGCATCAAGGCGCCCGAACGGAACTGGGACGACTTCAAGGGTCAGGACCTGCGCGGCAAGATCCTGGTCGTGCTGGTCAATGACGCCGACTTCGAAGAGCCGGCGCTGAACACCTTCGGCGGCAAGGCCATGACCTATTACGGCCGCTGGACCTACAAATACGAAGAGGCGGCGCGCCAGGGCGCGGCGGGCGTGTTGATCGTCCATGAGACGGCGCCGGCCTCCTATGGCTGGCAGACGGTGGCCAACTCCTGGGGCGTGCCGCAGTTCGACATCCTGCGCCAGAATGCGGCGGCCGAGCGCGTCCCGATGGAGGGCTGGATTCAGCGTGACGTGGCGGTCGATCTGTTCCGCCGCGCCGGTCTGGATTTCGAGGCGCTGAAGGTTCAGGCGCGCAGCCGCGACTTCCAGCCGGTCGCGCTGACCGGCGCCGCCTTCTCGACCGAGTTCGACGTGGCGACCAATCAGGTGACGAGCCACAATGTCATCGCCCGCCTGCCGGGCGCGACCCACCCGGACGAGACGGTCCTCTACACCGCCCACTGGGATCACATCGGCATGGGCGAGCCGGACGCGACCGGCGACCGCATCTTCAACGGCGCGGTCGACAACGCCTCGGGCACGGCGGGCCTGTTGGAGCTGGCGCGGATGTTCGGTCAGGCGCCGCGCACCGAACGCTCCATCGTCATGATCAGCTTCACCGGCGAGGAAAGCGGTCTTCTGGGTTCGGAATATTATGCGGTGAACCCAGTCTATCCGCTGGCCAGGACGGTCGGCGGGTTCAACATGGATTCGATGAACGTCTATGGCCGCGTCACGGGGCTGGGCGTCACGGGCTATGGTCAGTCTGACTTCGACGAGCGGCTGGCGGCGGCGATCCAGCCGCAGGGGCGCACCCTGGTTCCCGACCACGAGAATGCGGCCGGCACCTATTACCGCTCGGATCACTTCCCGCTGGCCAAGCGCGGCGTGCCCATGGCCTATGCCGGCAGCCGGGGCGATTTCCGCGATGCCCCGATCGCCGAGCGTGAGGCGGCGCGGGCGGAATACGGGGCCAAACGCTATCACCAGGCGGCGGACGAATGGTCGCCGGATTGGGACTATCGCGGCATGATCGAGGATCTGCAGGTCTTCTATGACGTCGGCCGCGCCCTGGCCGACAGCCGCGACTGGCCGCAGTGGAAGCCGGGATCGGAGTTCGGGCCGGTGCGCGCGACCACGGCGTCAGAGCGCCGCTGATTTCCTCACAGTATCCCGGACGGGGCGGGGAGACATCTCCGTCCCGTTCGCCGTTTTCGTATCGAGTAGTCCCATGATCCTTCACCGTTCACCCTTAGTGGCCTTCGCCGCCCTGGCGCTGGCCGCCTGTGCCACCGCGCCGGTCCCTGTGCCCAGCCAAACGGCGGACGCCTTCGCCGTCGCCTCGGCCGCCACGCCGCAGTTCAGCGCCCAGCGCCTGTCGGACCACATCAAATATCTGGCGTCGGACGAGATGGAGGGGCGGTTCCCCGGTCTGGTCGGCGAACGGCTGACCCTGGCCTATCTGCAGGCCCAGTACGAGGCGATGGGACTGGAGCCGGGCGGTCGCGACGGATCGTGGCTGCAGCCCGTTGATCTGGTGCGGTTCACGCCGCGGCGGGCGCCGACGGCGGCCTGGACAGGGGCGGACGGCGCGCGTCATGCGCTGACGTCTGGGACCGACATCACCCTGCGCGCCGGGGCGGCCGATCCGCTCGTCAGGATCGCGGGCGCGCCGCTGGTCTTCGCCGGCTATGGCATTTCCGGCCCGACCTGGGACGACTATGGGACGGCGGACCTGACCGGCAAGGTCGTCGTCGTGCTGCGCGGACAACCGGCCGACATGGGGGCGGACCCCAACTTCTACGGCTCGACCACCCACAAGATGCAGGAAGCGCTGAAGCGCGGGGCGGTGGGGGTCATCACCCTGCAGGACCAGGACGGCCGCTGGCGTCGGGCCGTGGGTGGCGCGGCCCGGCCGCAGATGACGATCAAGGGCGCCCAGGACGCGCGGTTCACCGGGTCGATCAATCTGGCGGCGGCGACGACCATCGGCGGCCCGGCGCTGGAGGCGGCGCTGACCAGGGCCAGGACAGGCGCCCTGGGCGGCGCGGTCGATCTGGACGCGCGTCTGGACGTGGATATCGCCGAGACGACCGAAGTCATCCATTCCAACAATCTGCTGGCCAAGATTTCGGGCGCGGAACGGCCGGACGAATATGTTTTCTATTCCGCCCACTGGGATCACGTCGGTAAGGCCAGGACCCCCAACGCCGAGGGCGACGACATCTTCAACGGCGCCTGGGACAATGCGTCGGGCACCGCCGGGCTGATCGAGATGGCGCGGGCGTTCAAGGCCGGGCCGGCGCCGAAACGCACGGTGGTCTTCCTGCACGTCACGGCCGAGGAGCAGGGGTTGCTGGGGTCCGAAGCCTATGCCGCCGATCCGATCTATCCGCTGGCCAGGACGGCGGCGGACATCAATATCGACATGTTGCCCTTCACCCCCGCGACGCGGGACGTGGCGGTGTTCGGCGTCGGCAAGTCGGAGCTGGAGGACATCCTGGGCCGGTTCGCCGCCGTGCAGGGTCGGGTTGTGACGGGCGACGGCTATCCCGAGGAAGGCTTCTACTACCGCTCGGACCACTTCAACTTCGCCGCGGGCGGGGTGCCGGCCCTGATGCCGTGGACCGGGCGCGATTTCATCGAGGGCGGGATCGAAGCGGGCAAGCCCTATTACGAGGGGCAGATGGAACGCTATTACCACAAGCTGACCGACGAATGGCGGGCCGACTATGATTTCACGGCGGCCCTGCAGAACCTGGACCTGCTGTATCGGCTGGGCCTGACCGTGGCCGATAGCGAAAGCTGGCCCGCCTGGAAGCCGACGGCCGAGTTCAACGCCATCCGGGACCGCACGGCCGATCAGCGGAGGTAGATTGCCCTCTGTCTCGTCATCCTAGGGCTTGTCCCCAGGATCCAGACTCCCGGTTTCGACGACAGTGCTCGTAGTGCAAACACCGGGAGTCTGGATCCTCGCCACAAGGGCGAGGATGACGGGCTGTGGAAGTCATGCCGCGCCGAAGGGGTAGGGGCTGACGGACTTGGACCAGTCGTCGACGGCCAGCGGGCGGTCGATGGGGGCGGCGGCGCGTTCGGCGCAGGGGTGGCGGTGGCACAGGCGGCAGGCCGGGCCGATGGGCGTGACGTCCGGGCTGTCCAGGTCCAGACCCCGCGCATAGGCCAGGCGATGGGCGTGGCGCAGTTCGCAGCCCAGGCCCACGGCCAGGTCGTGGCTCTCGCCATAGCCGTCGTGACCCTGGCGCTCGACCGTGCGGGCGAAGGTGAACCAGCGATTGCCGTCCGGCGTCTCGATGATCTGGGTGACGATGCGACCCGGCGTGCGAAACGCCGAATGCAGCCGCCAGCGCGGGCAGGCGCCGCCGAAGCGCGAGAAGGGGAAGGCCCCGGCCGCATAGCGTTTGGAGATATTGCCCGCCTGATCGACCCGCATCAGGAAGAAGGGCACGCCGCGCGCGGTCGGCCGCGACAGGGTGGTCAGCCGGTGGGCCGCCTGTTCGTAGCTGACGCCGAAACGGGCCTGGAGCCGGGCCAGGTCGTAACCGCCGTCCTCGGCCGCGCGCTGGAAGGCGGCGTAGGGCATGAGGGTCGCGGCGGCGAGGGTGTTGGTCAGGGCGACCTTCAGCAGGGATCGAGTCGGCGCGTCCGGGGCGTTCGCGGCCTCTGCCAGCGCGTTGAGCGCCGGTCCTTGCTCGGCCAAGGCCAACTGATAGGCGATGGCGAAGGCGCGCGACGACGGCCCCAGCGTTTCCGACAGCAGCAGACGACGGCGGTGCAGGTCGTAGCGGCGCGTCCATTCGACCATGACCTCGGCGGGCAGGGTGCGGACGCCCAGATCGTGGCGCGCGGCCAGACGCTGACGCGCGGCGGGTTCGAAGCCGTCGGCGTGAACCGGAGCCTCGGCCGCCAGGGTTTCGGCCAGGGTCTCGCCCATCTGGTCCAGTTCGGGGAAGTGGTTGCCGCGCGACTGGATATATTCGCGCACCCAGTCGGCGGGACTGGATTCGACCAGGCCGTCGCCGGTCTCGGCGGCGGCGCGGGCCTTGGCGCGGCCGTCGTCGAACGCCTGATAGAGACGAAGCAGGGCGTCGGCGACGCCCGGCGCCTCTTCCAGCAGGCGCACCAGCTCATGCCGGGGGGCGGAAAGGCCCTTGAACAGGGGGTCGGTCAGGACTTCGGTCAGGCGCGCCTCGTCCGCCGCGCCCGCCTGGTTCAGGCTGCGCAGATCGACGTCATAGGTGTCGGCAAGCCGCAGCAGGAGTTGGGCCGAGACGGGCCGCTGATTGCGCTCTATGTGATTGAGATAGCTGGGGGAAACGCCCAGGTCGGCGGCCATGGCGGTCTGGGTGAGCGCAAGGTCGCGCCGCAGCCGCTTCAGCCGGGCGCCGAGGAACAGCTTTCGGTCGGCGGAGGCGTCCATACGCGCAGAATGTCACAACATGACCGATTATGCAAAGTCATGTTGTGACAAAGTGACTGCAATGTCGGCATCGGTGCTGTGTCATTCGTGACTTCGGCGTGTTCTTGTCTCCGAGACGGCGGCTGCGGCCGCGCCTTTCCCAGACGAGTTCGACTATGACCACCTTCGCCGACCTGGTTCCTTCGCCCGCGGGCCGTTTCGACGGCATCGAGCGCCCCTATACGCCGGAGGACGTCCTGCGCCTGCGCGGTTCGGTGCCGGTCACCCATACGCTGGCAGAACGCGGCGCGAACCGCCTGTGGGAACTGCTGCACACCGAGCCCTTCATCAACGCCCTGGGCGCCGTCACCGGCAATCAGGCGATGCAGATGGTCCGGGCGGGTCTGAAGGCCATCTATCTGTCGGGCTGGCAGGTCGCGGCGGACGCCAATACGGCGGGCGCCATGTACCCGGACCAGTCGCTTTATCCGGCCAACGCCGCGCCGGAACTGTGCCGCCGCATCAATCGCACCCTGCAACGCGCCGACCAGATCGAGCACGCCGAGGGCGGGGCCAAGCGCGACTGGTTCGCCCCCATCGTCGCGGACGCCGAGGCCGGTTTCGGCGGCCCGCTGAACAGCTTCGAGATCATGAAGGCCTTCATCGAGGCGGGTGCGGCGGGCGTCCACTTCGAGGACCAACTGGCCTCGGAGAAGAAGTGCGGCCACCTGGGCGGCAAGGTGCTGATCCCCACCCAGGCGCATGAGCGCAATCTGGTCGCCGCGCGTCTGGCCGCCGACGTCATGGGCACGCCGACCATCACGGTCGCCCGCACCGACGCCGAATCGGCCCAGCTGATCACCTCGGACATCGACGAGCGCGATCAGCCCTTCATCGACCGCGAGAACCGCACGCCCGAGGGTTTCTTCCGCCTGAAGGAAGGCACGGGCCTGGACCACTGCATCGCGCGCGGCCTGTCCTACGCCAATATCGCCGACCTGCTGTGGTGGGAGACCAGCCACCCGGACCTGGACGACGCCAGGAAGTTCGCCGAAGCGATCCAGAAGAAGCATCCCGGCAAGCTGATGGCCTATAACTGCTCGCCGTCGTTCAACTGGGAGGCCAAGCTGGACAAGGCCACCATCGCCAAGTTCCAGCGCGAGCTGGGGGCCATGGGCTACAAGTTCCAGTTCGTGACTCTGGCGGGCTTCCACGCCCTGAACAACTCGATGTTCGAACTGGCGGACGGCTATCGCGATCAGGGCATGGCGGCCTATTCGGAGCTGCAGCAGCGAGAGTTCGCCAATGAGGCGCGCGGCTACACCGCCACCCGCCACCAGCGCGAAGTCGGCACCGGCTATTTCGATCAGGTCGCCACGGTCATCTCCAACGGCACGTCGTCCACCACGGCGTTGAAGGACTCGACCGAGACCGCTCAGTTCACCACTGCGGCTTAATCAGAAAAGGAACCGCACCCATGGAACCGCTGACCCGTACCGAAGCCATCATCGACTTCTGCCTGGCGCCCCTGGCCCTCGACACCGGCACAGAGGCCGAACGTGAGGTGCGCCGGCGCATGACGCACGTGCTGCGGACCTATCAGGCCAAGACCGCGACGCCGGTCGCCGTGGACTTCTCGTCCATGCCGTCCCAGGTCATCAACGAGGCGGCGCACGGCTACGAATAGGCCGTCGCGCATGAAGAAAGGCCCGCTCCGATCGTCCGGGGCGGGCCTTTCGTCGTTCGGGATCGGCCGACCTTAGCGGGTGGTCGGGCCGGTGTTCAGCGACTGGGTGGTGACGACGGCCGGGGTCGCGGCCGGGACGGATGTCTGAACCGGCGCGGCGGCGGCGACGGGCGTGCGGGCCGGGGCGCCGGTTTCCTGAGGATCGCCCACGATGATGGTGGTGATCTGGGTGGCCTCGGTGGTGCAGGTGGCCAGATCGCGCGTCACGTGCCGGCCCAGGCAGAAGATGTCCTCGTAGCTGGGGCGCGAGGCGGCCAGGCACTGGAACAGCATCAGCTTGGACATGTTCAGGCAGAACTCGCTGTTCGGCTCGTGCGTCAGGGCCTCGGTGTTGGCGCGCGCCTCGTCGCCGCCGGCGCCCAGGGCGCCCAGGGCCGCGATGGCCAGCGAACGGACCACGGCGGGGGTGTAGGGCGGACCCTTGCGCGACGGCTCCAGACCCAGGCCGGTTCCGCTGTTGCCAGCGGCGAACAGCTGGGCCGATTCCTCGGCCGACGGCAGCATATTGACCTCGGACAGGTGTTTGGCGCCCTCCAGCCGACCCTCGCGGTTGGCGATGGGGGTGGTGGCCCAGCGGCGGCGCGGATCGCTGCGGCCCTGGATCGTATAGGCGTCCTGTTCGATACCCTCGGCGATGGCGCGCATGGCGACCGCATCCTTGCCGATGGTGCTGGCGATCAGGCCGGCGGCGGCGTCGGCGCCGGGCAGGGTGGCGGCATAGGCCGGATCGGCGACGATCTGCGCCACCATCTGCTGACGCTGGGTCGGATCGATGGCGTACTGGCGCACGCCGGCGACGAACTCGGGCGACTGCATGGCGATGATGGCGCCATAGGCGATCAGGCCGCGCGACAGCTGTTCGGCGTCATAGGAGGCGCCCTTGCGGATCGCCGCCTGGATCGACTCCGCGTCCGGGAAGCCGCCGGGCTGGATGGTGCGGGCTTCGCGAAGGAAGGCGACATAGATGGAGGCGGCCTCGGCCACGCCCTGGTTCAGCGAGATGGGCGGGGGCTGGCGGGCGGCCAGTTCGGCCGCGAGGCGTTGAGCCTCCAGCTCGGCCTTGGAGGGTCCGCTCTCGCAACTGGCGAGTATCATGGCGGCGACGATGGCGACGGCGGAGACGCCGCGGCGCAGGGGGGCCGATTTCATTGGAACATCCTCAAGGCGATCACGCGCGCAAAAGCGCCAACACTATGGGCGCTTATAAGGCGTTCCTTATGGTTACCCGAGGGTTAATCGAACAGCTTTGAAACCGATTCCTCGTTCGCTATCCGTCGGATAGCCTCTCCGATCAGCGGAGCCACGGAAACCGTTCGGATTTTCGAGCAGTTCAAAACTTCGTGGGGTTGCTCGATGGAGTCGGTGATCACAAGCTCCTTCAGCGGACCGTCGGTGATGCGCTGGACGGCGGGGCCGGACAGGACGCCGTGGCTGATATAGGCCGAGACCTCGGTCGCGCCCTGGTCTATCAGGGCCTTGGCGGCGTTGACCAGGGTGCCGCCCGAATCGACGATGTCGTCGAACAGGATGCATCGGCGGCCTTCGACATCGCCGATGATGTTCATGACCTCGCTTTCGCCTGCCTTGGGCCGGCGCTTGTCGACGATGGCGAGGTCGGCGTTCAGGCGGCTGGCCAGCGAGCGGGCGCGCACCACGCCGCCCACGTCGGGGGAGACGATCATCAGGTCGTCGCCGCGCGGATAGTGGTCCTTGATGTCCTGGGCCAGGACCGGGGTGGCGACCAGATTGTCGGTGGGGATGTCGAAGAAGCCCTGAATCTGGCCCGCGTGCAGGTCCATGGTCAGCACCCGGTCGGCGCCGGCGCGGGTGATCAGATTGGCCACCAGCTTGGCCGAGATCGGGGTGCGGCCGCCGGTCTTCCGATCCTGACGGGCATAGCCGAAATAGGGCATGACGGCCGTGATCCGCTTCGCCGAGGCCCGCACCAGGGCGTCGGTGATGATCAGCAGCTCCATCAGATTGTCGTTGGCCGGGTAGGAGGTGGATTGCAGGATGAAGACATCCTCGCCCCGCACATTCTCCTCGATGACGGCGAAGACTTCGTTGTCGGCGAACCGCTTGACCTGGGCCTTGGTCAGCGGCGCATCCAGGTGGTCGGCGATCGCCTGGGACAGTGCGCGGTTGGAGTTGCCAGAGAGCAGCTTCATCGGCCGGTCATCCTTTCGCCGTCATCCGCCCCCCATGAACGGCGGTCGGTTGGCGCGCTCTTTACCAGCGGTGCCGGGCAGGGCAAGTCACATGCGGAGATTTCCTCGGCATGGCGCGGCTCGGTCGCGGGTGCTAGAGATCGCCGCCTTGGTTTCCGGGGGAAGCGGTCCTATGACCGTTGTCTTCACACGTCATGGGGTCGTCCTTGTCCGCTTCTAAGTTCCGTTCCGGCATGGTGCTGATGGCCGCGGCGCTCGCCGCCGTGACGATTTCAGGCTGCTCGGGCACAAAGCGTCCCAAGCTGGCCTATGAGGAACGTCCGGTCGAGGCGCTCTACAACACCGGCTATGACCGCCTGCAGCAGCGGCGTTGGTCCGACGCGGTGGACTATTTCCAGGAAGTCGAACGCCAGCACCCCTATTCAGACTGGGCGCGGCGCTCGATCCTTATGCAGATCTACGCCTACTACCAGAACAACAACTACGCCGACGCCATTGCAGCGGCGGATCGGTTCATCCAGCTGTTCCCCGGCAATCCGTCGGCGGCCTACGCCTTCTACATGAAGGCGGTCTGCAACTTCGAACAGATCACCGATGTCGGCCGCGACCAGGGCTACGCCACCGCCGCCCTGGCCGGGCTGAAGGATGTGGCCCGCCGCTATCCCGGCACGCCCTACGCCTCGGACGCCGCAGTCAAGATCGACATGGTCAACGACCAGCTGGCCGGCAAGGAAATGAACATCGGCCGCTACTATCAGCGCGCCAACCAGCCGCTGGCGGCCCTGAACCGCTACAAGGCCGTCATCGCCAACCCCGACTATCAGCGCACCTCGCACACGCCCGAAGCCCTGTATCGTCTGGTCGAGGTGAACCTGCAGCTGGGCCTGAAGGAAGAAGCGACCCGTAACGGCGCGGTCCTGGGCTACAACTATCCCGGCAGCCCCTGGTATTCCGAAGCCTACGCCCTTCTGACCGAAAACGGCCAGACGCCCGAAAAGGCCCCCGAGGCCAAACGCGAAAGCTGGCTGAAGCGTCTCATCCCGGGCTGAGGGATTCGTCGCGCACCGGGGCTGTAATTCCTGATTTGTTCTTGGATCGGCCGCGCTAGAATGGCGGCGATGTCGAATCGCGTGCGCCCATGCTGACCGCCCTGTCCATTCGCGACGTCGTCCTGGTGGACGTGCTCGATCTGGAGGTCGAGAGCGGCTTGACCGTGCTGACCGGCGAGACGGGGGCGGGCAAGTCGATCATTCTGGACGCCCTGGGGCTGGCGCTGGGCGGGCGGGGCGACGCCGGACTGGTGCGGCAAGGCGCCAGACAGGCGGTGGCGACGGCGGTCTTCTCCGCGCCCGACGATCCCGATCTTCTGGCCCTGATCGCCGACAAGGGATTCGACGTCCGACCGGGCGAGGATTTGATCCTGCGCCGCGTGCTGGGCGCGGATGGCCGAAGCCGAGCCTATGTCAACGATCAGCCGGCCGGGGTGACGGCCCTGCGCGAGATCGGCGCCGCCCTGGTGGAGGTGCATGGCCAGCACGAAACCGTGGGCCTGCTGGACTGGCGCACCCATCGCGGGGCGCTGGACGCCTATGGCGGGCTTCAGCCGCAGTTGGCGGCGGTGGCCGCCGCCTCGATCAGGCTGAAAGCGGCCGAAGCCAAGCTGGCCGAGTTGAAGGCCCAGGCCGCCGACGCCGCCGCGCGGCTGGAAGAGATCAGCCTGAACCTGTCCGAACTGGATGCGCTGGACCCGCGCGCCGACGAGGAGACCGAACTGGCCGGGGAACGCGCCCTGCTGGGCGCGGCGGAAAAGGCCATCGCCGACTTAGCCGACGCCCGCACCCAGCTGGGCGGCGACAAGCTGAGCCAGAAGCTGGGCTCGGCCCTGCGCGCCGTCGAACACGCGCGTCAGCGGGCCGGGCAGGCGGGGGCCGAGGGCGACCATCCGGTCATTCTGAAACTGTCCGCCGCCGTGGAGGCCATCGACCGCACCATGGTCGAGGCGGCCGAGGCCATCGCCGCCGTGGACGCCGCCGCCGACGCCTTCGACTACGAACCCGGTCGGCTGGACAAGGCGGAGGAACGGCTGTTCGCCCTGCGCGCGGCCGCGAGAAAGCTGAACACCACGGTCGACGCCCTGCCGACGCTGCGGATCCGGTTGCGCGAGCAGCTTCGGCTGATCGAGGACGGGGAGGAGGCGTTGACCAACGCCGGCCGCGACGCCGCTCAGGCGGCCGAAGCCTATGATCTGGCGGCCGAGTTCCTGACCTCGGCGCGCGAAGCGGCGGCCGACCGGCTGACCGCCGCCGTCATGGGCGAACTGGCGCCGTTGAAGCTGGAGCGGGCGCGGTTCCGCGTGGCGCTGGAGCGGATCGAGGGACGGCGCGGGCCGGAGGGGCTGGAGACCGTGCGGTTCCAGATCGCCACCAACGCCGGAACCGACTTCGGCCCGCTGGACGCCATCGCGTCGGGCGGCGAACTGGCGCGCTTCGCCCTGGCCATGAAGGCGGCCCTGGCCAGCCGCGAGGACGTGCGCCAGCCGGTCATGATCTTCGACGAGGTGGATCAGGGCGTGGGCGGCGCGGTGGCCGAAGCCGTGGGATCGCGCCTGAAGCGGCTGTCGACCGGCGCCCAGGTCCTGGTCGTGACCCATAGCCCACAGGTCGCCGCGCGCGGCCATGCCCACTGGAAGGTCAAAAAGGCCGATGCGGCCTCCGAATCCGGCGTCACGACCACCACCACGGTCGTCGCCCTGGACGACCATCACCGCCGCGAAGAGATCGCCCGGATGCTGTCGGGCGCCGCCATCACCGATGAAGCCCGCGCGGCGGCGCGAGCGTTGATAGGATAGAGGGCGGCCCTCAGGCGCCGAGAATCCAGCCTTCTTCCTGTTCGACCCGGGCGATCAGGTCGGGTGTGGCGGTCTTGGGCGGGCCGAAGGCCCTGGCCAGGTCGCCGGCGTCGTCCATATGGGCCAGGGCCTCCGCGGTCGTGCGCACCTGGGCCTGGTCCTTGAACTCGCCGGGCTCCAGCGTGGTCGCGAACATCGACGGCCAGACCTCCACGACCAGGGCGGACAGCGGCTCGACATCGGCGGGCGTCAGTTCTCGCCAGCCGGTGCCGAAGGGCCAGACCGCGCCGGACGGCCCCAGGCTTTCCAACAGGCGGCGCACGGCGGGAATGCCGACAAGGGTCTGGCCGCCTACCGCGCCCGCGCCATGCATCTGCCAGACGCTCTTGGGCTGGAGCCGGCCCTTTCGAACCGCGTCCTCTGTGGCGCGGAACTCGGGGATGTCGGCGCCGGCGCCAACCGGCGGCTTGGTCGTGGTCAGCCAGCGCTGCGCCTGTTTGGCCGGGGCGCCCCAGAAGGGCCAGGCCTCGTCGGTCATCAGCCGGTTCATCTTGGCCGCGACCTGATAGCGGTTGTTGGTGTTGTCGGCCTTGTCCACGATGTTGGACGCGATGAATTTCCACATCAACTGCCACGGGGCTTGACCGGACGTCCCATCCAGCTTCAGCCGCGCGGCCGTGCCGGCGGGATAGCCGAAGTTGAAGTCCAGCCCGACCAGCACCCGGTCGCCGCGCTTCCTGTGATCGGCCAGGATGGAGGCCAGCAGGGCCTCGCCCTCGGCGCGCGTGGCGACGTTGTGGGTCTCGGTATAGAGGCGGAACCGCACGTCGCGCTTGGCCACGCCGATCCACAGCGAGGTGTCGCCCAGCTTTTTGGTTTCGGCGGCGGTCCAGTCGGCGACGACATAGGCGTCGAAAAGGCGGGCCAAGGCGGCCTCCTTGATAAAGGCGTCGGTAGGAATGAGCGGGGCTTCTAACGCCCCATCGCGGCGACCGAAAGGCCCTGTCGCGGATCAGCCCTTCAGCAGGGCCTCCATGTGCGACAGCCAGCGCCGGCCCAGCCGCAGGGCCTCGCCCGGCGAGCCGGTCTGGACAGGCAGGGCGGCGTCCCACAGCGCCAACTCGAACTCGGGATGGCGGGCGTCGGCGAACATCAGACGCAAAACCACCTGTTCGGCGTCGGGGGCCAGGACGTCCAGCGACTTGCGCGCCTCGCCGCGCCGGACGCGGGCCACGACATGGCCGTCTACGATGATCTCGCCGCCCTCGACCTCGTCGAAGGCGTAGGCCAGGCCGTGGGCGCCGTTGGCCCATAGCACCACCACCTGGTCGACGTCGAAGTTCAGGGCGCAGGCGCGGCCCTCGCCCGGCGACAGGGCCTCAACCTCGGGCGCGGCGGCCAGGGCCTTGAGCATGGCGCGGCGCAGGCGGCGCGGCGGCTCCATCCACCACGACAGCGCCAGGGCCAAGGTCGTCAGCAGGGCCGCCGCCAGGGCGATCAGCAGACCCACCCGCAAGGCGTCGGCCATCGGCGTCAGCCCTCCAGGTCCAGTTCGACCACGACAGGCACGTGGTCGCTGGGCTTGTCCATGTCGCGGGCGTCGCGGTGGGTCTCGATGCCCCGGAAGCGGTCGGCGGCCTGGGGCGACAGCAGGGCGAAGTCGATGCGGATGCCGTGGTCACGCTGCCAGGCGCCGGCCTGATAGTCCCAGAAGGTGTAGGTTCCGGCCGGCTCGCCGCCGATCTCGTGCGCGTCGGCCAGGCCCAGGTTCTTCAGGGCGCGGAAAGCCTGGCGGCTCTGGGGCTGGAACAGGGCGTCGTCGGTCCAGGCGGCGGGGGTCTTGGCGTCCTCGGCCTCGGGGATGACGTTGTAGTCACCGCACAGGGCCAGCGGCTCCTCGAACCCGAGCAGGTTCTGAGCGTGGCGGTTCAGCCGGTCGAACCAGGCCAGCTTGTAGGCGAACTTCTCGGTCCCGATCGGATTGCCGTTGGGCAGATAGATCGCGCCGACGCGGATCGGGCGGGGCGCCTCGATCAGGGCCTCGATATAGCGGGCCTGTTCGTCGGTCTCGTCGCCCGGCAGGCCGCGCCGGAGGTCGGACATCGGATATTTCGACAGCAAGGCGACGCCGTTGTAGCTCTTCTGGCCGTGGGTCTGGACATTGTAGCCCAGGCTTTCGAAGGCCTCGCGCGGGAACTTCTCGTCCACGCATTTGATTTCCTGAAAGCAGGCGACGTCGGGGGCGGCCTGTTCCAGCCACGCCAGCACGGTGGGCAGGCGGGCGTTGACGGAGTTCACGTTCCAGGTGGCGATGCGCATGGGGTCAAGGCTTAGGCTGCGTCTCGCGATCCGAAAAGACCGTCGTTCAAAAGAAAAAGGCCGCCGGATCGCCCGGCGGCCTTTCCTTGTCGATATCTGACCGTCGCCTAGGGGCGGCCGCCGGCGGGGGCGGGCG
>NZ_DALZQC010000027.1:0-32478 GCF_032017145.1 Brevundimonas sp.
TCTATGTCGCCGTGGGCATCTCGGGCGCCATCCAGCACCTGGCGGGCATGAAGGATTCCAAGACCATCGTCGCCATCAACAAGGATCCCGACGCGCCGATTTTCCAGGTCGCCGACTACAGCCTTGTCGCGGACTACAAGACCGCCGTGCCCGAACTGATGGCCGCACTGGGCTGAGCGCCTGTCCTCAGGAACTCCGTCCAGCGCACCTCCTCCTCTTCACGTGATGAGATATAGCCTTGCCCCCCTGCATTGATCGCCCGCTTCGTTCAGCCCTCTACCTCCCGGCCAGCAACGCCCGCGCACTCGACAAAGCGCGAACGGCAGCCTGCGACGCCGTGATCCTCGACCTCGAGGACGCGGTCGGGCCAGATGACAAGGTGCGTGCGAGAGAGGCGGCGTCCAACGCTGTAACTCATGGCGGTTTCGGCCATCGCCAGGTCGTGGTGCGCATCAACGCCCTTGATACGGAATGGGGTTGCGACGACCTGGAGAGCGTCGCCAAAGTCCGCCCGGCCGCCGTCTTGATCCCAAAAGTGTCTTGCCCGGCCGACCTGGAGCCTTGCGCGCAGGCGCTTGCACCCGAGATCCGACTATGGGCCATGATCGAGACCTGCGACGCCATCCTGAATCTCGGCACGCTTGGGGCGTCCAGCGCCATTAACCGCTGCGATGTCTGGATCATGGGCTTAAACGATCTCGCCAAGGAACTACGGTGTCGTTCAACGCCGGATCGCGCGGCCTTGATGCCGGCGATGATGTCGAGCTTGACGGCCGCCCGCGCGAACGGGCTGTCGATCCTCGACGGCGTATTCAACGATGTCGGCGACTTGACCGGGTTCCAGCGTGAGTGCCGTCAGGGCGCAGAGCTAGGGTTCGATGGAAAGACCGTAATCCATCCGACCCAGCTACCCCATGCCAATGACGCCTTCGGCCCGTCAGAAGACGAGATCGAAAAGGCGCGTCACCTGGTCGGCGCCTTCGCTCTCCCTGAAAACCGTGGCAAGGGCGTCATCAAGCTAGACGGAAGGATGGCCGAAAGGCTTCATCTGCAAGAGGCGGAGCGCCTGCTGTCCGTTGCGAAAGCCATCGCCGCCCAGTCTGCGTGAAGACCCGCAGCCGAGAAGCTCACGCCGTCGCCACCGGTCGACGGCTGACCAGCGCGACCGCCAGACACGCGAGCACGGCGAACGGAATGGCGACGAGCGGTATGTTGATCGGACCCGGCTCAAGCGGCCCCAGGCCCTGCTGTAGAACGTAGCCTGCAATCAGCGGGCCGACGATGGACCCGACCCGCCCGATGCCCACCGAGGCCCCGGCCCCGAGACCGCGCATTGCAGCTGGATAGTAGAGCGGAGAGACGCCCGTCAGGGCGTAAAAGGCGCCGACGACGAAGATCCCGATCACGGCGGCGCTGGCCAGAAGGACGACTGTCGTTCCAGCGAACGCGATCCCGAGAATTCCAGCTATAGCGCCCACATAAAGCCCGGGCAGCACACGCTGGTGGCCGAAGCGGTCGACGAAGAACCCCATTAAGAACGATCCAATACAGCCCCCCAGACTGAACATGGCCGACGAGAGTTGGGACGTGCGCAGATCAAAACCCAAGGCGACCATGAGACTCGGAAGCCAATTCACGAGCATGTAGAGGACCGCCGCATTCAGAAAGAGGGCGCTCCAAAGCAAGGCCGTCGTCAATCCACGGCCTTGGTCGAAGAGCACGCTAGCCCAAGACGGTCTATCCTCGCGCTCCGCAGGCCGCGCGGCGGGTTTGGCGTTAGGCAGCATGAAGATGAAGGGCGCCACCGCGATCGGCAGAAGGCCACCGATGTAGAACAGGCTCTTCCACCCCCAGGCCTCTAGATAGGCCGACCCGAGCAGGGCGACGATGAGGCCGCCAATGGGCAATCCCGCCAGGATGATCGATACGATCTTCGCCCGGTGACGTTCTGGCGCGTGATCGAGCGCCATGCTCACGAGATTCGGCATGGCCAGGCCAATGCCGACCCCGGTGGCGAACCGGATCAGCGTCAACGTCTCGAAGTTCGTCGCTGTCACCGTCAGCACACAGAAAGCGCCGAACGACGCGACACCCGCCACAAGGACGCCGCGTCGACCGTAGACGTCGCCTATCCAGCCCCCGATGACGGCTCCGACGACGAGACCGACCTGTCCGCTCGCGAACACCCAGCCCGTCTGACTCGGCGCCATGCCCAACTCCGCGATCAGCACCGGAGCAACGATCGATACGGCTTGAAGATCGAAACCTTCCAACAAGGAGACGGTCAGGCAGACAGCGATCAAGAAGGCCAAGGCTGGCCTCGACAACGGCTTGCGCCCGTTCGCCGGCTGAGGGGCGTGCATGCTTTTCTCCCATGATTGGCGACGTGGAGGACCTCGACGCCCGACGATGTTTCCATCGCTCGTGGCGCTGGTCGTAGTCGTCTGTCCTGAATCCGCGCTGGGTTATGAGGCCAGGATGGATCGCGCGATGATATCCCTCTGAACCTCTGCGGCTCCGCCGTAGATGGTGACGGCGCGGGCATTGAGATATTCGGGCAGAACGACCAACGCTTCCTGCGGCGTGACGCTGTCCGCGGGGGCGGCGTAAAGCGGACGAACGGCCGTCCAGGCCAATCCGCCGTCTCCGAGAATATCCACCCCCAATCGTGTGATCGCCTGGCGAATTTCGCTCACCCGAACCTTTTGCATGGATGACATGACGCCCGGATTCTCGCCCGTGCTGAGCGTGTTCATAATGCGCAGCTCCGTCATGGCGAGCGTATCAACATCGATCTCGAGAGCGCTTATCCGTCGCTCAAGCTCATCTTCGCCTCGACGCCACGCCGCCTCCGGCAGGTCAGCCAGGGCGACGGTTCGCTGCAATAGTCGTCGCAAGCGAGAGCCGGAGAATATGCCGCGCTCGAATTCAAGGAGATACTTTGCACACCCCCATCCTGCGCCTTCGGGACCGACGAGCCCCCCCTCCCCGACCCTGACGTCATCCAAAATCACCTCATTGACGTCGTGGTCTCCGCCGATCGTGAGGATGGGTCTGACAGTGACGCCCGCGGCGTTCATATCGATGATCAGACAACTGATGCCGTCTTGCTTACGGGTCGTCGTCGCCGTTCGCACCAGTGCGATCATGCGATTGGCGTGATGCCCGTAGGTCGTCCACAGTTTGACGCCATTGACGGTGTATCCAGTCGATGAGCGTGTGGCCTTGGTGGTCAGGGCCGCGAGGTCGGACCCTGCGCCCGGCTCAGAAAACCCCTGACACCAGATGTCTTCGCCGGAGAGGATGCGGGGAAGATAATGCGCTTTTTGAGCATCATCGCCGAAACGCATGATCAATGGCCCGACCATGCGCAAACCAATTGTCGGCAGAAGGGGCGCATCGGCCGCCGCGCACTCCTGCTCGAAAATATAGCGCTGTGCGACAGACCACCCCGGACCGCCGAACTCCTGCGGCCAGTGAGGCGCAACCCACCCCTTCTCGAAGAGTATCCGATGCCAGGTTCGATAGATTTCAGGCTCGAGAACCACGGTCGGCGCCATACGCTGCGCGCGGCGCAGCCCGTCGGTCAGGTGATTGTCCAAGAAGGACCGGACCGATTGGCGAAAACTCTCGTGCTCTTGGTCCAGATCCGGCGCCCCGTTCATGACTGACGGCCTTTCTGCACCCCCAAGGCGCGATGACGTCTGAGGTGGAAATCGTTCGCACCGAAAGACAGTTGAAACGCGAGAAGCCGCTTGAAATAGGCGCCGACCTCCAGCTCGTCGGTAACACCCATGGCGCCGTGAAGTTGGACGGCCTGCTCCGCCACGAAGCGAGCCGCCTGTCCGACCTTCACCTTCGCGGCGGAAGCCGTCCGACCTCGCTCAAGGTCACCTGACGATGCGCTGAGCTGACCCGCCAGGGTGATGGATGAAGCCTCTTCGCAAGCGATGAGCATATCTGCGAGGCGATGACGGATAACCTGTTTGTCAGCGATCGGCCCGCCGAACTGCACCCGCGTCTTCATGTATTCGGTCGTCGTCTCTATGAGGTGGCGCATCGCGCCGACCGCGGTGGCGCAGGCCACGAGCAGAGCTGCGTCAAAGCCTGACTGCAACGCCCGCGAGGCGACTGGACCGTCACACACCATTTGACCATCTGAAAGCGTCGCATCGGACAGAGACAGATCGCTGACGATCGAGCCGTCGATCAGCTCGTAAAGGGTCGGAATGACGCCTGGATGTTTTCGGGGGGCCAGAAAGAGGCCGACATCGGCGGCATGTCCTTCGAGATTTGCGCTGATGAGAAAATAATCTGCATCGCCGCCGCCAAGAACCATGCGCTTGCTGCCGGAGAGACGCCACCCCCCCGCCGTACGGTGCGCGGTGGTGCTGGGAACGACGGGCCAAGGCTCCTCCGCCCGCTCAAGATGCGCCAGGGCGATGAGGGTTTTCCCCTCGAACGTTTGGGACAAGGTGTCTGCAAAGCGGCTCGAGGCGCCAGCGGCGAGGACGCCGGCGCCCAGCACGACATGGGCCACATAGGGCGCGTTGATCAACGCGCGCCCGAACGTCTCATTAAGAGCGCCCACCTCACGCGCACCACCACCCAGTCCCCCTTGCTCCTCAGCGAACGGTAGCGCCAGCCATCCCAGCTCGGCGAACTGGCGCCACACATCGCGGGAAAAGCCAGCGGCGCGGCCGCGGACGGGATCATGCTCGCACTCGATGAACTTCAGCGCACTATCGCGCAGAAGCCGAAGTTCATCGCTTTCTACCAAGTTCATTAGAATAGGAGGTCCCCGATTCAAGCCGTTGATCTGAATCCTGGTCAGAATCGACGCGTCAGTTGAAACACCACTTCGCGGGGACGCGCCGCGACCGCGAACACCTGCCCATTGCGTCCTCGCGGCTGGTCGATGCCGGACATGCCATAATATTCGTTGGTGAGATTTCGCCCGACGACACCGAATTCCCAAACACTGCTGACAAGGCTGGCGCTGAGATCGACCGTCGCAAAAGCGTCCTGATGACCGACCGGATTATTGGTTTCCACGTAGTTGTAGTCTGAATTGTAACGGACGTTTCCGTTGATGTTCAGGTCCAAGTCGTCCCCAACCGGGCGGGTGTAGAATACGCCCAAAGAGGCGACCAGTTCAGGCGCACGAGGCAGTTGCTTGCCTGAAAGGTCCTGGGTCGCAGGCGTTCCAACGCACTCCTGCGCAGCGGTCTGCCCCCCATAGCATTGCGCATTGGGGAAGCTGATATAGCGAGCGTTGGCGTAGGTGGCGTCGATCCGGAACCTCAGGTTCGGCGTTGCATGATAGTTGGCGGCCAGTTCCACCCCATCCGTGCGGGCCGCCCCCACATTGCGCAGGATGTATCCCAGGGTGTTAGGATCAAGCGCAGACACTTGAAGATCCTTATAGTCCGTGCGGAAAGCCGTGGCGCTGGTCGTCAAACGACCGTCAAGAAGCGTGAACCTTGCACCCGCTTCATAGGATTTCGCATCCTCCGGCTGGAACACGATATTGTCGTTGGTGAAGCCTGCCGTGATCGTCGTGGGAATGGATACGCCGCCAGCGAGCGAAGCCGTCCGGTAAGCCGTGTAGATCATGATGTCCGAAGACGGCCGCCATGTCAGCGTGACCTCGGGGGACAGGTTGTCGAAGCTGACCTTGTTGCTCACGAACCGACCTTCAGGCAGCAGGAATGAAAGCGCCTGGTTCCGATTGACGAAGATATTGCCGAGCGTGCCGTCCGATTCTTCGTGGGTGAACCTGGCGCCCGCTGTCAGCGTCAGCGTCTCCGACAGCTTGTAGATGCCTTGTGCGAACACTGACGCGGTTTCGGTTCCGCCCCGATAGTCCCTGCAGAACGAGTTGGATCGACCTCGATCTACCGCGATGCCCGGCAAGAGGATGCCGCACCCGCCAAAATGCTTGTCCGCTTTCGACACCAGGCCGCCCACGGAGAAGTTGAGCCGACCGTCGAAGTTCGAAGCCAGCCTGAGTTCCTGCGAATACTGCTTGTAGTCTTCGGCCTCGCCTCCCCAAGCGTAGGTGTAAGCCGACCCCGCCGCGTCTCCGATTTCGCGGTAGTCCAACGTGGCCAGCCCGGTCACGCTTGTCAGCGTCAGATCGCCGAAGCGATAGTTCATCGTCAGGGATGCAATGGTCGATCGGCTGCTGGAGTTGCCGGTGCCGTTGCCGGCTTCCGGATAGTTCGTCGTCTGCTCCGGGGGCAGCACGCCGAGCACCGTATGATTGTTGAGCCGACAATCATCCCAAGGCTCCGCCCCGGCGAAAGTCACTCCCGCATTTGCAAGACCAGGCGCGCAGACCACCTGGGCCGGCATTTCACCCCTGGAATGCGGAGTGTCCTGATGAGCGACGGTGACGCGGAGAGCGGCGTCGAACTGGTCGTTGGGATGATAGACGGCGACGCCGCGCAGCATCGTCGACTGAACCTGCGGAATATTGCGCGAGGATGGCACGCCGCTGAAGGTGTTGCTCGCCGTCTGGAAGACGACGGGCGCGTCATTCACCATCCAGCCCTTGGTCATGTCCGCGTAACGCCCCGACAAGCGGATGCGCAAATTGTCTGACACGGGCAGCGAATATGCCCCTTCAAACTGATATTCGTGCGCCACGGTCTCATATCCGGCCCGGACATAGCCTCCGGCGGTCGTCTCCGGGTCAGCGCTGGAAATCGACAGGACCCCCGCCGTCGCATTCTTCCCGAAATACAGGGATTGGGGCCCACGCAGCACTTCGATGTTCCTTGTGTCGAACATGCCGGACGCGATAAAGCGCGCGCGCCCAAGCTGAACGCCGTCCAGATTCAGCGCGACCTTCTGCTCCAGGGAAGCATTGGCGATGGAGCTTGCAATGCCGCGGATCGAGACCGAGCCCCCCGTGCCGGCTCCGCCCCGCGAAATCCGAAGAGTGGGAACCACTGCACTGATGTTGGCGATATTTGCGCCAGCGAGTTGCACCTCTTTTGTGCTCAGAACGGACGCGCTGACCGGTACATCCTTCAGACGTTCTTCCCGCCCCCGCGCGGTTACAACGATGTCGTCCACCGTAGCGGGCGTATCGGACGCTGACGACTGCTGGGCTTGAACGGGCGCTGCGCTGACGTCGAGCTGTTGCGCAAAGGCGGGACTGGAGACAGCGACGCCGCCGAACAAGCAACTGGTTAGAAGATGGCGACGAAAGCTATACCTGCAAAACCCATACATAGATGACCTCCCCAATTTGCCTCTGCTTATTTGCGATCCACGTCGCGTGCAGAGCATTGGAAGGACGGTGCCCCTTGGGTGACGCACTGTCGACACGGCCGCAGCGCTCATTACATACGAAATGATCTGTGTTTATTTGACACAGCGATCAGGCAACGGGTGCCTTCGACATCGCACCCGCCGTCGTCCAATATGGCTTTCGAAGTTCCCGCTTATTGATCTTGCCGAACGCGTTTCGCTCGATTTCCGGACGGAGTTCGTAAGATCGGGGACATTTGAAACCCGCGAGTCGGGAACGACAGAAGCTGCTCAGTGCGTCAAAATCCACAGCGACGATATCTGGCTTCGGCACAATCAGAGCCTTGACCGCCTCGCCCATTTCCGGATGTGGAACACCGATCACGGCGACATCGGCGACCGCCTCATGCGCCAGGAGGACCTGCTCGATTTCCGCGGGATAGATATTCACACCCCCGCTGATGATCATGTCCGACGCACGATCCGTAATGAAAAGATACCCTTCCTCGTCCACGAAGCCGACGTCCCCGAGCGTGAACACGCCCGGCGCAATGTGCGCTTTCGCCGTGGCTTCCGCATCGCCGTCGTAGATCACGCCGCGGCCCGTCGTGTCCTTGAAATAGATCACACCCTGGACATTCGCGCCTTGGGTCAGGCCTTCCTCCGAAACGATTACAGGCTCATACGGCGAAAGTGTGCGACCAACCGATCCGGGTTTGCGCAACCATTCGGCGGTATCGATCGCGTTGGTGATCCCAGCCTCGGTCGCGCCGTAGAACTCACGAAAGACAGGGCCGAACCAATCGATCATCCGCCGCTTGGTCTCGACTTGGCAGGCGGAGCCGGTGTGGGTGATCAGCCGCACGCTGGAAACGTCATACTTGTTTCTCACCGAGGGCGGCAAAGCCAGAAGTCGCTCAAAATGAACCGGCGACATCGCGGCGCTCTGAACGCCGTGCTGCGCGACCGCGGCCAAAAAGCCCTCGGCGTCGAAACGGCGCATGACAATCAGCGTTGTCCCACCCAGAACTGCGCGCACCGCTGCAAGCGGACCGGCGTGATACAGGGGGCCGACGACGATATTGGGGGACAGTCGCGCGACGTCAGCGCGCGTGGCTAGAAAAGCCACATAGTCGCTGATCGTGGACAAGCGGGGAACGATGGTCGGCGGCGTTTCGACCGCCTTGGGTCGCCCGGTCGTTCCGGATGTGAAATGCAATTGCGGGGCCGGCGGAAAGTCGATGCGAGGTTCCGACGGCGCTCCAGCGTCAAGAAACGTTTCCCATGATTCAACGTCGTCCAACGCTGAACGCCATCCCACGACGGTCGCCCCCCCGGTGACGCGTGCGACCTCCACTGCAGCGGGCGCGGTCTCCGGACCGACGAAGAGAAGCTTTGGGCGAGCGCGGCGGAGGATATAATCCAATTCCTCCGACGTGAGGTGCGCATTGATGGGAACCACCGAGGCGCCGCCCAGTATGGACGCCAAATAGGCCACGACGGCTTCGGCACTGTTGTTTGCGTATACGCCCACGCGATCACCAGGCTCGACCCCGAGAGCGTGCAGGCGATTGATCGCTCGATTGAGGACGAGGTTCAACGCCTCCCAGGTCAAGCTGAGGTCGCCGTCGTCGAGAGCGAGTTCCTTTGGAGTCTCGCGGACCCGATATCCCGCAGCTATCGACATGAAATCCGGGCCGATCCCGCAGTTTTCCGCGTCACCATGTCTAAATCTCCAGCCACTTTTCCAGGAGATCGTGAAAATGTCGGATCTTCGTTTCGTTGTAGTCGGATAGCTGAATTGTCTGCCGCTGCGTCGCGTGAAGGCCCTGTTGCACGTACTGCATGTTGCCGACATCCTGGTTCAGAAGCTTGGCGAGCATTCCAAGTTCGGGCGCCTCGGTCCAATCGTCGTCGGCGCCCAGCCAGTGAATATCCCTGACGGGCCGGTGCTCTCCCTGTTCTGGAATGGGTTCGAGGAACATCACCTCCATGATGCTTTCCTCGTGGTTTGAGCCGTTCGGTCTGAAACGATAAACGATCTTGTTGAACGACCCCCAAGGATCGAAGTTGGGAAACAGGCTGAAATAGATCGGCTTGAATTCAATGTCGGGAACCTGGTCCACCAGCGAGGGAATGGCGTCGCGCAACACCTCGCGATCGTGGGCCGTCCGCGATTGAGACGTCGATGCTGGCATCTGGGGTCCGCCAACCCAGTTGCACATATGGATGTTGACCTCGCCCAACGCCCCCTCGATGTGGTCGCCTTGCCATGTGTAGCGGCCGGTCTCGCCTGCCGGCGTGGTGACACGGACCTCGCTCAAGCCGGTCCCGGGGTCCGCCCGTTCGTAGATCCACCCGTTGAGCGGGTGCCGCATGCGAAAAACGCCGTCGGACGGCAGGGCGTCCCAATCCGGAAGCGCAAGGCTCTCGAGTCCGCCGATGCGGATGGCGCGGGAATAGTTGCCGTAGACGTCGTATTTGCCTTCAAGGTCCTGGACGCCGCCAGCAATGGTCGCCGGATGTGTGGCGATGACATGGTAGGACTCCATGAAAGCCTCACGCGTCACCTTCCAGTTGGCGCGAATGATCTTCGCGACGTGCGCGCTCTTGAAGCGCCGCTCGTACGGCAGCACCGAGAAGTGTGTTTGCAGGTCTCCGATGAACGTCTCGAAGGGCTCGGCGTCGATGTCGGGATTGATAAAGACGAACCGCCCCCAACGCCCGACCTTGGCCTCGGGGAGCCGCTGCTCGTCCCGTTTCAGGTCCGGGAAATCCCATAGACAGGGCACCTGCGTGAGGCGTCCCTCAAGGCTCCAGGTCCAACCATGAAACTGGCATCGAATGTCCTTGGCGCCCTTCACCGCGCCCGAGCGAAGCTTTCGGCCGCGATGTAGGCAGGCGTTGTAGTAGGATTTGAACTCGTCCTCACCCGTCCGGACGACGATGAACGACATGTCCGCGATGTCATAGACAATGGAGTCGCCGATCTCTGGAATGTCATCTTCGTGGCAGGCCATCTGCCATACCCTTTTCCACAGCTTTTCCACCTCGAGGTCGTGAAAGGCTTTGTCGATGTAGCGCTCGACGGGGATCTGGACCGGGCCGGACTGGATCGGAGAATGACGCTTCAACGATTCAGCGACGGGCCGGGTCTCGGACGCCAGGGCGGCGTCATAAGCGTCGTCTATCGTACGCGGGCTTCGCACCGCATGAATGCTCTTATCCACTACTCAACCTCCCTTGAGGTCCCCGCCGCCCTGAAGGCGCCGGAGGGCCCGCTTGTTCACGCGTTTCCAGCCCAGGAAAATAGATTGGGGTCCCATCGATACAACATGAAGGAGGCCCATCAGGACCCCGAGGTCCGCGTCATCTCATATGTAATGAAGACCGGCCGCGCCACTCGACGGCGCGACATCGCCGGGCGCGCCGTTTAATCAAGAGGCCTCATTCGAAAGACCGGTGCGACGTGACCCAGGCAACATCTCCAGCCGTCGGCTGCGATACGGAAACTCTTCTGGCGATCTTTCGCCGGGCTATGCTCATCCACCGCAACGACGAACGGTTCCGCTCCCTCTTGATGAGCGGCGGCATACGACTGGTGTACTATCCTGTGCGCGGTCAGGAGGTGCTTTCGGCGGCGATGATGACGGCGCTGAACCCGGACGACTACCTCGTCACCACCTATCGTGGCATCCATGACCAGCTGAGCAAGGGCATTCCCCTGCGGCAACTCTGGGCGGAGTTTACGGGCAAGGAGACGGGCACCTGCAAAGGCAAGGGTGGTCCAATGCACATCACCGATCCGGCGACCGGCGTCATGGTCACGACCGGGATCGTCGGCTCTGGTCTTCCCATCGGCGCAGGCCTGGCCTTGTCATCACAGATGAAGGGAGATGGACGCGTCACCGTGGTTTGCTTCGGCGACGGCGCATCCAATATCGGCGCCTTCCATGAGGCGCTGAACCTTGCGTCGGTCTGGAAACTTCCCGTGATCTTCTGCTGCCAGAACAATCGATACGGCGAGCACACGCCCTATGCTCAATCGACCTCAGCTCAACAGATCGCCGATCGCGGGGTTGGCTACAACATGCCGGCCGTTCGTGTGGACGGAAACGACGCGGAAGCCATGTATGACGCCGCCAAGACAGCCGTGGACCGCGCTCGCAGCGGCGAAGGTCCGACCCTCATCGAGGCGATGACCTATCGCATGCTCGGGCACACGTTCGGAGCCAGCGTCTCCTATGTTCCGAAGGCGTTTCAGGAAGAGGCGGCCCGCGCAGATCCGATGCCTCGCATTCGTGACGCCCTTCTCAAACGCGGCGTGACGGAAGCCGCGCTAATCGACATCGAAACGGCGATCGAACGCGACATCGACGATGCGGTCCAGTTCGCTCTGGACTCCGCCTACCCCCCTCTCGGCGAACTTCGCCAAGACGTTCTGGCCATGGAGATTTCGGCATGAGCGACAAAGTCTCGTTCGCGAAAGCCATCAACATGGCTCTCGACGAAGCTATGGCGGCGGACCCGAATGTGTTTCTGCTCGGCGAAGATGTCGCTGACGAACAGGGCGGCGGCGTCTTCAAATCCAATGTCGGCCTGTCAGCCAAGTATGGCGTCGGCCGGGTGCGATCGACACCCATTTCGGAGCAGGCGATCATCGGCGCGGCGGTCGGCGCCGCCATCACGGGCATGCGGCCCGTGGCCGAGATCATGTTCATGAACTTCCTCACAGTCTGCATGGATCAGATTGTGAACCACGCCGCCAAGCTTCGCTTCATGTCGGGCGGCAAGACGTCAGTTCCCATCACGATCCGCTGCGGGACCGGCGCTGGCGTCGGTTTCGGCGGCCAGCACTCGGACATGCTCGAGGCCTGGTTCGCCCATGTGCCTGGGATGAAGGTCGTCACAGCCTCCAGTCCCGCTGACGCCAAGGGCCTTCTGCTATCGGCCATTGAGGATGACGACCCGACATTGTTCATCGAAAACATCCCCATGTATGCGATGCAGGGAGCAGCCCCTGCGCCCGGCTTCAAGATCCCGCTCGGCAAGGCGCACGTGCGACGTGGCGGCGACGATGTAACGGTCATCACCTATGGCCGCCCGGTGTTGGCGGTCGATGCCGTTGCGACCAAACTCGCTGCCGAGGGCGTCAGCGTCGAGGTGATCGATCTGCGCACCATCGCTCCTTTCGACCGGCCGACGGTGCTGGAGTCGGTCGCACGCACCAACCGCGCGGTCGTCGTTCACGAAGCCGTTCAAGCGTTCGGCGTGGGCGCCGAGATCTCATCCTGCATCCATGAAGAACTGTTCGGCCAACTGCGAGGGCCCGTGCAGCGTGTCGGCTCGAAATACGCCCCGGTGCCGTTCTCGCCGCCCCTCGAAAAACACTTCCTCTACAACGAGGACGAAATCGAAGCCGCCATAAGGAAGACCTTGAAATGACGATAGAGCTGAGCATTCCGGCCCTGGGCGCGGGCATGAGCGAGGGCAAGCTTGTCCAGTGGCACGTGGCGGACGGTGAGACCGTCGCGGCGGGTCAGATCGTCTACACCTT
Source organism: Brevundimonas sp. (assembly GCF_032017145.1). Taxonomy (GTDB): domain Bacteria; phylum Pseudomonadota; class Alphaproteobacteria; order Caulobacterales; family Caulobacteraceae; genus Brevundimonas. The sequence continues at coordinate 12,818 of NZ_DALZQC010000027.1, forward strand.
GGAAAGCGAAAAGACCGCGCAAGACATCGAGGCCCCCGCTGCGGGAACGCTCAAGCGGATCGGCGAAGAGGGGGAAATCTACCCCGTCGGCGCGGCCATCGGCCGTATAGAATCCTAGCCCGGACACGCCGTTGAGCGCCCCCCTTCCCCCCTCTGTCGCCGAAGCCGTCAAGAACTCCGGCTATGATCCCACGGCCTGTGAGTTCCGTCCGTTCGATATAATCGAACGGACGATCGCACGTCGTATGACGACGTCGTACACCGAGGTTCCCCACTTCCATCTCACATCGGAGGCCTGGGTCGGCGACCTTTTGGCTTGGAGAACCCGCTTCAACCGAGAGGCGTCGACACGGGTGTCTTTGAACGATCTCCTCATAAAGGCTTGCGCGCTCGCGCTTCGGGAGGTTCCAGAAGTCAACGCAAGCTACGTCGAGCAGGGCGCCGTTCGTCATCGGGATGTGGATGTCGCGGTCGCAGTCGCGATTCCAGGCGGCTTGGTCACTCCGATCATTCGCCGAGCCGACACGAAGGCGGCGCAGGACATCGCTCTAGAAATGAAGGACCTGGCGGAGCGTGCACGATGCAAAACACTGAAACCGAACGAGTACTACGGCGGCGGTTTCACGATATCCAATCTAGGCATGTTCGGGGTGTCGTCCTTCACCTCAATCATCAACCAGCCTCAATCCTGCATTCTGTCGGTCGGGGGCGTCAGCAAGCGCTATCGGTTCAGGGGGGAAGAGCCTTTCGTGGCCGATGTCATGAATCTGACCCTGAACTGCGACCACAGGCTCATCAACGGCGCCCTCGCCGCCCGTTGGATCGAGACGCTAATCCACCTTCTGGCGACGCCTGAAGCCTGGGCGTGCTGACCACGTTCAGACCGCCGCTCGCTGCAGCCTCGGGCTTCAAACGCAGGCTCGGGCGACTGATCCAAGTTTCGCCACGCGCACGGCGGGCCGTGCGCGTGGATGCCTCGGCGCTCACCCCCGGTTCAATGAGATGAACGCGTTCTACACACAGGAAGTAGAGGGTTATACGCCAGCCGCAGCCGCCGCGAGCCCTTGGTCGAAACGGCATCAGAGCGGCATTCCGATTGCCGGACTTCTGGCTCATACCCTTACATCGTCCATCCATACGGAAGGCTTGTTCCTCGCTCGCATCAGCATCGACATTCTGCGGCCCGCTCCGATGGCGGTCACACAGACGCGATGTGAGCGAACGGCGACCTGCGACGCGGGAACCTGGGCGCGGGCCACCCTCGTCGCGGCTGGACGGGATGTAGCGGTCGCCACGGCCTTGTTCACGCATGGACGTGAACCGGACGAGGCCGTCCAAACGGCGCCCTATCCCTCCCCCGATCTCGCACCGAACGAGCCGATCAACCGGCGCATCGACACCGGGATGGACTCCAAAGTTCTCTACGGCGGGCTGAAGGTTCGTGGGCCGGGCGCGGCATGGGTCAGGCCGCGCCTATCGATCCTTGACGCGGAACCGGCCTCGCCGACCGTCGGCGCCGTGATGGCGGCCGACTTCGGCGGAGCCCTGTCGAGCGTCCACGATGGACGAATCTGGAGCTTCGCCAACGTCGATCTGAATGTGCATTTCGCCCGATCTCCGCGATCTGAGTGGATACGGGTCCAATCTGTGACCCATACCCAGGGCGAAGGAAGCGCTCTGGTCGATACCCGGCTGTCAGATCTTTTCGGCGACTTCGCCTACGCCCGGCAAACGCTGTTCATCGCACCCCAGCCGTCTGCAGACCGATTGAAACCATGACGACGCCGCTATTCACGCGCGTCGGCGACGACGGCTATCGACAGCTTGGCGCGACGACCGCCCAGCCGGGTCATTGGGCGGCGTTGCTGGCTTCGGTGATCGACGCCCGACGTCAGCCTGACTTGCAGTTGTGTCGCGCGACCTTCGATTTCTTCAGGCGGCCCCTTGCAACCGACAGCCTGATCACGGCCCCGACGGAAATCCTCAAGAGCAGCCCCCAGCTTGAGCAACTCCACGCCAGCCTTGTCATCTCCGGCGATCACGTCGCAGAGGCGACACTCCTGTTCCTTCGTCACGACGTGGCGGCTGACGCCGTGGCCTCCCCACTTCAGGACGAGCCGGGTCTCGCCAACACGGCAGACATCGAGAGCGGCCTGCCTGTGGACGTGTCCGTGCTACCGGACGCTGCGGCAACAGGACTCGCACGCTGCCTGCTAGCCTTCCCGCCCCTGTGCGATGGTTTGGATCTGACATTTTATTTCACCCGCCCACTGATCGGCCGACCTGTAGCTTTGAAGGCGGAATCTCCGGCCGATGCGATGCGCCTGGCTGCGCGTCTCATCGACACCGCAGGTCCGTTTGCACTGGCGAACGCTACGCCGCGGTCGGTTGACGCCAACCACGCTTCCTTTCAGTCCGGACCAAATCGATGATGTCGCTGAACGACTTCTCCTATCTGACGATCGAACACGAAGCGGGCCTTACGACGGTGACGCTGAATCGGCCGGATCGACGCAACGCGGCCCACCGGCCCATGTTGCAGGAGCTTCAGGCGGTCTGGCCTGCGCTTGCGGCGGACGATCGGACCAAGGCGGTCTTGCTGACGGGCGCGGGCGTGGCCTTTTGCGTCGGGGGCGATATCAACGCCATGGGCGGCGGCCATGATGGGTTCGGCGGCGGGCGAGAGGTGCGCGACATCGGGCAGAGTCTCAGCCTGGTGAACAATATGTTGAACTTCGACAAGCCGGTCGTCTGCGCCGTCAACGGCGATGCGATCGGTCTGGGTGCCACCTTGGCGCTGCTTTGCGATATCGTCGTAATGGCTGAAGACGCCCGCATCGGCGATCCTCACGTGAAGATGGGGCTGGTCGCTGGCGACGGCGGCGTCCTGCTTTGGCCCCTGCTTGTGGGCGTCAATCGGGCGAAGGAATATCTGATGCGAGGAAAGCTTCTGTCGTCGGCGGAAGCGGAACGCGTAGGCTTGGTGAACTACACGACCGCGCCAGATCGGACTTTACCGCACGCGCGCGAGATCGCCATGGAGCTTTGCGAAGGGTCGCCTTGGGCCATTCGATGGACCAAATTGTCGATCAACCAAATTCTCAAGGAACGCGCCAACCTCACAGGTTTGTCGGCGCTCGCGCTTGAGCATCTGACGATGCACACCGCCGATCACGCGGAGGCTGCGGCGGCGTTCAAAGCGCGTCGCAAGCCTAAGTTCATGGGTTGATCCCGGTCGCCCGAGTTCAACTCATTGCTGATGTAATCACTGTCACGGCGGCATTGGCTTTAGGCCTTCGATACGGCTGATTGGAGGTCCGAAGGCAAGGAACCGGAATGGAAACTGATCCACGAGAACGTGCAAAACTCTGGCCGAAGGGACGACTGTACGACGACTTCCAAGTGGGCCAGACTTTCCACCATCACTGGGGCAGAACCATACTGGCGAGCGACGCCGCGCTATTCTCCTCACTGACGCTGGCCTACAATCCGCTGTACTTCAACCGCGCCTATGCGATCGCCCACGGCCATCCGGACATCGTCGTCAACCCGCAGCTCGCCTTCAATGTGGTGCTGGGTTTGAGCGTCGAAGACTGCAGTGAGATCGGAGGACCTTTCCTCGGCATCTTCGACCTGAACTACTACAAGCAGATTTACGCCAATACGACGATCACGGCGCGAAGCGAGACGGTGGAGATGCGTCTATCCGAGTCCGATCCCAGGAATGGCATCGTCACTTGGCGAACAGAAGGTTTTGACGAAGCGGGCGACTGCATTCTGGCCTTCCGACGCTCCAATCTGGTCCGCCGACGCAACGAAAAAGGTCCAGGCTGATGGCGAAACTCGCCCCACTCACCGGCGCTAGCAACTATTTCGAAGACTTCGAGGTGGGTTCGGTCATCCGCCATGCCCGCGGAAAGACGATCACGCCGCTGGACAACGTCTTGATCACCAATCTGGTGATGAACACAGCCCAAGGCCACTTCAACGAGCATCTTATGGATGCGTCTCGTTTCGGGGGCATTCTGGTTTACGGCGGCGTGACCTTTTCCATGGTCCTGGGCCTGTCCTGCCAAGACTGTTGCGAGAATGCCTTGGAAGAGCTCGGACTGGATAATGTCCGTTTGATGAAGCCCGTTCGCCATGGCGACACTCTTTACGCCTATAGCGAAGTGCTGATGAAGGAGTCGGCTGATCGTGACGATGCTGGCGTGGTGACTTTCCGTCACTTCGGCTACAACGGCGATGGGGCCAAAGTTGTCGAAGTTGATCGACGCGCCTTGATTAAACGCCGGTCGCACTGGGCCGACCGATGATCCCCTCTGGCGCCTGGGGCTCGCTCAGCGACATACGGGTGATCGATCTTACACAGATGCTGGCCGGCCCGTACAGCACCATGATGCTGGCCGACCACGGCGCCGAAGTGGTCAAGGTGGAGGCGCCGGGCGGCGACATGGCGCGGTCTGGCGGACCGTTTCTCTCCGAGGATCACGACCGATCATTCGGCGGGTATTTTCAAAGCATAAATCGCAACAAGCAGAGCGTCTGCCTGGATCTGAAGACGCCCGAAGGCGTCGCGGCGATGAAGGCGCTGATCAAGGACGCCGACGCCGTGGTGGAGAACTTTCGCGGCGGCGTGATGGATCGTCTCGGCCTGGGCTACGAAGTGTTGCGGGAGCTTAATCCCAGGCTTGTCTATGGAGCGATCCGAGGCTTTGGGGACGCGCGCACGGGGCGCCCGAGCCCCTATGTGGATTGGCCCGCTTTCGACGTTGTCGCCCAGGCGATGGGCGGCTTGATGGCCATCACCGGACCCGACGCGGATACACCGACGAAGATCGGCCCCGGGGTCGGCGACATCATCCCGGGCATGATGCTGGCTTTTGGACTTCTGGCGGCGATCCATCACGCGCGCAGAACCGGTCAAGGCCAGTTTGTCGACGTGTCAATGGTCGATTCGATCTTTGCCGTCTGCGAGCGCACAGTCTGGCAGAATTCGATTCAGAATTTCGTGCCGGGTCCAGAAGGCAACCATCACCCCTTTCTCACCCCCTTCGGGATATTTCCCGCCAGCGACGGCTGGGTGACAATCGCGGCTCAGGACGACGCCTTTTTCACCGTGCTTTGCGAGGCGCTGGATCTGCCGGCCCTTGCGACGGACGAGAGATTTCTGGACCGTGCCCAACGCGGAAAGAACCGCCAGTTGCTCATCAATACGCTTAGCGACGTCACGCGCACTCTCGCCAAGGCTGATTTGACGGCGCGGCTGGGCGGAAAGATCCCATTCGGCCCGGTCATGGGGATCGGCGAAATTGTCGAGGACGATCATTTTGCGGCGCGGGATATGATCGCGACCGTCGAACAGGGTCCGCTCGCCTTCAAGGTCGCCGGCGTCCCCATAAAGCTGACAGATACGCCTGGCGGCGTTCGACGTCGCGCCCCGGCCATCGGCGAACATACCCGTCGCGAACTTACCCGAGCGGGTCTCACGGACGACGAGATCGACCACATCCTCGCTCACGCCGCTTCCAAAGCCAAAACGAAAAAGGATTAAGCCGCATGTCGATGCGTCCGTCGCGTCTGAGACGCTCCCAACTCGCCGTTCCCGGCAGCAGCGAAAAGATGCTGCGCAAGGCGGCGGAATCAGCGGCCGATCATGTGTTCTGCGACTTGGAGGATGCGGTCGCGCCGATCGCCAAGGTCGGCGCCAGAGATACGATCGCCTGGGCGCTCAACAACCTCGATTGGGGCAAGAAGACCCGATGCGTGCGCATCAACGACGTGTCCACAGAATGGTGTCATGGCGACATCATCACGCTGGTCGAACAGGCCGGCGCGAACCTGGACACCATCATGCTGACCAAGCCGATGTGCGTCGCCGATGTCCTGTTTCTCGACCGGATGCTCAACCAGCTCGAGCGTAAGCACAAGCTTGAGCGGAAGATCGGCATCGAGGTGCTCATTGAGGAAGTCCAAGGTCTTCAGAACGTCGAGGCGATCTCTACCTGTTCCGAACGGCTGGAATGTCTGATCTTCGGCATGGGAGATTACGCCGCTTCCCAGGGCATCGATACGCGCGAAATCGGCTCGAACGGCTCTTATCCAGGCGACATCTTCCACTATGCGCGCTTCCGCATCACGATGGCGGCGCGCTCCGCGGGTCTGGACGCAGTCGATGGTCCCTTCGCCAACTTCAAGAACGAAGAAGGTTATGTAACCGAAGCGACGCGCGCGAAATCTTTGGGGATGGTCGGCAAATGGGCTATCCATCCCTCCCAGATCGAGCCGGCGCTTCGCATCTTCACGCCCTCGGCCAGGCAGGTCGAGCGCGCTCGAAAGATGGAAGCCGCCTATCAGGAAGCCGAAGCGCAGGGACTGGGCGCCGTGCAGGTCGACGGCGTCATGGTCGATGTGGCCGTGATCCGTTTGGCGCGCAACACGATCGCCCAGGCCGACCTCTACGGCTTGTGATCGAGGTCGGCCCGGTCGCCGGCCTATCGGCGGCCGGGCTTGCCCAGCAGGGAGTCGGAAATGATGCGCTGCTGAATCTCGGACGTTCCTTCGAAGATTTTCGTCAATCGCGCATCCCTCCAATACCGCTCCACGGGATGCAGCGTCGTATATCCAGCGCCCCCCATAATCTGCAGGGCTTCGCTGGTTACGCGCTCCGACATTTCCGACGCGAGATACTTCACCATCGATGTTTCACGACTGGCGGAGCGCCCCGCGTCGAGCATGGCGCAGGTATGATACATAAGCTGCCGCGAGGCTTCGATCTCGGTCGCCATGGTTGCGATCTTGAAACGGATCGCCTGGAAGTCGCTGATGGGCTGACCGAATTGAACCCGCTCCTTCGCATATTCGATTGCGTGATCGAGCGCGGCTTGAGCCAACCCGATCGAGCGGGCGGCCGTATGCGCCCGCGGAACGCCAAGGCCGGCCGCCGTGGCTTGGAACCCTCGCTTCGTCTTGTCCTTGGACCGCTCCTGGACGGGCGCACGAACGTTGTCGAAGCTCAGTTCCCAAGTTTTCCAGCCAAAGTATCCGATCTTCGGTATCGGCGAACCGGTGACACTCGCCGGCAGTTCGCCGCGCGGTTTTTCGACCGAGATGTTGATCGTGCCTCCGTCGCGGCCGTCTTCTCCGTCGATCCGGCAGAGAACCATGATGAAGTCGGCGCCGTCGGCGAAGGTGCACCAGTATTTTGAGCCTGTGATGACCCATTCATCGCACTCGCGCCGCGCACGGCAACTGACGCTCGACAAATCCGAGCCGGTTTGAGGTTCCGACAAGGCGGCGGCGCCCAGATACTGTCCCTTGGCCATCGCCCGAATCTTGTCGTCCCGCTCGACGCCATTCCCTGGGATCGCACGATAGAATCCGTTTCCACGAGCGATCAGGCTCGACACGCTCATCCATCCACGTGCCAATTCTTCAGCAACCAGGCAGTATTCGAATATGCCGAGACCCAGGCCGCCAAGCGGCTCGGGAATGGTTATTCCGAAGAAGCCCAACTCCCCCATCTGATCTATGAGGTCGCGAGGCATGTCGCCTTGCAGCGGGTCCAACCGATTGGCGACGGGTGTGACTTCATTTCGCGTGAAGTCTCGGGCGACCTCCTGCATCATCAAACGCTCGTCGGTCATATAGGCCGAGTAGGTGTGCTCGCCGTCGCTCATGGACTGGTCCGATCCGGAATATGATTGGGCTGTTCGTGAGCTTGATTTTGCAATGACACGATAGACGCAGGCTAGGCTGGCCACATTTGAATCACATATGTAATGCCACTCTTTTTGGGTTGGCGCAGCGTCGGAGCGCAGTGAATAGCCTCGGGCGAAGGTGCGGTGATGACTGAAAGACGATCAGTAAAATCGGCGGAACGGGCTTTGGCGGTTTTCGAACTGTTCTCTCGCGAGCGGCGCGCGCTTACTATCGGCTACATCTCGACAAAGCTTGGCATTCCCCAGCCGAGCGTCAGCATGTTGATCCAGAATTTCGTGGATCTGGGTTATATCGACTACAATCGCGCTAATCGGACGTGCATCCCGACAATCCGGATCGCGCTATTGGGTATGTGGATCGACCGACAGTTCAAGGAGTCGGGCACGCTGAGCGCAGAGATCGCAGCCTTGCAAGTCAAGGTCGGTGAAACCGCCTTTCTCGGCATCCAGAATGGAGCAGCGGCGCAATACATCATTCGTCAGGCTGAGCAGGTCGGCGACGCCTTGATGGTCAAATCCGGTCAGTTTAGATCCCTTACCTATTCGGCCATGGGCCGTGCTCTGCTGGCTCGAAAGACCGACGCGGAAGTCGCGAGTTGGGTGCACCGCAGCAATGCGGAGGCCGCCGATCCGAAGTTCAAAATCCTTCCTTCCGACTTCAAAGCGATCATCACTGAGATAAGGAAGCAGGGCTACGCGACCACGGATGGCGACGTCACACCGGGCTATGGGGCCATAGCGATCGCGTTTGATTCTCCCATCGGTCAAACCTTGGCGGTGGGCGTCGGCGGCGGCGTGGATCGCATTGAATCCAAGCGCGAAGCGATCGTAGAAGCGCTACACACCTTCATCCGAAATGTGGACGCCCGGTTCGCCGCCGCTGATCCCGCCCGACCGTTGCAAGAGTTGCGCGATTAGGCACCGTCCCTGTCCCGTGAAATCTCCGCCATTCGGGTCAGACTCAAAAGGGAGTCGATCATCGGCGTCTCCACGCCGGCGGCCCGGCTCATCACCTCGACCGAATTCAGCAAGGGAGAGAGCTCGAGCGGGCGACCAGCTTCGAAATCTTCCAACATCGACATCTTATGCCCGCCTGATCGCCGCGCTCCTTCGATCAGGGAATCCGGCGTGCCGGCGACCTGGGCGTGACAGCCTTCCGCAATCGCGAACGCCTCGGTCATCAGGGCGCGCACGACCTTCATCGTCGGCGGATGGGCCAACATCTCGTCCAGGGTTGCACGCGTTAGGACCGCTGAGGTGTTCCAGCACAGACTGCTGATCATCTTAAGCCATAGCCAATCCCGGATATTGCCCTCGACCGGTGCTCTCAAACCTGCGCCTTGCATCGCCTCTGACAGAGCTCGCACACGGGACGACTTCGATCCGTCTGGTTCACCGAGAGGGAAACGCGGACGCCCCCCATCCTGCCGAATCCGACCCGGCCCCACGACGGTAGCGGCGACGAAGTATACGCACCCGATCACGCGTTCTGGCGGCAGGAGCGCGCTCAACCGACCGGTGGGATCAAGCCCCTCAAGCCTAGCCTCGGCCAACTTCGGCGCGCCGAAGCCGTACCAATAAGGAATGCCGGTCGTGGGAGGCAGGACGACGGTATCCGGTCCAAGTAGAGGCTGGACGCGATCGGCCACGTCCACCAGCTGCTGCTGCTTCACCGTGAGGAACACATAGTCCTGCGGTCCCAGATATTCAGGATTGTCGCTCGCCCTCACTCCGACGGAGAAGGTCTCATCCTCGGTTTCGACGGTCAAACCATTCGCTTGAATGGCCTGCAGGTGATCCCCCCGGGCCACGCAGCTTAAGGCAATGTCGCCCCGTCGCGCCAAATGCGCACCGATAAAGCCGCCGATGGCCCCGGCCCCGAAAATGCAAACCCTCATTTGCCGAACCTCATGATCTATAGACGCGAGCACACGCGACCCGGGACGATGTGTGGCACAGGCAGCGGCAGACTTGAGGGCCTCCGTCGTGATTTATCGACGGGCGAATAATACCATAGGCGCTGGGCGCCGCCCGCCGCCCGCCGCCCTGCTCTGCGTCAAGCGGCTCAAGCCCGAGGACTGGCGACGGTCGAGCCTAGATCGGCGCGCCGCGATCCAGCGGTCCGACATCCATCAGGCGGTCAACTGCTTCCGCCCGCCATCGAACCGATCCTGCAGGCCTTTCAAGCAGTCGTCTGACCTGAACCGGCTCTTCGGGAACCAATAAGGCGTGACAGTCGCGAATGGCATCACGAACGGCGCCGTTCTCGCGGTCGACAAGGTGGAGATAGTCGTTCCAGGTCGGAACATGGAAACGCTCCGTCCAACAACGCCCGTCAGCGATATCTCGGGCGATCGACCAACCGTAAGCTCCCATCCGCAGCCTATGTCGGCGCACATCTTGCATTGCGCCATAGAAGGCACGGGCATTGGCCGCAGACACGATGTAGTCAATGTGAATGACGATCGGGCCGCTGCGCGACGTAATGGCGAGATCGACGACAGGATCGACCGTGTCCGAAGACCGATCATCTGGCGTCACCGTCAGATCAGGTAGGCGCAGCCATATCCCGATCATGATCGAGGCGATCATCATCCCGCCCGCAAGTTTGAGACACTCGTTAACGCCGATTTGTTCGGCGCAGCGCCCCCACACCCAAGCGCCCACAGCGATTCCGCCAGCGATCGTCGCCTGAAAGATTGCCAGCGCCCGGCCCGCGACCCAACACGGCGCGGCCATCTGAATTGCGACGCTGTAGAGTGTAAGGACATTCGTCCAAGCTATGCCCGCCACCACGAATGCGAAAAGGGTGACGAACTCATTGCGGCTTACAGCAATAGCCAGGATCGCCGCCCCCATTGCGCCAGCAGAATTGCGACTGGAATGTTCCGTGGAGAAGCGGCGTCTCATCCAGGGCATGATCAGCGCCCCGAATACCGCGCCCAATCCGAACCCACCCAACAGCAAACCGTACACCGAGGCGCCGCCGAACAGGAGGTCGCGCGTGATCAATGGCGTTAGGGCCGGTACGACGCCTCCCAGCAGGCCGAACACCATCGTTCGAACCACAAACCGGCGGTTCGATGGGGAATAGCGAACGAAACGGAGGCCGGAGATGACAGCACGCCAAAAGGTCTCAGGCGCAAGCCTTGCTGGTTCTAGGCTGCGTTTCCAGAACACCAGAACGATCAGGAGCGGGATGTAGAATAGAGCATTTGCGGCGAAGGCGATGACCGCTCCAAAGACTCCCACGATCGCGCCCCCGATCGCGGGACCAACGCTGCGCGCGAGATTGTAGCTGATGCCATTCAAAGCGATGGCGGATGGCAAGGCCTTTGATGGCACCTGTTCGGAAACTGATGCCTGCCATGCTGGGCTGAATACGGCCATGCCGCTCCCGACGACAAAGCAAGACACGAGCAAGGCCGTTGGCGTCAGCAGACCCGCGACCGTGATGACGCAGAGCCCGATTGCACCCGTTAGCGATATGGAAAGCGCAGCGATAGAAACCAGACGTCGATCGAACATGTCCGACAGCGCGCCCGCAGGCAATGCAAGGATCATGATAGGCAACATCAGCGCGGTTTGGACCAACGCCACCATCTGGGCATCATTCGTCAGGCGGCTCATAGTCCAGGCTGCGCCAACGCCAAGAATCATAATGCCGAAGTTGGAAATGAGACTTGCCAACCATATTCGGCGGAATACGGCGATGCGGAGCGGCGCGGTTAGAGCGTCCTGCCGCGTTCCACTCGCCATCCAATAAGCCCCGAATTGGCGATCAGCTCAAAGGAGGACTGTCCGCCGCATTTCATTGATTCCAGATGCCCTCACCGCTGACGTTCTCAGTCGATCGAGGGATGGTCGTCCTTGATCGACCCGTCCATCAGCTATGCCGCTCCGTCAATGCTCACGACCTTCGCGAGGGCCACCCCTTGCCCACTCACTACATCCATAATGAACTTCCGTGACTATCCGACTTTCGGCGGGGTGATGGGGCGGCTTGGCGTGACGGTGACGTGCCCCCACTGGTCCCTCGTTTTGAGTGAGAGCCCAGGGGGTTGATAGCTGATGCGTCGCCGGCGGGAGCGGCCGTGCGGCGGAGCTGATCAAGTTGCGCAGCCGAACGGCCCCGTCCTCGCCGCACCGCCAGGCCTTCCTCCCGATAGAGCCGGAACAGCCGCTTCTTGTTCATGCTGACGCCCTGGCGCCTTCTCGCCCTCCTCGCCGAGCAGGACGAGGATCGGGTTCTACGCAGCCACAAGGATCCGTTGCGGCGCGCGATCGGCGATCTCGACGACCGGGACGCAGCCATTCTCGAAGCTCGCCTCAAGCGATGACGACGCTGGCGCCCCCGGAACGACGCCGCTTGGGACCTCCTATCGATTCAATTCACCAAATATGACATATGTTGGCTGATATCTCTTCATATCTGATAATTTGCTATGAGCTCGCCCAAATCAAAACCCGCCCTGGAACGTCTCGGCCGCGACGTTCGCGGGGCCCGGCTCCGACGCGGCATGGCCATCGTCGATCTGGCCGTGAGGGCGGGGGTGTCGCCGAGCACCCTGGCGCGTCTTGAAAAAGGCGAGGCCGGGGTCGCGCTGGGCGCGCTGGCTGACGTTCTCGTCGTCCTGGGGCTGGTGGAAAGACTGGCCGATCTGATCGACATCCGGTCGGATGACCTGGGACTGGCGCTCACGGAGGAGCACCTGCCCAAACGCGGCCGCTCGATCAGCACGCGTTTGCGTAAGGCCGCATCCACAGACCGGAAAGTGGAGGACGGCAAGAAGGACGTCCTCGACCCGGACGGCGCCGCCTTCTGATGCCTGAGTTCTCAGCCCAGGTTGCGCTCGGCGAGGGCTTGCTCCGGGTGGGCCGATTGAGGTTCACCGAGGCCGGACCCCGTCAGTTCTCGAACTTCACCTACAATCCGGACTGGATTGAAGATCCGCGCGCCTTCGCGCTGCAGCCCGACCTTCCGCTGCAAGGGGGCGCCTTCTTCGCCACTGGGCAGCCGGGCCATATGCGCGATGCGCTCGCGGGAACCTTCTCGGATGCGGCGCCGGACACCTGGGGACGGCGGCTGCTTGAGCGGGCCTACGGCGCGGGGCTCTCCGAGTTTGAATACCTGACCCTGTCGGATGACGCCTGTCGACAAGGCGCGCTGCGTTTTCTCGACGAGAACGGCGAGGTCATTCGCGGTGCGGCCGAAGCGGTTCCGCGACTGGTCGATCTGGAAGCGATTACACGGATCGCGCGGGCCTATGAACAGGGACAGGATATCTCCGTCGAGGACATGCAGGCGCTGGCGGGCGCCGGCGGATCGGGCGGGGCCCGCCCGAAGGCCAATGTCCAGGACGGCGACACCCTCTGGCTGGCGAAGTTCACTTCAGCCCATGACCAGGCGCCGATCGAACGGGTCGAGGTGGCGACGCTGAGTCTGGCCAGGGCCTGCGGAATCTGGACGCCTGAAGTGCGCCTCGAGCTGGCGGATACCGCCTTTCCTGTCGCCCTGATCCAGAGATTTGATCGGCGCGGCAGGGCCCGCATCCCCTACATCTCGGCGCGGACAGCGCTGCTCAAGACCGGGGCCGCCTTAGGCTCCTACACGGAAATCATCGACTTCATCCGGGCCTGGGGCGCCGACTCCGCGGCGGACTTTCGCGAACTGTACCTCAGGCTGATCTTCAGGTGCTGTCAGTCAAACGCTAACTTGTCTCCGCTGAACGCACCCCTCCCTTGCCCAGCAGCCCTCAGGTGGCGAGCACCTGCCACTCGGCCAAGGCAGCCAAGCGGCGGGCTTTGAAGAGGTCTCTGCTGATGAGATGACGGTCCTGGTTGAAGTGATTGTGGAAGGCGGCGTGGACGGCGCTGAATTTCTGTAGGGTCTTCATCTGGCGGAAGCGCTGCATGGCTCGCTCTCGTCGTCGGAACGGCAGGTGCGAGTTCTCGACGCGGTTGTTCAGCCAGCGTCCCGTTTGCTGTTTCCCGGCGCCACCGACCTCCTTCAAGGCGGCCCGATAGGACTTCAAGCCATCAGTGACAATGGCTTTCGGCGGGCCGTGGCGACGCATGGCTTTCTTCAGAAATTTCAGCGCCGCAGCCTTGTCGCGCGTCTTGGTGACGAAGGACTCCAGGATCTCGCCTTCGTGATCGACGGCCCGCCAAAGGTAGTGGTGCTCGCCGTTAATCTGCACGAAGACCTCATCAAGGTGCCAGCGCCAATGGGTGAAAGAGCGCATGGCCTGAACCCGCTTCCTGCGAATCTCGCCGGCGAACATCGGGCCGAACCGGTTCCACCAAAGCCGCACCGTCTCATGGCAAATGTCGATGCCGCGCTCGGCCAGAAGGTCCTCGACCTGACGTAGCGAAAGCGGGAACCGGACGTACATCATGACGACGGTCCGGATCACCTCAGGTGAGCTGTCGAACCATCGAAACGGATTGTCGGACTTGGCCATACCGCACGCTATCCGACCCGATCAGGAGTGCAACCCGTTTGGGCTGACAAGACCCGGCCGGGAGATGATCGAGAGTGCGAGGCATGCGTCCGGTCTGACGGCGGCTACGGGCTTTGGCAAGCCGCCGCTCCTCATGCGTCCCCCGCTTGGATTCCCGCCTGATGACCATGTCGGATTCTCACCGATCAGGCCACGACGGGCAAGGTTCGAAAGGCGCCGTTATGGCTCTAAAAGCCCGCAAGTCGCCGCAAGTCGTCAGGGTGTCAAAAACCGATTGCGAAGCAAGAGGTTACGACACCCCTTTTATCTTGCCCTCTTAATCGGGGTCATTCCGGGGCTCGTTTTCATGACGTTCTCCTGATGAATAATCCAGGCGAGCCGCGCAGCCTAAGCCTCAATCTTGTCGGGTCGAGCGATTACCCAGAACGTCGTTAGGGTAATGATGCACCCGATGAGAACCGCTCCACATTGAAGCGCCAAGGCTGTAAAATTCAAATACTCGGGCCTGTCCAGCGCCGGTCGAATGAAAATCCAGCCTGACAAGATAGCCGCATAGATAACGGCTAGAGAAAAATACGCAGGTAGGCCGACCCACCCCCTTTGCGTCATCCATAGATACGCCGGAACACCGGTGAGCAGAGCAATCGGGTAGCCAAAGAACGCTGCAGCTTTAAGGGCCCACAGGCCTTCGCTGGCGTTTCCCGACACCGCTCCACCGATCCACAAAATTATGCCGAACGCTATCGGCGCGACCAATAGCGCGACAACACTCCTCGCGGTCACTGCACGCATCTCAACACCCCATCAATGTATAGGAACAGGTCGAACCCAACGGTACACGTGGCGGAGGTGGCCGCTGCCCCCTCCATACGCCATTGATAGGTCCGGCCGTAAGAGAGCCAGGACGCTGCAGATTGCCGTTCCCTTCACCTCGGTTGTGAATCGTCGATGTGCCATCTGCGTTGCCCACGACCTCTCGCACAACGATGCCGGGGAATAGCGGATGCCCAGGTAAAGTGACGTTAACCACCACGGGATTTCCACTTACAGTGTTAGTCGTGGCAATCGACGATACCGGACTGATGTCTGGCAGACCTACGCCGCCAACAACCGGCGTAGCATCGTTCCGAGTGCCTCCAGGCGTTGCCGGGTCAGGATTCCCAGGTGTCGGGTTCTGCTGCACCCAATTGCTCGTTGCCTTGGCATCCAAGGGGGACTTGGCGGTCACGTCGTAATAGTGAAAATCAGCCCGCGATGCGTCTGTTCCTGGGAAGCCCTTCGGGGTCGCGAACGTCACGTTGTAGTCGCTCGTCACGCAGCTTGTGCTTCCTTGCGCATTATTCGTGCACTCGACCATCCCGGTTGGATCGGTCTTATTCACGGGATCGTTGCCGACGTATGCGTATAGGTTGAGCGCGTCGTCGTATCCGATGGGGTCGGTCTGCAGGAAGCGGCCGAGCTGGGGAGCGTAGACGCGGGCCTTGTAGTGGTAGGCCTGCGCCTCGGGCAGCCACATCTGGCCGGTATACTGGAACCGGCCGGCGTTCGACGGGCCGGGCGCGCCGTATTCGTCGTAGGTGTTGATCGCCAGGGCGTTGGCCGACCCGTCCGTGATCGCCACGACCGATCCACGCTCGTCGGCCTGTAGCCAGCGGCGATCATAGCCCGCGCCCTCATAGGCGACGACCGTCTGGTCCGCCCCGACGCCCGGAACATAACGGCGCAGCACAGCGCCGCCGGGGCCGTACTCCGCGATGGTTTGGGGACCGTCATGGAGGAAGCGGGTCGAGCCCAACTGATACAGCCGATCCGCCGGGTCGTAGCCCAGACCGGTCGTCGTTCCGCCGACCGTGGCGCTGGTCAGCTGGTTCAGGGCGTTGAAGCCGTAGCCCACGCCCGCCAGGGCAGTGATGTTGCCGCGTCCGTCATAGCCGACCCCGGCCCCGCCCACGCTCGTCACCTGGTTGCGGCCGTTGTTGACGTAGCTGGTCGAGCCCGCGCCGGGCATGAACACATAGGCCGGGTTGGACACGGTGCGGGTGACGATCTGGTTGGCGGGACTGTAGGCCAGGGTCAGGGTCAGGTCGTTCGCCGTCCCCGCCAGATCGTTGGTCAGGCTGGTCAGCCGGCCCGCCGCGTCATAGCCCCAGTTGGTCGCGGAACCGTTGGCATTCCCCTGGGCGAGGCGACGTCCCAGATTGTCATAGGCCCAGGACGCCAGTTGCCAGTTGGTCGCCCCATTCTCGCGGATCGCCGTCAGGTCGCCGGCGACGTTGAAGTCGTAGGCCGCCCAGAAGCCGTCGGGCCAGGTGATCGCCGTCCGCCGTCCCGCCAGATCGTAACCGTAGCCGACCGTTCCCAGCGGCCCCGACGCCGAGGTCAGACGCGACAGAGCGTCCCAGTTCGAGGTCAGGGTCTGGCCGCCGGCGGTCGCCGTGCGCTGACGGTTCAGGTTGTCGTAGGCGTAGCTGACGTCGTCGACCCCGGCAGGGGCGTCCGTCAGGGTCTTGCGGTTCAGCGCGTCCCAGACCTGGACGAAGGTCTCTCCGCCCCGGTTGCGGCGGCTGACCACATTGCCGCTGGGATCGTAGCTCCACGCCTCATAGTCGGTCGTTGAAGACCCGCCGCCCGAGGCGTTCGGATAGCGCAGTTGCACCAGCCGGTCGAAACCGTCGTAGGCATGGGTCGAGACATTGCCGTTCCCATCCGTGCGTGTCGCCGTCTTGCCGTTCGCCGTCCAGGTCTGGCTCTCGGTGATGGGCGTCCCGGAGCCAAAGCCCGAGGTGACGCTCAACACCCGCCCCGCCGCGTCATAAGCGGTGCGCGTGATGCGGTCGGGGCCATGGGCGCCCTGCGCGCCCATGGCGCAGGCGTCGCCCTGGGCGCCGAACGCGGCGGGGTTCATCCGCCGGGTCGCGCAGATCAGACGGTCGGCGGCGTCATAGCCGTACTGCGTCAACGTCGCGGCCGAGGTTCCCACGGCGGTCGCCTCGGCGATCTTGCGTCTCTGCGCGTCATAAGTCGTCGTCGCCGTCTGCAGGGGATTGAACCCGGCCCAGGCCGTGTCCGACTGACCCGAGGTCACGCCCTGCTCAACCTTCGTTACCTGGCCGTTGGCGTCATAGGTCGTCCGGACCGCCCGGTTCGACAGAGATCCGCCGCCGTCTGGATCCGGTCCAATCACCCCCACGCCCTGGCGCATCGCGTCCCACACGTAGCGGGTCGTATCATCGCCGCCAGGAAGCGGACCATTGATCGACAGCACATTGCCCACCGTGTCGTAGGCCGTCATCACCGTCGCCGTCAGCGAACCGTCGCCCGAGCCGCTCGACACCGAGACCGGCAGAAGGTTGGACGCGGTCCCGGCGGACCCAACCTGATAGGTCGTGATCGAGCGAACTTCGTCAACTGTGCCCGCGCAAGACGCCAGGGTCGCGCAAGACGAACTCGTCGTCCGTAGCGAGATCGGGGTCGGGGCCTGCACCAGGGCCCCGACGGCGTTCCTGTACCAGGCATAGGCTGGCGCATAGGTGAACCGAGCCTGGGGGCGGACCGCGCCCGGCGTCGACGCGGGCCCCGTAATACTCAGCACATCGCCCTGAGCATCGTAGGTGAAATCCGTCACGCCACCCCGAGGATCGGTGATCGTCAGCGGTTGGTTACAGGTTCGGATGTTGACGCAGCTCGCATCATAGGTCGCGCCGTAGACGACGTCCGCCGGCGATCCTGGCGTTTTGGATATCCGCCGGTGCTCTGTGGTATTGCCTCTTGGGTCGTATTACAGGGCGACCTTATCTCCCTCGGGCATGCGGACCGATGTCAGCCGAGGGCCGAAGTCAGGGATATGATCGTAGGTGAAGAGAGTCTCGTTTCCGACGGCATCGACGATGCGCCTGAAGTTCTGCGACGTGGTGACGAGGGCATTTCCGCCCAGCCCTCCGGTACGAGCGATTTCGTAAGTGGAGACATTGCCCAGCGGATCGGTGACCGTGAAGGTGGGAGAACCGCCAGAATAGGTCCACGCACCGTTTCCATGATCGATCGTGGCCACGGTGCGGTAAGCGTAGGGGCGATTGGACGGCCCGCCGCGATAGGTGAGCGAGACGCTGAGCCCGTTGGGGCGATCAGGCCGCCGAATGCCCGTCAATCGATCCACGGGCCTGTTCGACGGGGACTTCGAACGGAAATACCTCGTCGTCCGCCCCAAGGCGTCCGTCACCGCGCTTTCCGCGCCATTTTCCTCGAACGTGAGTTGAGGCCATGCCCCCGAGAGCACGCAGGTCGGGACTCCAGGATCGCAATAGGCCTCGGCGTTATTGAGCACCACCGCCCGGCTCATGCGAGCAGAGGCGTCGTTGAAATACTCGAAATAGACCTGATAACCGAAGTTGCTGAACACGGACGCGAGCGTCTTGCCGCAACATCCGTAAGCCGTACGGTAATGAAAGGAGAGCGTTTCTCCATTGGGCCGCGTCAGCGATTGGATCGCGCCGACCGCGTCTTGATCGAAGCCCTCCGGAGCCGGGCCCGAATAGGGGCTGCCGACAGCCTGCCACCCATAGGTGGCGGTCGTGCCGTCATGCGTGGTCAGTGTCCAGACGCCGCCGTTAAAGGTCAGCCTGGCGTCCACGCCGCTGACTGGAATGAACGGTCCTGTGCCCTCCTGACGGAATACGTACGCCGGACCGTCGCCCAGCGTGACGTTAAAGTAGGCTGTGTTGTTCTCGCAGTCGTATCCAGACGGGGTTGTCGGAATGACACACAACTTGACCACGGACCCGCTAAAGTTGTCGGTCCAGACGCCCAGATCGGTCATGACGCGTCGATAGGCGATTCCCCTACCTTGGGGGCCAACCGAGATTACGGGCGCCGGATCCGAAAAGCTGAGGGTCAGCAAGTTCACGCCATTGCCGTCAACCGCTTGCGCCGTTGGCGGCGCAGGCAGAGCGACTTGCCCGGTTGCAGCCCCAGCATAAACCGTTAGGCCGAGCACCACTCCGATAGCCCAGCCGAGGCCATGTCTCATAGCGCGCGCCCCGTCTCGCATGACAAGGTTCGACCATAGTCAAACCGGTCAAGCTGGCAAGCGCTCATATGCGCGTTCGGGTTGTTCTAGAAAGTCAAACCCCGCAAGGCGGCTAAGTAACAGATGGGCAGGACATGCTGCGGAATGTGCTGTCAGCATGACTATGTGACGAAGTTTCTTACAATGCCGCTTAGGCGCAAAACGCCCTGCCCTCTCATGTCGGCAAAGCGCCGATACTGTTGAAAAAGTCGGGAGACCGCTGAAACGGCGCAAACTGCGTGCCGTTCACGAAATTCGGCTTTAACAAAATCAATCGGTTAGATTCTCGCGGCGGCACCACATCGAGCCCAGAAGGTCGATCACAGCAGGGTCGCGGACTTTTTCAACAGTATCCGCCGATTTCGTTGAAAAAGGCGGCCTCCGGCAATTGGCATGAGGCCGCCGCGCTGA
>NZ_DALZQC010000028.1:0-32272 GCF_032017145.1 Brevundimonas sp.
CGCGCTGGTTGGCCGCGCGTTCGGACGGCGCGGGCGCGACGCGGGTCGGCAGGACGGCCGGCACCGGAGCGGCCGTATAGGCGACGGCGGTGGAGCCTGCGGCCTCGTCATCCTCGTCTTCGCGGATCGAGGCGTAGGCGATGGGCGCGTCGCCCGTCGCGGACTCCCCGCCGATGCCGAAGCCGCGTTGCTCGAAGAATGTCTGGGCGACCTGGATTCGCTCGCCCTGCGCCCGACGGCGCTCGACCTCGAAGCCGGTGTCCATCAGTTCAGCGACGTGGGCGTTGCGGCTGGCCGTCGAGCGTCCGCCCAGGACGATGGTGATCAGGCGACGCCCGTCGCGCACCGCAGAGGCCGCCAGATTATAGCCCGAGGCGTTGGTGTAGCCGGTCTTCATCCCGTCATAGCCGCGCCCGGTCGGCAGCAGGCCGTTGGTGTTGCGATAGTTGCGGCCGTTGTAGGCCCAGTCGTGCAGGCCGAAATAGCTGTAATACTGGGGGAAGTCGCGCATGATGGCGCGCGCCAGGATGGCCTGGTCGCGCGCAGAGGTCAGCTGGCGCGCATCGGGCAGGCCGTTGGCGGTGACGTAGCGGGTCTGGGTCATGCCCAGCTGTTCCGCCTTCATCGTCATCATGTTTGTGAAGCGCGCCTCGGACCCGCCGATATGCTCCCCGATGGCCAGGGCCATGTCGTTGGCCGACCGGACGGCGGTGGCGCGCATGGCGTTGTCCAGGGTGATGGTCTGACCCGCCGCCAGCCCCAGTTTCGACGGCGGCTGCGAGGCGGCGCGGGGAGAGATGGTCAGCACGTCGTTCAGGTTCGCCTTGCCCTGCGACAGGGCCTCGAACGTCAGATACAGGGTCATCATCTTGGTCAGGGACGCCGGATAGCGGCGGCTGTCGGCGTGGCGCGCGAACAGCACCTCTCCGGTCGCCGCATCGATCACGATGGCGGCGTAACGGCTGCTTTCCTGAGACTGGGCCTCGATCGGGCGGACATGGGCGCCCAGCACCAGCGAGGCGGCGATGAGGGCGAAAAGGCCGCGGCGGAGGAAGGCGATCATGGGCGATACAACCCCTTGGTAATCAAGCCCTTGGCGAGCAGGGTGCGGCAGGCCCCCCGGCCGACGCGACGAAAGGGTTAGCATAGGAACCTGGGGTTTCATGGTGGTTAACCGCCCGTCAACGCGAATTTGAACCGCCTATCGAGGTTATGGCTGTCAGCTTATCGCCGATCACATTGTGCAGCGCACAATGATGCCTTGCGTTCTTTTCGCACTTGCAGCATACTGCGGTTCTGCGAGGGTTCGCCTCGCGTCAGATTTTCCGCACCGCCGCCACCCCCGGGCGGGCAAACACCGGAGAGACGATCATGGCCGACGCCGCCGAAACGATGAAGAAGACCGCCGATCAAGCCGCCGCCGCCACCGCTTCGGCCGGCGCCAAGGTCAAGGCCCAGGCCGAGACGATGCAGGCCGCCGGAACCCAAGCCTTCCGAGAAGGCATCGACAAGTCGGTCGCCTCGCTGGGCGAGCTGAACGCTCACGGCAAGAAGAACCTGGACGCCATGGTCGAGTCGGCCACCGTCGCCCAGAAGGGCGCCGAGGCGCTGTCGCAACAGGCTCTGGGCTTCGCCAAGACGTCTTGGGAAGACGGCGTCGCCGCCTCCAAGGAACTGTCGACCGCCCGCTCGGTGCAGGAGTTCTTCGAACTGCAGACCGCCTGGGCCAAGAAGTCCATGGAACGCTACGTCGCCGAAATGACCAAGACGAACGAGATCGTCGCCGCCACGGTCAAGGACAGCCTGAAGCCGATCAACGAGCGCGTCGCCGCCTCGGTCGAAAGCTTCCAGGCCGCGCGCTAAACCGAAGCGACCTTGGAAATCGAAAAGGCCCCGGAGTTCGCTCCGGGGCCTTTTTTCGTTCTGCATCCGTGATTTGCCATTCACGCAATCCGTGACTGGACGCCGCTTCAAATCAGGCCATCATTCCCTATCTGTTAGCCAAGACGACTCCCCGATTACGGAACACGAATGCCCATTCAAAGGCCCGGCGAGACGGGCGGCGGTCAAGGAACCGCCGTCGTCACCGAAACCAAGCCGAAACTTCAGAAGCCCTCGCTGTATCGGGTGCTGATCCTGAACGACGATTATTCGCCGATGGAGTTCGTCGTCTATGTGCTGGAGCGGTTCTTCCAGAAGAGCCGCGAGGAAGCGACCCGCATCATGCTGCATGTGCACCAGCATGGCGTGGGTGTCTGCGGCGTCTTCACCTATGAGGTCGCCGAGACCAAGGTCGCGCAGGTCATCGAGACCGCGCGTCGCCACCAGCACCCTCTGCAATGCACGATGGAAAAGGACTGAGAGGAGCCTCCCGATGCCTTCATTTTCCCGTCCTCTCGAAGAAACCCTGCACCGCGCGGTGGGATACGCCAATGCGCGCAGGCATGAATACGCCACGCTGGAGCATCTGCTCCTGGCGCTGATCGACGACCCGGATGCGTCCGGCGTCATGGGCGCCTGCAATGTTGATCTGAACGCGCTCAAGGCGGCGCTGACCCTGTATGTCGACAACGATCTGGCCGCCCTGGCCACGGCCGACGGCGAGGACGCCAAGCCCACCGCCGGCTTCCAGCGCGTGATCCAGCGTGCGGTGATCCACGTCCAGTCGTCGGGCCGCGAAGAGGTGTCCGGCGCCAACGTCCTGGTCGCCATCTTCTCCGAGCGCGAAAGCCACGCCGCCTATTTCCTGCAGGAGCAGGACATGACGCGCTATGACGCGGTCAATTTCATCGCCCACGGCATCGCCAAGAAGGCCGGCGCCTCCGAGGCCAAACCCGCCAAGGGCGCCTCGCCCGAAGAGGCCGAAGACCAGTCGGCCGTCAAACAGGGCGGCGAGGCGCTGGAAGCCTATTGCGTCGATCTCAACGAGAAGTCGCGCCAGGGCAAGGTCGATCCGCTGATCGGCCGCCAGGCCGAGGTCGAACGCTCGATCCAGATCCTGTGCCGCCGGACCAAGAACAATCCGCTGCTTGTCGGCGATCCTGGCGTCGGCAAGACCGCCATCGCCGAAGGTCTGGCCCGTAAGATCGTGAACGGCGAGGTGCCCGACGTCCTGAAGGACGCCACCATCTATTCGCTGGACATGGGCGCCTTGCTGGCCGGCACCCGCTATCGCGGCGACTTCGAGGAACGCCTGAAACAGGTGGTCAAGGAGTTGGAGAACCACGACAACGCGGTCCTGTTCATCGACGAGATCCACACGGTGATCGGCGCGGGCGCCACCTCGGGCGGGGCGATGGATGCGTCCAACCTGCTGAAGCCCGCTCTGGCGTCCGGCACCCTGCGCTGCATGGGATCGACGACCTACAAGGAATATCGCCAGCACTTCGAGAAGGACCGCGCCCTGGTGCGTCGCTTCCAGAAGATCGACGTCAACGAGCCGACGGTCGAGGATACGGTGAAGATCCTGAAAGGTCTGAAGACCTATTACGAGCAGCACCACAAGGTCCGCTACACCGACAGCGCCATTCGAACGGCGGTGGAACTGTCGGCCCGCTACATGACCGACCGCAAACTGCCGGACAAGGCGATCGACGTGATCGACGAGGCAGGCGCTGGCCAGATGCTGCTGACCGAATCCAAGCGCAAGAAGGTCATCGGCCAGAAGGAGGTGGAGGCCGTCATCGCCAAGATGGCGCGCATCCCGGCCAAGTCGGTGTCCAAGTCCGACACCGAGAGCCTGCGTGAGTTGGAGGCCGATCTGAAGCGCGTCGTCTTCGGTCAGGAACAGGCCATCGAACAGGTGTCGGCGGCGATGAAGCTGGCGCGGGCGGGTTTGCGCGACCCGAACAAGCCGATCGGCAGCTTCCTGTTCAGCGGCCCGACCGGCGTGGGCAAGACCGAAGTGGCCAAGCAACTTGCCGCCACCCTGGGCATCGAGATGCAGCGCTTCGACATGTCCGAATATATGGAGCGTCACACGGTCAGCCGCCTAATCGGCGCGCCTCCGGGCTATGTCGGTCATGACCAGGGCGGCCTGCTGACGGACGCCGTGGACCAGCATCCGCACGCCGTCATCCTGCTGGACGAGATCGAGAAGGCGCACCCGGACGTCTACAACATCCTGCTGCAGGTGATGGACAACGGCATGCTGACCGATGCGGTGGGCAAGAAGGTCGATTTCAGGAACGTCATCCTGATCATGACCACCAACGCTGGGGCCGCCGACAACGCCCGCGCCTCCATCGGCTTCGGTCGCGGCAAGGTCGAGGGCGAGGACGACAAGGCCATCCAACGCCTGTTCGCGCCCGAGTTCAGGAACCGCCTGGACGCCATCGTGGCCTTCAAGTCGCTGGGCGCCGAGACGATCCGCTCGGTGGTGACCAAGTTCGTGCTGCAGCTGGAAGCCCAGCTGGCGGACCGCAACATCACCCTCTCTCTGACCGACGAAGCCGCCGACTGGCTGGCCAAGAACGGTTTCGACGAACTGTACGGCGCGCGTCCGCTGGCGCGGGTCATCCAGGACTCGATCAAGAAGCCGCTGGCCGACGACATCCTGTTCGGCCGCCTGACGCGCGGCGGACACGTCAAGGTCCAGTTGAAGGACGGCAAGATCGACTTCGACATCGCCAGCCCCTCCGGCGCCCCGGCGAAGTCTGAAGAGGAAGAAGAAACGGCCTGATCTGCGCCGTACCTGCAGAAACGAAAGGCCCGGCTGGCGACAGCTGGGCCTTTTTTCGTGATCGCAAGTCTCGCGTCAGCGAGCGTCTGGGCCCGGTCGAAAGCTCGGTTCGTCACAACGAACACGACGGGACACGGCGATCACAACGGAGACGATCTCGTCGTGGTCGTCCTGCCTCGCTGTGGGCGTTGTGATGAAGCCATCTATCGCCCGCTATCGCGGTGCGGGGCCGTCAGCCTGTTTGAACGGCGACAGTTCGGCCGTCATCGCGGCCCTCTGTTCCTCGACCGCCGGGCCTTCGCGCTCCAGATAGCGGGCGACGGGGGCGCGCAGGGCGGGGTCGGCGATGAAGTGGGCGGAATAGACGGGGGCGGGCAGATAGCCGCGCGCGATCTTGTGCTCGCCCTGCGCGCCCGCCTCGACGCGGGACAGGCCTCGTGAAATGGCGAAGTCGATGGCCTGATAGTAGCACAGCTCGAAATGCAGGAAGGGCACGTCCTCGAGCGCGCCCCACTGACGGCCATAGAGGGCGTCGCGACCGATGAAGTTCAGGGCGCCGGCGATGGGCGCGCCATCGCGAAACGCCATGACCAGGGCGATCCGGTCGGCCATCGTCGCCCCGATGCGGTCGAAGAAGTCGCGCGTCAGATAGGGTCGGCCCCATTTGCGCGAGCCGGTGTCCATATAAAAGGCGAAGAAGGCGTCCCAATGGGCCGGCTCGATCTCGGCGCCGGTCAGGATGCGGATGTCGAGGTCGGCTTGGGCGTCGCGCCGCTCGCGCCGGATCGACTTGCGGCGGTTGGACGACAGGGCGGCCAGGAAGTCGTCGAAGGTCTGATAGCCCTCGTTGCGCCAGATGAACTGGATGTCCTGGCGCGGCAGCAGTCCGGCTTGGGTCATGGCCTCCCACTCCGGCCGGGTGGGGAAGTTGACGTGCAGGGACGAGACGCCCAGCCGCTCCACCAGGGTCAGGGCGCATTGCAGCAGGGCCTGGCGCACGGTCGCGGCGTCGGCGTCCGGGTGGTTCAGGAAGCGCGGTCCGGTCGCGGGGGTGAAGGGCACGGCGCCCAGCAGTTTGGGATAGTAGCGACCCCCCGCCCGCTCATAGGCGTCGGCCCAGCTGTGGTCGAAGACATATTCGCCCTGGCTGTCGCCCTTCAGATAGAGGGGCATGACGCCCAGCACGGCATTGTCGCCATCGCGCAGCGCCAGATGTCGCGCGGCCCAGCCCTGGCGCGGCGTGGCGCTGTCGGACGCCTCGCAGGCATGCAGGAAGTCGTAGGAGACAAAGGGATCGCCGGTGGGACGCGCGCAGGCGTCCCAGGCCTGGCGGCCGATGTCGGCGATCCCGTCGTGAACGGAGATTTGAAAACTCATACCCGCTCATCCCCGCGAAAGCGGGGGCCCAGTTCTTTCACGCCTCCAGCGCTTGGCCGTTCAGCCAAACCCATGGGCCAGGCCGGTTCGCCCAGAACTCTGGGTCCCCGCTTTCGCGGGGATGAGCGGAGGTTATGAGGGGCTACGATCAGCGGATCTCCACGATCGCGTCGATCTCGACGGCGAAGCCCAGCGGCAGCTTGTAGACCCCCACGGCCGAACGGGCGTGCTTGCCCGCGTCGCCGAAGACCTGGACCATCAGGTCCGAGCAGCCGTTGATGACGGCGGGAATGGCTTCGAACTCAGGACCGGCCTGCACGAAGGCGCCCAGTTTGACGATGCGGATGACGCGCTCCAGGTCGCCGTCGCAGGCGGCCTTGATCTGGGCGATCAGGTTCAGGCCGCACAGCCGGGCGGCCTCGGCGGCCTGCTCCGGGGTCACATCGACACCGACGGTGCCCCTGATCCCGCCATTGGCGTCGTTCGACAGCTGGCCCGAAATGGTGATCTGGTTGCCGGAGCGGACGAAGGACACATAGCTGGCGACCGGCTTGGCGGGTTCGGGAAGGGTCATGCCCAGTTCGGCGATGCGGGCTTCGATGCTCATGGCGGCTCCTTTTGATATTGGCGCGGTTTAGCGCGAGGCGCGTGCGGCGTCACCCGCACTTAGCGGCTTTGGTGAGCTTTAAAGGTTCGCCAACCGCATCGTGGCATTGTGCGAACATGGATATGCACCTGACCCCTGACGTCGCCGCCTTCCATGCCGTTCTGGCGCGCCTGTCGCCCGACGACCGCGCGCGCGTGGACGCCGCCTTGGTCCCGGCCGCGCGGAAGGCCGCCGAGGCCGCACCGCACTGGGATTTTGAGATGCCGGCCAAGGCGGTTGACGCCCTGCTGGGCGCTGACGCCTCGGATGACGTGCGGCGCGGCCTGGTCGCCGCCTGGGCGCTGCAACTGCCCGACCGCGCGGCGGCGATGCGCCTGCCGGCCGAGGTGATGGCTCTCTATCCCTACTGGATCGAACAACTGGCGGCGTTTATCACCAAGGCCGGGGGCGATTACGAGTTCGACCACTGGTCCAAGGATGTGCGGTTCTCGCTGGCGCTCAGCGTGCCGGGGGCCAAGAGCCAGGTCATCGACCTGTCGTCGCCGGTCGGGCCGGGCCAGATCGTCAAACACGTCCGTGACGGCTGGGGCCTCAAGCCGCTGTTCCGCTATCTGGCGGCGGGGGCGAAGAGGGAGCCATGGCTGGAGGTTCATACCGAAAGCCGATGGCTGCGCGGGTTCAACGAGGACGGCTGGAACGAGGCCTGGGCGACGGCGGCCGAACTGTGCCGCGCCCGGTCCGAACTGGCGGGCATGATCGGCTCCAGCTGGTTCTACGACCCGCCCCTGACCGAGATCAGCCCGCGTCTGGCCCACCTGCGTCTGAATCCGCTGAACGGCGGCGCCTTCATGGTGCATCAGGGGCCGGCGCCGATCCACACCGAGCGAGCCGGCACGGCCTCGCCGTCGAGGAAGGCGCTGATCGACAGTGGCGAATACACCGCGCGATCCTGGCTGATGATCTGGCCGAGAAAAGAGCTGATCGCCTGGGCGGATCGGCGCAAGGCCGGAGGCGTCGCCTGACCCGGAAGCCACGACGCCTCAAGGTCCTGGCGGCCAATCTGTGGCTTATCGGCCCGCTCTTCGTCGGCGTCCTGCTGAACGCCGTCATAAGGCCGGTGATGGCCGACCGATTAGGCGGTGAGCAGGTCGTGACCGGGGCCGGGGTGCGGGGCCGAGATGTGCATTGGGTGTTCGATGCGGCGACCCAAGGCGAACACCCGATCGCCACGGTGTTCTTGGGATGGTCCCACGGCCAGATTGCCTTGGTCGCGCTGGCGGCCGCCGTGGTGCTCGGACTGGGGGAATGGTCAATCGGGTTGCTGAGAAGGCGAGGAAAGGGCTGACCGCCCTGAGGTACGGCCTCGGTTCAGCGATTCAGGTCGTCGCCACCTGCCACGCCGCCGCCACCGGCTGGATGTCCAGATCCGCCGCCTTGGCCAGGCGGATCAGACGATCGATGTCCTCCGGGCGACAGCCATAGGGCGTCGGGTCGTCGCTGACGTCGTGGCCGTAGGCGATCAGCCAGCCCTTCGACGCCGCGGTGTCCGCGATCAGCGCCTCCAGGTCGTAACCGGGCAGGCGGCGGCTCTCCAGACCGATGGCCTGCAACAGATTGCGGTCCGCCGTCCCCGTGTTGACGCCGTCGCGCACCCCGCGTCCGCACAGGAACCGGCGGTCGATCACGGGCTTGGCCGTCCGCGCGCAGTCGCCAAACGGATAGGCGAAGGTCTGCATTTCGTATCCGTCCAGCCGCTCGGCCACCCAGGCGGCGTTGCGCGCCAGGCTTGCGTCCAGTTCAGTGGGCGACAGGGTCAGGGTCGAGACGTGTTCGTAGGTGTGGCAGCCGACCTCATGCCCCGCCGCGTGCAGGGCCTGCAGATGCTCGACCTCGAACTGAGGCAGGTCCAGATTGCGACAGCCCGCCAGACCGCCGCACACATAATACGTCGCCTTGACGCCATGCTGGGCCAGGATCGGCCCCGCTTCGGTCCAGGCGCTGGCGGGGATGTCGTCGAACGACAGGCTCAGCACACCGCGCGCCGGTCGGATATCGACGGGGCGGACGTCCAGATAGCGGCCGGCGCGGCGGCGCATCTTGTCGATGAAGGCGTTCATGACCGGCCTTGTGCCACAGCCGCCTTAAGGTCGAGTTTCAGACGGTGACGGGTTGCGCCGTCACGCCGCGCACGCCGAAGACACGACGATAGCGTTCGATCTCGGCCGGATCGCCGACCGCCTTCTCTGGATTGTCCGACAGTTTGACGGCCGGGCGACCGCCCGCCTCGACCACCTTGCAGACCAGGGAGATCGGCTCCAGTTCCGGCGCGAAGGCGGGCGAACAGTCGCGAAAGTCGTTGGTCAGATTGGTGCCCCAGCCGAAGCTGAGACGGGCGCGCCCGTGGAAATGGGCGTGGGTCGCCTCGATGCCGTCGATGTCCATGCCGTCCGAGAAGATCAGCAGCTTCTCCTTCGGATCGCGCCCATGCGATGTCCACCAGTCGATCAACCGCTCGCCGGCGGGGATCGGCGGGGCGGAATCGGGACGGAAGCCGGTCCAGTCGGCCACCCAGTCCGGCGCCTGATCCAGAAACGCCTCGGTGCCGAAGGCGTCGGGCAGGACGATCAGCAGATTGCCGGCATAATGTCTGCGCCACTCGTCCAGCACGGCATAGGGAACCTGGGCCAGGGCCGCGTCGTCCGGCACCAGCGCCGCCATCACCATCGGCAGTTCGTGGCCGTTGGTGCCGATGGCCTCCAGATCGTTCTCCATGGCGTGCAGCACGTTCGACGTGCCGATGAAGGACCGGCCCAGCCCTTCCTTCAGCGCCTGAATGCACCAGCGTTGCCACAGGAAACCGTGTCTGCGCCGCGTGCCGAAATCCGACAGGGCCAGGTCGGGCAAGGCCCGCAAACGCTCCACCTTGGACCACAGCCGGGTCTTGGCGCGCGAGTAAAGGATGTCCAGTTCGAACCGCCCCAGCCGCTGCATGCCGACCCGGCAGCGCAACTCGTTCAGGATGGCCAGCGCCGGAATTTCCCACAGCGTCACATCCGCCCAGCCGCCGGAGAAGGTCAGCACATACTGCCCGTCCTGAACCGACAGGTCGTAGTCGGGCAGGCGATAGTCGGTCAGCCAGGCGATGAAATCGGGCGAGAAGATCTGCTTCACCCCATAGAAGCTGTTGCCCGACAGCCAGACCAGTTCCTTGTTGGTGAAGCGCAGGGTGCGGGCGTGGTCCAGATGTTCGCGCAGGGCCGCGATGTCGACCTCTTCGGCCAGCCGCACCGTCCTGGTGCGGTTGATGACCTGGAAGGTGACCGGCACGTCGCGATGCTCGCGCCAGATCATCTGCAGCATCAGCAGCTTGTAGAAGTCGGTGTCCAGCAGGCTGCGGACGATCGGGTCCAGGCGAAAGCCGTGGTCATAGGCGCGTTTGGCGAGGTCCATGGCGACATTTGAGCCGATGGGACGGGGGAGTGCACGTTTTTTCCGCCTCTTCCACACACATGGATCCTAGGCACAAGGCCTAGGATGACGGGGGTGAGAACGGTGCGGCCTCACCCCTTCAGCGCCCGGCCCGCCACCACGGCGTCCTTGCCGAACTTCTCTCGCAGCGCGTCGATGGCGCGTTCGGTTTTCAGGGCGCGGGTTTCCGGTGTCTGGAACAGGCCGGCGGGCGCGTCCTCGGCGTCTTGAACATCGGCCATGCCGATGCCGATCAGGCGATAGGGACGCCCCAGTTCCGGTTTCAGCAAATCCCGCCCGGCGGCGAACAGGGCGCGCGCGGTCTGGACCGGATCGGGCAGGGTGATGCGGCGGGTCACGATCTTGAAGTCCGCCCGCCGCAACTTCAGCACCAGCACCCGGCTGGCGACGCCATCGCGCCGGGCCTTGGACGCCAGCTTCTCGCACAGCGGCCACAGCTCGGCCTCCAGCGCCTCGGCCGACGTCAAGTCTTCGTTGAAGGTGGTCTCGGCGCTCATCCCCTTGCGGTCCCGCTCGGGGTTCACGGCGCGGGCGTCGCGGGCGTGGGCCAGGTCGTGCAGGCGCAGACCCGATTCGCCGTAGCGTTTGACCAGATCGCGCACATCCGCCCGCGCCAGGTCGCCGATGGTGGAATAGCCGTCGCTGCGCAACGCCTTGCCGAACACCGGGCCGACGCCGGGCAGGGCGGTGACGGGGCGCGGCGCCAACAGGGCTTGGGCGTTGGCGGCCCCGATGACGGAAAAGCCTCGTGGTTTGTCCAGTTCAGATGCAAGCTTGGCCAGGAAGCGGTTGGGCGCCAGGCCGATGGAGACGGTCAGGCCGGTCTCCTCCTCGATCCGCTTCTGGAAGCGGATCAGTTGCAAAGCCGGCGGGCCGCCGTTCAACCGTTCGGTGCCCGACAGATCGACCCAGGCCTCGTCCAGCGACAGCGGCTGGATCAGCGGCGTCAGCTGGCCCAGGGCGCCCAGGATGCGCTGGGACTCGAAGACGTATTTGGTGAAGTCCGGCTTGATGACCACGGCCTCGGGACAGGCCTTCAGCGCCTTGAACATCGGCATGGCCGAGCCGACGCCGTACTGGCGCGCGACATAGCAGGCGGTGGAGACCACCCCGCGCTTGCCCCCGCCGATGATGACCGGCTTGTCGCGCAGTTCGGGCCGGTCGCGCTTCTCCACCGAGGCGTAGAAGGCGTCGCAATCCATATGGGCGATGGACAGCTGGTCCAGTTCGGGATCGGCGACGATCCGTCGCGATCCGCACGCCGGACAGCGGCCATCCGGCGGCCCGGCGGGGTCCTCGCCGGTCCACAGACAGTCGCGACAGATGGCCTTGATGGCCACGTTTAAGGTCTCCGTAAGTTTGGCTTCACCCCAACTTAAGACTGCCCGCCTACGAATGCGACCAACGAGGCGTCCCGCGTTCGAGGGGCGCGCAGGTCAGGTGATGATGTCCAAGAAAGTCCTCATCGTCGAGGATAACGAGCTGAACATGAAGCTTTTTCATGATCTGCTCGATTCCCAGGGCTATGAGACCCTGCAGACCCGCGAAGGGCTGCAGGCGCTCGCCCTGGCCCGCGCCCACCACCCCGACCTGATCCTGATGGACATCCAACTGCCGGAAATCTCGGGGCTGGAAGTCACCAAGTGGCTGAAGGACGACGAGGAACTGAACCACATCCCCGTCATCGCCGTGACCGCCTTCGCCATGAAGGGCGACGAGGAGCGGATCCGCCAGGGCGGTTGCGAGGCCTATATCTCCAAGCCGATCTCGGTCATGCATTTCCTCGACACAATCCGGCAGCACCTGGGATGAGCGCGCGCATCCTCGTGGTCGACGACGTGGACGTGAACGTCCGCCTACTCGAGGCCAAGCTGACGGTCGAATATTACGATGTCCTGACCTGCAACGACGGGGTCACGGCGCTGGCCCTGGCGGCCGAGCATCAGCCGGACCTGATCCTGCTGGACGTCATGATGCCCGGCATGGACGGGTTCGAAACCTGCCGACGTCTGAAGGCAGAGGCTGCGACACGCCACATCCCGGTCGTCCTGGTCACTGCCCTGGACGGGCGTCAGGACCGAATTCGCGGGCTGGAGGCCGGCGCGGACGACTTCCTGACCAAGCCCATCGACGACGTGATCCTGTTCGCGCGGGTCAAGTCGCTGACCCGGCTGAAACAGGTGATGGACGAACTGCGCGAGCGCGAGGAAAGCGGCCGGCGCCTGGGCGTCGATTCGGAAGGCGCGGCCCGGCTGCGCAGCGAGGGCGGCCGCGTGCTGATCGTCGACGACGACCTGCGCCAGGCTGAGAAGATCGCGCTTGAACTGGGTTCGGAACACCGCGTCACCATCGAATCCAATCCCGAGGCGGCCCTGGCCGCGGCGCGGGGCGTGCTGGACCTGATCATCGTCAATGTGGCGGCGGCGGGCTTCGACGGCCTGCGGATCGTGGCCCAGGCCAAGTCGGGCGACGCCCGCCGGGCGCCGATCCTGGCCATCGTCGATGCGGCCGAGCGACCGCGCATGGTCAAGGCGCTGGAACTGGGCGCCGCCGACATCCTGCCGCGCCCGATCGACACCGAAGAGCTGTCGGCGCGGGTCCGCACCCAGATCCGGCGCAAACGCTACACCGACTTCCTGCGGCACAAGCTGGACAGCAGCATGGAGATGGCCGTCACCGACGCCCTGACCGGCCTGCATAACCGGCGCTACATGACCGGCCAGCTTCAGGCCCTGGTGGGTCGCGCGGCCCAGGGCGGCGCCCAGGTGGCGGCGCTGGTGCTGGACATCGACCACTTCAAGTCGGTCAACGACGGCTTCGGCCATGATGCGGGCGACGAGGTGCTGGTCGAGTTCGCCGTGCGCCTGGCCACCAACGTCCGCGCCGTGGACCTGCCGTGTCGCATGGGCGGCGAGGAATTCGTGGTCGTCATGCCGGGCGCCAGTCTGGAGGACGCGGGCCGTGTCGCCGAACGCATCCGCCGCGACGTCGCCTCCGCCCCCTTCCGGGTCATGGGCGGCAAGGAGCAGATCACCATCACCATCTCTATCGGCGTGGCCGCCACGGTCGGTGACGGCGACACGCCCGAGGGTCTGCTGAAACGCGCCGACGAGGGAGTCTATGAGGCCAAGGCCGCCGGCCGCAACCGGGTCATCGCCCGCGCGGCCTGAGATCAGGCCCCAACAACGAAAAACGCCCGGCTGGTGACCAGCCGGGCGTTCTCGATTCTGATCCTCGGATCGGCCTCGCTTCGCTCATTGTCCGAGGATGACGAGGTTCGAAGGCCTTACTTGATCTTGCCTTCCTTGAACTCGACATGCTTGCGCACGACCGGGTCGTACTTCTTGACGACCATCTTTTCGGTCATGGTGCGGGCGTTCTTCTTGGTGACGTAGAAGAAGCCGGTGTCGGCCGTGGAGTTCAGGCGGATCTTGATGGAAGCCGGTTTGGCCATCGGAATTACCTCTGCGACGGCGAAAGCCGCTTAAAATAAGAGGCGCGGAACATACTCAGGATCGCCCCAAAGTCAACGGGCGCGATGACGCGTTGATGGGGCGGGGCGCACATATAGTCTGACGGCATGAAAATCGCATCCCTGCTGGCCGCTGCGGCCCTGATCTGCCTGTCGTCCGCCGGCGTGGCCGCCGCGTCTTCCGCGCCGGCGCAGGACGATTTCCTGGCGCGGTTGAACGCCCTGTGCGGCCAGCGATTCGAAGGCCGGGTCGTAACGACAGACGCCGCCGACGAAAAATTCGCCAGCGAGCGGCTGATCATGCACGTCCGCGACTGTTCGGCGGATGAGGTGCGCATTCCCTTTGCGGTAGGGGAAGATCGTTCGCGGACCTGGGTCGTGACGAAGACTGACGCGGGCCTGCGGCTGAAGCACGACCACCGACACGCGGACGGCACGACGGACGTGCTGCACTGGTATGGCGGCGACACGGCGAATGTCGGCACGGCCGAGCGGCAGGAGTTCCCGGTGGACGCCGAATCTGTGGCCCTGTTCAACGCCAATGATGCGGCGGTCTCGACCACCAATGTCTGGGCGATGGAGGTCCATCCCGACCGGATGTTCGCCTATGAACTGCGCCGTCCCAACCGGCATTTCCGCGTCGACTTCGACCTGACCAAGCCGATCACGGACTAAGGTCAGACGGCGCGCCAGGCCAGAAGAGGACGCACCGTTGCGCAGGCCGGGCCGCCGTCCCGGGCGCGGCCGGGCACGACGACCTCCAGCACACGCCCCTGCCGCGCCTGGGCCAGCAGGTCGGCGGGGATGTCGTGAACGTCGATCTTGGCGCGACGGCTCCACTCGCTGGCGTGCTGACCGGCCGAGGTTCCGATGGCGATATAGACGAACCGCCGCGTCGGCCCCTCGCGCCGCACGAAGGGTCCGGTCAGGCGGCCGTCGTCGGACAGGGTGGCGGGCGCGTCGAAACCGATCGGGCCGTCGCCGGCTATGCGCGCGTCCACCGGCATGCTGGCCTTGTCCTGCAGGCTGTAGCCGACGCCCGCGACCGGGTCGGCGATGGTCAGACGCAGGGTGATGGTCGCGGCGGCCATGGGTTCAGTCCCTGTGTTCGACCCGGTGCTGTCCATGCACCATCCGCACGAAAGGCAGGGGACGGTTCGGCTGCGTCAATCGTTCGGCCAACTCGCCCAGCACGAACCGGGTGATGGCGGGCAGGTCCAGCGCGCGCGCCTGATCCAGCGGCAGCCAGGCGATCTCGTCCAGTTCGCCCGATCCGGCCGTCGGCTCGGGCGTCAGCAGGGCCTCCGCCGGCGCCATGAAGAACCGCGCGTCGAACCGGCGCGCACGGCCGGGCGGGGTGATGGCGCGGGCGATATAGGACAGGACCGACAGATCGGGCAGGGCGCCAGCCTGCCGATACTCGCGCCACGGCCCGGCGACGCTGGCCGGCGGCGCGGGCCGACCCAGGAGCAGCCCGGTCTCCTCGAACGTCTCGCGCACGGCCGTCAGGGCCAGGGCGCGGGCGCGGCGTGCGGGCAACTCGCCTTCCAGCCGGCGCGCGGCATCGGATGACAACGCGCCGGTCGCGGCGGCGGTGAAGTCGCTGCGGTCGATCCGCCCGCCCGGAAACACCCACTTCGACGCCATGAACACATGCCCCGGCGCGCGCCGCCCCATCAGCACCTCGGGCCGCGATCCGCCGCGCGTCAGGATCAGGGTCGCGGCGTCCTTGGGCCTCTGACGAACCCCTGGCGAACGCGGGGCGTCCGCCAGGTCCTGGGCGGCGTCGAAGGGGTGATCCTTCATCCCGCTCATCCCGGCGAAAGCCGGGACCCAGATTTTTGGGCGATCCGTTTTCGAGATGATCCTCGGGACTCGATCCCGACCGCCGGTGCGAACGAAAGCACTGGGTTCCGGCTTTCGCCGGGATGAGCGGATGTTTGGGTCACTTCCGCTTGCCCTTCCTGACGCCCTTCAGGCCGCCCGAGGGTTTGGCGCCGTTGCGGGGCTTGGGGCCGCCGGGGCGGTTCTTGCCGCGCATCGGCGGGCCGTCGCCGCCGCGCCCGCGAATGCCATAGCGCGGGGCCGGGGCGTTGGGATCGCGGGGTTCCGGCTCGCTGAGCATTTCAAAGACCAGACCGCCGGTGACGGGCGTGGCCTCGCGCAGCTTGACCTCGACCATCCGGCCCAGGGTGAACCGCTTGCCGGTACGTTCGCCGACCAGGGCGTGGGCGCGGTCGTCGTGGGTGAAATATTCGCTGCCGAGCGTCGAGACGGGGACCAGACCATCCGCGCCGGTGTCCTCCAGCCGGATGAACAGGCCGAAGCGGGTGACCCCGGTGATGCGCCCGGCGAAGGTCGCGCCGATATGCTCCTCAAGGAAGGCGGCGATGTATCGATCCATGGCGTCGCGTTCGGCGGCCATCGAGCGGCGCTCGGTCGAGGTGACCTGTTCGGCGATGGCGGGCAGTTCGGCGATTTCTCGGTCCGTCAGCCCGTCCTTGCCCAGATTCAATGCGCGGATCAGGCCTCGATGTACGATGAGGTCGGAATAGCGCCGGATCGGCGAGGTGAAGTGGGCGTAGCGGTCCAGGTTCAGGCCGAAGTGGCCCACGTTCTCAGGCGAATAGATGGCCTGCATCTGGGTGCGCAGCACGACCTCATTGACCACATCGGCGTGTTCGGTGTCGCGCGTCTCGTCCAGCAGCTTGTTGAACCGCTTGGTGGTGCCCGGCTCGCCCTTGTTCCACGGCTTGCCGATGGTGTGCAGGAAGTCGGCCAGATTGAAGATCTTCTCCTGGCTGGGCGCGTCGTGAATGCGGTAGATCAGCGGCGTCTTCTTCTGCTCCAGCGTTTCGGCGGCGCAGACGTTGGCCTGGATCATCATCTCCTCGATCAGCCGGTGCGCCTCCAGCGAGGTACGCTTTTCGATGGCGGCGATCCCGCCATCCGGCGCCATGCGGATGCGGCGTTCGGCCGATTCGATCTGCAGGGGGCTGCGCTTCAGGCGGCCCTTCAGCATGGCGTGATAGGCGTTCCACAGCGGATAGAGGATGGCCTCCATGATCGGGCCGGTGGCGTCGTCCGTCTGGCCGTCGATGGCGGCTTGCGCCTGTTCGTAGGACAGTTTGGCGTGCGACCGCATCAGGCCGCGCACGAACCTGTGGCCCGTCTTGCGGCCGTCCTTGTCGAAGACCATCCGCACGGCCAGGCAGGCGCGGTTTTCGCCTTCCCTCAGGCTGCACAGGCCGTTCGACAGCACCTCCGGCAGCATCGGCTCGACGCGGTCGGGGAAGTAGGTGGAGTTGCCCTTTTCGCGCGCCTCTCGGTCCAGCTGCGAGCCGGGGCGGACATAGGCGGCGACGTCGGCGATGGCGACCCACACGATCCAGCCGCCTTCATTCTTGGGGTCTTCGTCGCGCACGGCATAGACCGCGTCGTCGTGGTCGCGCGCGTCGGCGGGGTCGATGGTGATGAAGGGAACGTCGCGCAGGTCCTCGCGGCCCTTCAGCGTCGGCAGTTCCTGATCCTCGGCCTCGCGCTCGACGGCCTCGGAGAAGCCGGTCGGGATGCTGTGGGCGTAGATGGCGATCAGGGAGGCGGCGCGGGGATCGTCCTCCTTGCCGATATGCTCCAGGATCTTGCCGCGCTTGGGACCATAGCGGTGGTCGCCCTTTTCGATGGCGGCCAGAACCAGATCGCCGTCTCGCAGGTCGCCGGACTGGGCCTGGGGCACCAGCAGAACGTCCTTGGAGCGCCGG
Organism: Brevundimonas sp.; assembly: GCF_032017145.1. Taxonomy (GTDB): domain Bacteria; phylum Pseudomonadota; class Alphaproteobacteria; order Caulobacterales; family Caulobacteraceae; genus Brevundimonas. The sequence goes on from NZ_DALZQC010000028.1 coordinate 17,388, forward strand.
TCGACGGGCTCGACGCGGGTTTCGCGCGCCGACTTGCGGATGACGCCCAGGACGCGGTTGGTCCCCACGTCCAGCTTCTTGATCAGCCGGGCCTCCCAGCCGTCGTCGCCGCGCTGGAACTTGACCAGCAGGCGGTCGCCCAGGCCCGGCGCGGCCTTGGTCTTGTCGGGGATCAGCAGGGCGTGGGGCGCATCGGGGCTGGCCTCGACCAGGCGCACACGCAGTTCGCCGTCGCCGTCGCGCTCGATCACATCGGCGACGCCGACGGGGGGCAGGGCGCCGGCTTCGGAAAAACCCTTGCGGCCGCGCTTGCCCAGCCGGCCTTCGGCTTCAAGCTCGCGGATCATTTCGCGCAAAGCCCGGCGGTCGCCGCCCTTCAGTCCGAAGTGGCGGGCGATATCGGTCTTCTCGGCCGATCCGGCCTCGCGCAGGAAGGCGACCAGAGTGTCTTTGTCGGGGAGACCGGCGGGCGGTCTCTTTGGTGTGTGAGCCATTCGCTCTTTCAGTTCGATAGGATTGTAGGATCGACCCAGTCCAGGTTCAGCAGGCTCGCAGCCTGCGCCATAGGTTGGTCGAGTGTGACGAGGCGTGCATTCAGCCGTCGCGCGATGGCGATGTGAATCGCGTCGGGTGTTCTGAGTTTCAGGTCGAGACGCCGCGTCAGGGCGCACGCCTCCTCGACATCGGCGTCCACGACCAGCGTGCGGGCGCTGAAGGCGTCAAGCCATTCGTCGAGGCGTTGCAGCAGGATCGAGGTTTCGGATTCCGAACGTCGCTTCATCCGCACCAGCCCCGTGATGGCGGCCGAACACTCGGCTATGCAAAAGGTGCTGACGTCGATCGTCTGATCATGATTCTTCATGAAGCGGTCCACGGCGTCAGCGGCAGGTTCATTAAGCATCAAAGCCAGTATGACGCTTGCGTCGAAATAAAGCGTCATATGCCTTCGTCGCGCATCTGGCGGATCAGGTCTGCAGCCGAGATATCGAGTGGGGGCAAGGTCTTGCGACGCCTGGCGAAGTCATCGATCAAAGCATGCCTTTGTTCGCGCGACATCGGCGCGCGCTCAGCGGGCAAGGAGCGGATTTCCGCGACCGGCTTGCCGTGACGGGTGATGATGACCTTCTCGCCCTCAATCGCTCTATCGAGCAGGCGCGGCAAGGTGTTCTTGGCTTCGGCGACGCTGTAGGCGGCCATCCTGTATCTCCGAATATAGCCATAAATATAGCCATTCTTGTGCCGGTTCGCCAGTATGCGGCTCGATAAGGGCGTTTGAGTCTTCGACCGCGGTCAAATCTTGCTTAAGTTGACCGGGTGGATGTGGGGCTTCAGCTTCCGCCGATCCCGAATGGAGTCTTCGATGTCCCTCAACGCCCCCGCCCTGAGCGCGACCGTCTCGTCGCCGCTGGATCTGATCGGCAAGACGCCGATGGTGGAGGTGACGAAGATCGACACCGGGAAATGCCGGCTGCTGCTCAAGTTGGAGTCCCAGAACCCCGGCGGCTCGATCAAGGACCGGATCGCCATCGAGATGCTGGACGCCGCCGAAAGGGAAGGCTGGCTGAAGGCGGGCGGCACCATCGTAGAGGCCACGGCGGGCAATACGGGCCTGGCGCTGACCCTGGTCGGCCGGGCGCGGGGATATAAGGTGCTTCTGGTCATCCCCGACAAGATGTCCAAGGAAAAAATCCAGCATCTCAGGGCCATGGGGGCCGATGTTCGCCTGACCCGTTCGGACGTGCCGCACGGCCACCCGGAATATTACACCGACATGGCCGAGCGCCTGTCGCAGGCCATTCCCGGCGCCTATTACGTCAATCAGTTCGCCAACCCCTCGAACGCCGAGGCCCATGTGAAGACGACGGGGCCGGAAATCTGGGAGCAGGCGGGCGGCGACATCGACGCCTTCGTCGCCGGCATCGGCTCGGGCGGCACCATCACCGGCACGGCTCGCTATCTGAAGAGCGTCGGCTCCAAGGCCGAAATCATCCTGGCCGATCCGGTGGGTTCGACCCTGGCGGGCATCGTCAACGACGGCGTGCCGGGACCGGAGGGCGGCTACACCGTCGAGGGAATCGGCCAGAATTTCGTGCCCGACACGGCGGACATGAGCCTGATCGACAGGGCCTATTCCATCCCTGACGCAGAGGCCATCGCCACGGCGCGTGAACTGTTGCTGAAGGAAGGCATTCTGGCCGGTTCGTCGTCGGGCACCCTGATCGCCACGGCTCTGCGCTGGTGCCGCGAACAGACCGAAGCCAAGACCTGCGTGACCTTCGTGTGCGACACCGGCGCCAAATATCTGTCCAAGGTCTATAACGACGCCTGGCTGGCGGATCAGGGCCTGGGCGAGCGCGAAATCCACGGCGATCTGTCGGACCTGATCAACCGCAAATACGACAAGGGCGACGTGGTCGTCGCCGGCCCCGGCGACACCCTGGACACCGCCTTCAAGCGGATGAAGGGCGCCGACGTGTCGCAACTGCCGATCATCGACGATGGCCGTCTGGTCGGCATTCTGGACGAAAGCGACCTGATCCAGGTGATGAACACCGACGAGATCACGCGCAAGGAGCGGTTCGCCAAGCCGGTGTCCTCGGCCATGACGCGCGATCTGGACACGGTTCAGGTCAACGAACCGCTGGACGCCCTGATCCCCGTCTTCGACCGCGACCGCGTGGCCATCGTGCTGGATGGCGAAACCTTCGTCGGCCTGATCACCCGCACCGACCTGATCAACCACCTCAGCCTGAACCGCTGAGCCTTATCGGTGGTGACGCTGCATCGCGCGCCGGCCTGGAAGATCGCGGTTTACGGGCGCGATCATGGCGTCCCCCACTTTCATGTAGAGGGGCGCGGCTGGCGGTGTTCGGTTGCAATCGCCACCTTGGAAGTCATCATAGGAGCCTATGATCCGAGATCGCTCGCCGCCGCCATCGCCTGGGCCAGCGGGCGGCAGTCCGAGTTGCTGGATGTTTGGAACGAGTTGAACCCATGATGGGCGTCGAACGACAACCTGAGCTGATCGGCGTGAAGGGGTCCGCTCCGTATTGGCTTGATTTGCGCTGGAGCGATGGTCGGGAGGCCAGGGTCGACCTGAGCAATGTGATGGTCGACGAGGCTTATGAAGCGTTGCGCGAGCCTGCCGTTTTCACGGCCGTCGTTCTGGGCGATTGGGGCCATAGTCTGGTGTGGCCCGGCGGCATCGAAATCGGCGCAGACTCCCTGTGGTTGGACAGCCTGTCGTCCTGGGGACGTGAGGACACGCGGTCGTTCCTGGAATGGCGGATTCGCAACGGCTTTTCCGCGACTGCGGCTGCCGAGGCCTTGGGCATCTCGCGAGCCAGCGTGATCAGATATTCGACAGAGGCGACGGTGCCTCGATCCATTCAACTGGCCTGCAAGGGCTGGGACGCGTTGAAAGCCGCTTGATGAAGAACAAGAACAGCCAGGGGTTCTCCACCCGCGCCATCCATGCGGGACAACATCCCGACCCGACCACGGGTGCGGTGATGACGCCGATCTACGCCACCTCGACCTATGCCCAGGAAAGCCCTGGCGTGAACAAGGGGTATGAGTATGCGCGGGGCAAGAACCCGACGCGCGAGGCGTTCGAGGCCTGTATCGCGGACCTGGAGGGCGGCACGCACGGGTTCGGCTTCGGCTCGGGCATGGCGGCGACCTCGACGGCGCTGGAGCTGCTGGACGCGGGCGACCATGTGGTCACCGGCGACGACCTTTATGGCGGCTCGTGGCGGCTGTTCGAACGGGTGCGCAGGCGCACCATGGGGCTGGACTTCGCCTATGTGGACCTGAGCGACATCGCGGCGGTCGAGGCGGCGATCACGCCCAGGACGAAGATGCTGTGGGTCGAAACGCCGACCAATCCGCTGATGAAGCTGGCCGACATCGCCGCTTTGTCGAAGGTGGCCAAGGCGCATGGCCTGCTGCTGATCGTGGACAACACCTTCGCCACCCCCTTCTGCCAGCAGCCGCTGAGCCTGGGAGCCGATGTGGTCATGCATTCGGCGACCAAATATCTGAACGGCCATTCGGACATCATCGGCGGGGTGCTGGCGACCGCAGACGCAGAGCTGGCGACGCGGATCAAGTTCCTGCAGAACTCGGTCGGCGGGATCATGGGGCCGTTCGACGCCTTCCTGGCCAACCGGGGCCTGAAGACCCTGGCGCTCAGGATGAAGGCCCACTGCGAGAACGCCCTGACCGTGGCGCGCTGGCTGGAGACGCGGGCGGGAGTCGCCAAGGTCATCTATCCCGGCCTGATCGCCCACCCGCAGCATGAACTGGCCGCGCGCCAGATGCATGGCGGGTTCGGCGGCATGGTGACGGTGATCCTGGACGGCGATCTGGAGCGCACCAAGCGCGTGCTGGAGCGGGTTCAGGTGTTCACCCTGGCGGAATCGCTGGGCGGGGTCGAAAGCCTGGTGAACCACCCGGCGATCATGACCCACGCCTCGGTCCCGAAGGAGGTTCGCGAGGCGGGCGGCGTGACCGACAATCTGTTCCGTCTGTCGGTCGGGGTGGAGAATGTCGAGGACCTGATCGCGGACCTGGATCAGGCGCTGAGCTGAGTTCAGCCGGAGGGCAGGGCGGTCTGGTGGCCGGTGACGGGCGGCAGCTTCTTCTTGGGAGCGGCGCGCTTCACCGGCGCCTTGGCGGGCTTGGGCAGGGCGGCGCGGCGGGCGATCTCGACGTCGATGATCGGGATGATGTCGCTGGCGGCCATGACCTGTGTCGAGGCGCCGTGTTCCACCAGGCGGGCGGCGTTGGCGCGCAGCGTGGTCAGGTCGGCGTCGGTCATCGCGGGGATCATGTCGGCGAGCGGGGTCATGTCGGCATCCGTATGCAGAGGCTTCAGGGCCGGCGCGACAGGCGCCAGCCCTTCAGCGAATTGAAGGCGATTTCCACCGTCACGCGGTCGCCCGGCAGCGAGACGCCCGTCTGGGCGCCCAGCGAGGGCAGGACCGTGATCAGATGGCCGTTGTCCAGACGAACCCGTCGTCCGCCGAGCGGCATCAGCGTGATGACCTCGCCGTCGAAGGCGATGACGCCGGCCCTTTCACAGACCGGCGCGTTCGTATTGGACGTCTGGAGCGTGTCCTACTCCGCCGCCGTCAGGCGACCGGCGGATTCCTTGCCCGAGCGGGCGTCCCGCTCGATTTCATAAGACAGCTTCTGGCCTTCGTTCAGCGAGCCGAGGTCCGAGGTTTCGACGGCCGAGACGTGTACGAAGACGTCCTTGCCGCCATCGTCGGGCGCGATGAAGCCGTAGCCTTTAGTGGGATTGTACCATTTAACAGTGCCGGTAGCCATTTGGAGACCTCCGTCTGGCGTTGACCGCAGGGAGGGATCCCTGGTCGGCCTGTCGGGTCTGAATGGGATCGGCTTTTGGACCTCGGTGCGTGATGCAAAGGGAGCAGCGGCGTTACGCAGAGAGAGATCGACAGGCCCTAGATGGGAAGCCGGTCCCCGTTGCGCAAGGGCGGCGTCAGAACCCGTAGGACACTTTGGCGACCAGGGCCTGTTTGTACTGCTCGCCGAAAGTGTCGGCGTCGGTGTCGTGATAGCGGACATCCAGCGAGAGGGCGTCGGTCAGGGCGTAGGTGACGCCGGCGTTCCAGCCTGTGTAGTCGGGGCCGCCCGTCTGGTCGCGCCGCCCCACCGCCGCCGTGCCGTTCAGCCGGGGGGTGAAGTCCCAGCCGATCTGGCCCTCGACCCAGGTGAAGGATTCGGTCGGGCCGGCGGCGTCGGGCGAATACTGGACCTGCAGCCGGGCGCTGGCCGGGCCGATGGCGCGGCTGACGTTGCCGGTCAGCTCCCAGGCGTCCTGATCGTAGCCGCCCTCGGCGCCCAGGCGGTTCTTGTAGGCGACGTTGAAATCGAACTGATAGCCGAACGCCTCGGGCTGATAGCCGACGACGAACTCGGCCTCGACGTTCGAGCCGCCGGACTGGACCGTCTCGAAGCCGGGGCCGGCGTAGAACAGGCCGTCTGCGCTCTGCCACGTCGCCGAGCCGAAGGCGTAGCCGTCGTTGCCGGATTTCGACGCGTTCTTGGAGCGGTTGTCCGTGCCGGCGCCCAGTTCGAACGACCAGGCGTCCCTCCACGACGGCCCCGAGGCGGTTTGGGCCGCCGCCGGCGCAGCCAGGGCGGCGGCGACGGCGAAGGCGGCGAAGAGGGGGGCGGCGGTGCGGATCATGACGGCTCCAACGCGCGAAATGCGGTTCGGCGCCTTTAACGCGCTCCGGTCTTGATGGCGAATTGATCCGTGGCCTGAGCGAACTCTTGTCGCAGGCGCGCGACTAGTTCGGCGGTCGGCAGGACGTCGTGGATGGCGCCTGCGCCCTGGCCCGCGGACCAGACGGTCTTCCACGCCTTGGCCTCGGCGCCCATGTCCAGCTTATGGTCCGGCAGTTGCTTGGGGTCCACGCCGTTCTCGATCAGCGACTTGCTCATGAAGTTGGCCGGAATGCCGGAGACGGCGGGCGTATGGACGATGTCGGTCGAGCCGCTGTCGATGATCATCTGCTTGTAGGCAGGGACGGCCATCGCCTCGTCCGTGTTGATGAAGCGGGTGCCCATATAGGCGAAGTCGGCGCCCAACATCAGGGCCGCCGCCACGTCCTGACCCGTCGAGATCGCGCCCGACAGGATGATGGTGCCGTCGAAGAAGCTGCGGACTTCGTTGACCAGGGCGAAGGGGTTGATGATCCCGGCATGGCCGCCCGCGCCGTTGGCCACCAGGATCAGACCGTCGACGCCCGCCTCGGCCGCCTTGCGCGCATGGCGGATGTTGGCGATGTCGTGGAAGACCTGACCGCCATAGCCATGCACCGCATCGACCACGTCGCGCACGGCGCCCAGGGAGGTGATGATCAGCGGCACCTTCTCCTCGACCGACACCTCCAGATCGGCCATCAGCCGGGGATTGGTCTGGTGCACGATGTGGTTGACGCCGAAGGCGGCGGCCTCTGGCTTCAGTCGGCCTTTGATGTCCCGGACCCACTCGCGATAGCCCTCGGTCGTGCGCTGGTTCAGCGAGGGGAAGGTGCCGATCACCCCGGCGTTGCACGCCTCGACCACCAGGTCCGGCCCCGAGACCAGGAACATGGGCGCCGAAATGATCGGCAGGGTCAGACCTTTTTGCAGCGAGGTGGGAATGGCCACGGGCATCTCCTTGGTTTTCTTTCGCTACGCTTAGCGGGCTATTGCGGGGGAAGGCAATCGTCAGCGCGGCGGTGCGTTGAAAGGCACGCCGACCGTGAACGTCCGGTCCTCGTCGCTTGGGCCGAGACTTGCCGGATCCAGCCGGCCGCGCTGCACGACGTGGATGCCGGCCTGTCCAAAACCGAGCCCTGCCGGCGTTTCCGCGACAACGATACAAGACGACGGGACGCCCCGGACTGTTGCGGTGCAACGCACATCAACGCGGCCGCTTGTACGTTTACGCAAAGCCTCAGGCGGAAAGTCGGCCGGCGTCGGTCGAGGCTGTACAGTCCAGCGCATGGCCGGTCGAACATCGACTGGCGTCGGGGGCGAAGGCGCAGTTTGCGACGAGAGTGAAATTGAAAAAGCAATAAAGATCGGGGCTATCATGTGTCGGTCCAATCTCGCTTCAAGACTGTGGCGCGGAAAAACAGGGTCTCAATCGTCTGAAATCGGAGTGGGCGTGAAATTGCACTGCACTCGGAAATGGAGTGCAAAGTGAAGGAGCGCGCGATTGGACGGGTGAAGTTGGACTCCGAAAAAAACAGTCCAATGAGTCCAAGTGAGTCCAACGCTTCGTCCTGCGGTTCGAAACGGCGCATTATACGGGCGTTTTCCGGCGCGTTCGGTCGATTGACGCTGCGGGGCGCGAAGACTTTGAAACGGCGAACGAAGTCTTCGAGAGAAAGGATGGATGGCGTGTCTTTCGTCCGCCCACGATGCGAGAGGATTTTCAGACGCGCCGCAAGCGCCTAAATGCCCGGCATGACCCATTACACCGACAACCTGAGCCAGCTGGGCGCCCAGACCGCCGCCCCGACCAGCCCCGAAACCGCCGTGCTGGAGCGGGTGCCGAACCCGCACGCGGACACGCTTTATCTGGCCCGGTTCACGGCGCCGGAGTTCACCAGCCTGTGCCCCGTCACCGGCCAGCCGGACTTCGCCCACATCGTCATCGACTATGCGCCGGGCGACTGGCTGGTCGAATCCAAGAGCCTGAAGCTGTATCTGACCAGTTTCCGCAACCACGGCGCCTTCCACGAGGATTGCACCGTCGCCATCGGCCGCAGGCTGGCGGACCTGCTGGCCCCGAAATGGCTGCGGATCGGCGGCTATTGGTATCCGCGCGGCGGCATTCCCATCGACGTCTTCTGGCAGACGGGCGCGCCGCCCGAGGGGCTGTGGCTGCCGGATCAGGGCGTGCCGACCTATCGCGGCCGAGGCTGACCGGTCAGGACGGCTGAGAGCCGGGCGCGAGCCTGTCGGCGCAGGCGGTGAATGTGGCTAGAAGCCCCTGCGGCGTATAGCGTACATCGGCGCCTCCGGTGCCGAACAGCCCGCGTTCAATCAGCTTGGACCCGAAGCCGCGCCGGGCGGGCGGTTCGGCCGCCGGTCCGCCGACTTCGCGCCAGTTCAGCACGACATGGTCGCCATCCAATCGCCAGTCGATTTCGACCCGGCCGTTAGGGGTGGAGGCCGCGCCGTGCTTCAGGGCGTTGGTGGCCATCTCGTGCATCAGCATGGTGATCGACTGAGCCGAGCGGTCGGACACCGAAAAGGCCGGACCGTTCAGGCTGAAGCTTTCCCCCGGCAACACATTGGCCAGGGCGTTGGAGACCAGGACGGACAGATCGGCGCTCTGCCAGTTCTGTTCGGTCAGGGCGCTGTGGGCGGCGCCCAGGGCCATCAGGCGATCCTCGAACACCTGGATGCGGTCGCGATCCAGCCCCTTCAGGCTTTGCCGGCCGATGGCCTGAACCATGGCCAGGGTGTTCTTCAGCCGGTGGGTCGTCTCGGCCGCAAGGATGGCGTTGTGATCCTCGGCCTGCAGGCGGGCGGCGTCCGCCAACACCCGGCTGGTGGTCTCATTGGTGAAGATGAACAGGCCGTCGATGCCGCCTTCGGCGTTCAGCACGCGCGAATAGGAGAAGGTCCACCAGGTGTCGGCCAGGCCCCGGTCTGCGGCCAGTTTCCACGGCAGGTCGATGAACCGGCGGCTGCGGCCGGCGAAGGCCTCGTCGATGATCGGCTTGGCCTGTTCCCATCCGTCGGCCCAGACCTCGATGAAGGCCGATCCCATGGCCCAGCCGAGGCGCGGACCCAGAAGGGGAAAATAGGTTTCGTTGAAGAAGAACCATAGGTCCTTCTCGCCCCAGGCCAGGATCATCGATTCGGGCGAATTCAGCACCAGGCTGAGCGCGGTCTTGAGCGCCGACGGCCAGTCCTGAGGCGGGCCCAGGGGGTGGTCTGACCAGTCGCGATCAAGGATCAACTGGGTCGCCGCCCCGCCGCCCGCGAGAAACCGCAGCGAAGGCTCCAGAGGCGCGGCGGTCGGGGGCTCGGCTGGCGACATGTCTTTGTGACTTATGGAGGAAACCGTCGCCTTAGCAAGGACTTCCGCGCGCGCCGGACCGGCGGCCCTAACGGCTCTCCAGCGCCCCGCGCATCACGGCGGACTTGCGGCTCATGCGGGCCTTGAGCAGGCGGTAGGCGATGGCGACGATCAGGATGGCCAGGGCGATTGCGCCGATCAGCAGGGTGGGGCCGTGGGCCTCGCTGAGCAGTTCCATCCGCGCCAGCCCCTGCGCGGCCAGATAGCCCGGCGCCAGCATAGCCAGCACCCAGACGATGCCGGAGGTCACATTGCCGAACTGGAAGGCGCGCTGACGCATCCTGAGCATTCCCAGCGTCAGCGGCACGAAGGCGCGCAAGGGGCCGAAGAAGCGGCCGACGAAGATCGACATGACGCCGTAGCGACGGCAGTACAGGCGGGTCCAGGCGATGCGGCGACGGTGCGGCTTGAACATCGGGCGCTGCAGGAACCGCACGCCCAGGCGCCGTCCGGCCCAGTAGGAGACGGCGTCGCCGATCACCGCGCCGACGACGCACCCGACGATGACATTGACCGGATCCAGCACCCCCGCCGCGATCAGCCCGCCCGCCGCGACCAGAAGGCCGGTGGCGGGCACGAAGGCGCCGATGACGGCCAGCGACTCGAAGAAGGTGACCAGGCCCAACAGGACGCCGGCCCACATATGGTTGCGGGCGATGAAGTCGCCCACGGCTTGCAACAGGGAATCCATACGAAGGCCTTGGGGGAGGAAGGCGGGGTCGGTCGAGATGTCGAACCGACGCAGGGCGACCTTATGTCACCGGCTTACGGCAGGCGTGTGACCTTGGTCGACATATCCGGGCGGGGACGCTCCAGCGCCGGCTCGTCCAGCGTGCCGATGTGGATGAAGCCGGCGACGCTCTCGGTCTCGCCCACCCCGAACAGGGGCAGGGCCTGCGGATCGTAGCTGTACCAGTCGGTGATCCAACTGGCGGAGTAGCCGAAGCCGCCGGCCGCGTGCTCCAGATTCATGCACACCGCCCCGGCCGACAGCTGCTGCTCCCAGATCGGCTTGGCGTTGGGGACGGGGGTGGAGACGACCAGGATGGTGGCGGGCGCGGCGGTCAGCTTGGCCAGCACCGCCTGATCCTTGGCTGGGCCGTTCCTGAGCTCGACCAGCGCCGCCAACTTGGCCGCGATCTCGGCGCGCGACTGCGGTCCCAGGACCACGAAGCGCCAGGGAAACAGCTTGCCGTGATCGGGCGTGCGGGCGCCCAGGGCCAGGATGTGATCCAGTTCGGCCGGCGACGGGCCGGGCGCGACCAGCGCCTGGGCCGGGGCGGAGCGGCGCTGGGCCAGACGATCCAGGAAGGCCTTGGACGGAACGGGCGGGGGGAGGGGCTCGTTAAGCGCGGTCATGCCGTCTAGCTAGGCTTTCGACCCCCCATCCGCCATAGGTCGCCCATGCGTAAAACCGACGAACCGAAATGGGCCCAGGGTCTGGCCAAGCCGCCCGCCTGGCGCAGCGACGGAACCGAGACGGTGTTCGACAACCCATGGATGGCCCTGACGCGGCATCCGGCGACGGCGCCGACGGGGATGAAGGCCGACTACGCCGTGGTGCGGTTCAAGAATGTGGGAACTGGCGTCCTGCCCGTGCACGACGACGGGACCGTGACCCTGGTGGGCCAGCAGCGCTTCGCCCTGGCCAACTACAGCTGGGAGATGCCGGAGGGCGGGGCGCCGCTGGACGAAGACCCGTTCGACGGGGTGCGGCGCGAACTGGCCGAGGAGGCGGGCCTGGAGGCCGAACACTGGGCGCCGGCGCTGGAGGTGGAGATGTCCAACTCCATTACCGACGAGATCGGCATGACCTGGATCGCCTGGGGCCTGTCGCCCGCCCCGACCGCGCCCGATCCGACGGAAGTGATCGCCGTGGTGCGGGTTTCGTTCCTGGATCTGCTGGCGGAGATCGGGCGGGGGACGGTGCGCGACGGGCTGACGGTGGCGACGGCCTACAGGGCCTACCATATGGCGACCACGGGCGAACTGCCCCCGGCGCTGGCGCAGGCCATGCTGAAGCGGTTAGGATGAGCGCGAAGGAGCCGGTCATGGCCAAGCTTGAAGTCGTCGCGGATAACGAAGCCGACAGCGTGTGGCGCCAGCTGCGCGCCTCGGCCGAGGCTGCGTCACGCGAGGAGCCGCAGCTGGGTTCGCAGATGAATGCCGTGATCCTGTCGCACGACGACCTGGCCGGCGCGCTCAGCTTCCAGATCGCGCGCAAGCTGGCGGACGGCGAGATGAGCGCCATGTCGGTGCGCGAGGTCTGCCTTTCGGCGTTCAAGGCCGATCCGTCGATGGTCGAGGCGGCCGAGGCTGACCTGCAGGCCGTGGCCGAACGCGATCCGGCGATCCGCAACCTGTTGCAGCCCTTCCTGTATTTCAAAGGCTTCCAGGCGCTGCAGGCCTGGCGCGTGGCGCACTGGCTGTGGGGGCAGGGACGCGAGACCCTGGCCTTCCACTTCCAGAGCCGGATTTCAGAGCTGTTCCAACTGGACATCCACCCGGCCGCGCGGCTGGGCAAGGGGCTGTTCCTGGACCACGGCACCGGCATCGTCATCGGCGAGACGGCGGTGGTCGGCGACGACGTATCCATGCTGCACAATGTGACCCTGGGCGGGACGGGGGCCGAGCGCGGCGACCGCCACCCCAAGATCGGCAAGGGCGTGCTGCTGGGCGCGGGGGCCAAGGTGCTGGGCAATATCCACATCGGCGACTACGCCAAGGTGGCGTCCGGCTCGGTGGTGCTGAAGGCCGTGCCGACCGGCTGCACCGTGGCGGGCGTGCCCGCGCGTCTGGTCAACTGTCCGACCGGGGCCGAGCCGGCGCGGACCATGGATCACACCCTGGCCGACGTGGTCTATGACTTCGTGATCTGAAAGGGCGTCAGCCGTGCGGCGAGGCCGGACCGTGATGGAGTACGGCCATGGCCGTCATGGCGCAGGCCAGGACGACCGGCGAGGCCAGAAGCGCCCGCCGACAGCGGTGAGCGATATAAAGCGCTTCGCCGACCAAGATCGACAACAGCATCTGCGTTTCCCCCGAAACGAACGGTGACACTTATTTGACGTCGCCGCGCGTCGGGGGCCGTAAAGGAAAATGAACGACGCCGCACATTTTCCGCTCGGCCGGTCGCGGGTGTGGAAAATGACGGGCGGCGGTTCCCCTGACCCCCGGACTTCTCTAGGGTCCGCCGCCAATCCAAGACCATGAGGCCATCCGTGAAAGACACCGACCTGAAGCGCATCGAGGGCCACCTCAAGCGCACCTTCAACACCGGCGGCATCATTGTGAAGGCCCGCCCCAAGCAGAACGACTCGGCCGAGGTCTATGTCGGCGACGAGTTCATCGGCATCGTCTTCGAGGACGAGGACGAGGAAGGCTCCTTCATGTTCGAAATGGCCATCCTGGCCGAAGACCTGCCGGACTGAACGGAGGTCCGACCCGCCTGACCTTCAGCCCGCGTGGGCGACGAAGGTCAGGGTGTGGGTGTAGCTGCGCCAGGGCGTGGCGGCGCCGGGCGGGGCGGCGATGCGGTGACGCACCTGGGTCATATAGGCCCCCGGTTCTGCGACCCTGAGCGTGACCTGGCCCGAGGCGTCGGTGCGGGTTTCGGTCTCGATCTTGCGCCCGTCGTACTGGCCCGCCTCGCGAAAGACGGTCACGTCGGCGCCCGCGACCGGCAGGCCGTCGAACAGCAGGCGAAAGGGCGCGTCCTCGCCCGCCACGATGTCGCCGGGCTGGATCAGGGGCTGAAGCTCCAGCCCGTGGCCCGAAGGTTTCAGGGCCGCGTCGTCGGGCGCGCCGCGCACCACATAGACGTCGGCGACCGTGATGCTCTGCACATCGACCAGTTCGACGCCGGGCGGGGGCGGCGCATCCTCCTCGCCCACCATCTTCCAACCGGACGGGGTCTGGTACATCTTGGCGGCCCGTCCTTCGCGCGCGCCGGACGACAGGCGATAAAGGCCGTCTACCGGCGTCGGGGCCTCGAACACCGCCAGGTCGCGAAGATAGGTGACGGTGGTGATCGGCGTGTCGCCGTTCGGCCCGACGACGTGGAAATGGTCGGAGCGCATGACCACCTCGGCGTTGAACACATCCTCGGTGAAGGCGGCCTCGACCGTCACATGGTCGCGGTTGGTGGCGTTGAAGACATTGGGCCGCAGATAGGGCGAATGGGCCTGGGCGGCGCCGGCGCTCCATACCGCGAGCAGGCTGGCCAGCAGGCTGGCGTGAAGAATGGGTCTGCTCATGCTGGGCCTCTTGCGTTCGCTGGATGATATAATATTGCGAGGCGTTTGCAAGATTATGGCCTTGCGTGAAGCGGCGATCTGCGGCCAGGCTGGGCGTCCCTGAAACACCCTTCGAGGTCTCCATGCCCGTGAAAACCGTCGCCGAATTCGTGGCCGCCTACAGAGAGAAGGACGTCAGCGCCGACGCTTTCGAACTGGAAAACGCCTATCTGCTGGAGGTTCGGCTGAACGGCTCGGTCTGGGCCAAGTCCGGCGCCATGGTCGCGCGCACCGGCCAGGTGAAGTTCACGCGCCAGGGTCTGATGGAGCAGGGCCTGGGCAACCTGCTGAAGAAGGCCGTCAGCGGCGAGGGCATGGTCCTGATGAAGATGGAGGGCCAGGGCCGCGTCTATCTGGCCGACACGGGCAAGAAGATTACTCTGCTGCGGCTGGATAATGAGACCATCTTCGTCAACGGCAACGACGTGCTGGCGCTGGAGACCGGGATCAGCAACCAGATCACCATGATGAAGCGGGTCGCGGGGATGATGTCCGGGGGTCTGTTCAACGTGAAGCTGAGCGGCAGCGGCATCGTCGCCATCACCTCCCACTACGACCCGCTGATCCTGAAGGTCAGCGCGGCGACCGGCCCTGTGTTCACTGACCCCAACGCCACCGTGGCCTGGTCGGGCGGGCTGTCGCCGGAAATCGCCACCGACATCTCGCTGAAGACCCTGGTCGGACGCGGCTCGGGCGAGAGCATCCAGATGAAGTTCGAGGGCGAAGGCTGGGTCGTGGTCCAGCCGTACGAAGAAACCTATATGCAGGCCAACAGCGGGGGCTGACAGCCCAGGTCAGTCGTCATTCCGGGGCTGAGCGGAGCGAAGAACCCGGAACCCAGGGCCGCAAGCGCTCTGCTGAAGGCGTTTAAAGCCTGATGCGCGCCTCCTGGCTTCCGGGTTCGTCCTTCGGACGCCCTAGGATCTGTGGACTCTAGGGATTCCGGATTAGGCTGAAGCGTGATTCAAGGC
>NZ_DALZQC010000029.1:0-31852 GCF_032017145.1 Brevundimonas sp.
CGCCGTCGGCAGGGGCGTCTGGGCGGGCGCAGGCGCCGGGGCAGGCTCGGGCGCCGGGGGGATGCCCAGCCCCTGTGATCCGTTGTCGTAGGATTTGCTCTTGGTGAACATGGTGCGCTCCGCATCTGCCAGCCAAGGCCGGCCAAGCCCCTATAGCCCTCGGGCCCCACTAGGCCGTGGGCGGGCGGCCCAGGTCAAGCGCCGCTTCCGAACGGCGCTCGCCGATCACAGAGCCTTTACGGCCTCCAGCACTTCGGCGGCGTGGCCGGCGACCTTGACGTTGCGCCAGACGCGGGCCACCCGGCCATCCGCATCGACCACGAAGGTCGCGCGCTCGATGCCCATATACTCGCGACCGTACAGCTTCTTCGGCACCCACACGCCCCAGGCCTCGCAGGCGGCGCCGTCCTCGTCGGAGGCCAGGACGACGGCCAGGTCGTATTTGGCCTTGAAGCGGTCGTGCTTCTTCACTGTGTCCCTGGACACGCCGATGACGGTGGCGCCCATGGCGGCGAACTCGGCGGCCAGGGCGGTGAAGTCCTGCGCCTCGCGCGTGCAGCCGGTCGTGTCGTCCTTGGGATAGAAATAGACGACGGCGGGCTTGCCCTTGAGGGCAGCGAGGGAGACGTGGCCGCCGTTGTCGGCGGGCAGGTCCAGGGCGGGGGCGGGGTGGCCTTCGGTTGCGGACATGGTTTCTCCTGCCGTCATCCTCGGGCTCGACCCGAGGATCGGATGTCGGTCATGTGGTGCGCCGCCCGTCCGCGCAAGCGACGGATAGTCCGGCCCTCGGGTAGAGCCCGAGGGTGACGGGTCATGTGAGGCGAACCAAAACGATCTTCTTCTTGCCGGCCGCCAGCTTGATGACGCCGTCCTTGAGGTCGGCCTCGGTCAGCAGTTGGGCGCCGTCGGACGCGGCGGCGTCGTTCAGGCGAAGGCCGCCGCCCTGGGCCAGGCGGCGAGCCTCGCCGTTGGAGGCGGTCAGGCCGGCCTTGGTGACGACGGCGGCGATCATGGCGCCGTAAACCTCGGAGGCAGACAGTTCGACGGTGGGCAGGTCGGCCGAGACCTGACCCTTTTCGAAGGCGGTTTCGGCGGCGGCGCGGGCGGTGGCGGCGGCCTCGGCGCCGTGCAGCATGGTGGTGCAGGCGTCGGCTAGCGCCTTCTTGGCGTCGTTGATGGCGGCGCCTTCCAGCGCCTCGTAACCCGCGATCTCGGCGTCTGACAGGTCGGTGAACAGGCGCATGAAGCGGCCCACGTCGCCGTCCTCAGTGTTGCGCCAGTATTGCCAGTAGTCATAGGGCGACAGGGCGTCGGCGTTCAGCCAGACGGCGCCGCCGACGGTCTTTCCCATCTTTTGGCCCGAGGCGGTGGACAAGAGCGGCGTGGTCAGGCCGAAGGCAGCCTTCTGGTCCACCTTGCGGGTCAGTTCGACGCCGTTGATGATGTTGCCCCACTGGTCCGAACCGCCCATCTGAAGCATGCAGCCATAGCGGCGGTTCAGCTCCAGGAAGTCGGTGGCCTGCATCAGCATGTAGTTGAATTCGAGGAAGGTCAGCGGCTGTTCGCGCTCCAGGCGCAGCTTGACCGAATCGAAGCTGAGCATCCGGTTGACCGTGAAGTGTGTGCCGTAGTCGCGCAGGAACTCCAGGTAGCCCAGCTTGGACAGCCATTCGTCATTATCGACCATGATGGCGTCGGACGGGCCGTCGCCGAAGGTCAGGAACTTCTCGAACACGCCCTTGATGCCGGCGATGTTCTCGGCGATCCGCTCCTCGGTCAGCAGGGGGCGCTGGGTGTCCTTGAAGCTGGGGTCGCCCACCTTGGTCGTTCCGCCGCCCATCAGGACGATCGGCTTGTGCCCCGCCTGCTGAAGACGGCGCAGCAGCATGATCTGAATCAGGTGCCCGACGTGCAGCGACGCCGCCGTGGCGTCGAAGCCGATATAGCCGGTCACCACGCCCTGGGTCGCCGCCTGATCCAGTTCGGCCGGGTGGGTGATCTGATGGATATAGCCGCGCGTCTGCATGGTGCGGAGGAAGTCGGATTTGTAAGCGTGTTCGGTCATGGCGAAGCTCCGTTAGCAAAGATGCCGACGGGCGTCTGCCCTTTGCTGGCGGGTTTAGGAGAGGTGAGGGGGTCAGACGATCGGACGAGAAAACGCCGTCTGAATGGTCTGAATAGTCTCAAAGACGGGCGGGGCGAAATTGCACTGCACCCGCGAAAACAGTGCAATGTGCAAAAAGGTGCAATTGGCGCGCTCCAAAGAGATGGGGCCGGCATTATAGATCGGGCCTGAGGAGCGGGCGCCAAAAGGGGCGAGTCCTCCCGCAAAGCCTTGTCGGCAAAGGGATTGTGGCCGACTTATGCGATGGAGACGACGTTGACCGGCGCCGCGCTTGGGATACGAAGAGGTATGCGCCTGCCCCTGATCCCGCACCCGACTTCGCCGCATGGCGGGCTGACGCTGGAGGTCGAGGCGCGGCGGGCGGGGTGGGTGCTGAGCCTGGAGTATGTGCTGGCCGGGCCGGTGGAGACGGTGCTTTGGCCGGAATCAGCGGCGCGGGTGCGGACCGACGATCTGTGGCGCGCGACCTGTTTCGAAGCCTTCGTGCGGACGGCGGATGGCTATGTCGAATACAATCTGTCGCCGTCGGGGGCGTGGGCGGCCTATCGGTTCGACGGCTATCGCGAGGGGATGCGGGAACTGGACACGCCGGCGCCCTTCATCGTGACGCGGACGGCGCCGGGGCGGTTCGTGCTGACGGCGGATGTCACTCTGCCTGACGACGCGGGCGGAGCCGTGGGGCTGACGGCGGTTATCCAGGGGTTGGACGGTGCGATGGGCTATTGGGCGCTGGCGCATCCTTCGGATAAGCCGGACTTTCATCATCCCAACTCGTTCGCGCTCATGCTTTAGATCGTCATCCTAAGGTCTTGCCTAGGATCCATACGCTCGGTGTCAGCAGGTGGCCCACGCCCCATAAACCGGGATTCTCGATCCTAGGCACAAGGCCTAAGGATGACGGAGCAAGCGGGGGCGGGAGTTGTGGCGGGTCGTGGCCTCGGGCATGGCTGTCGCAATGAGTCTCAGGAGCCCCTTATGAATTTCGGCCTCGACCGCCTGCTGTGCGAACCGGAATTGCGCCAGCCCCTGAAGGGGCGGCGCGTGGCGCTCCTGGCGCATCCGGCGTCGGTGACGAAGGACCTGACCCATGCGGTGGATGCGCTGGCCCCCTGTCCCGAGATCACGCTGAGCGCCGCCTTCGGGCCCCAGCACGGGATGAAGGGCGACCTGCAGGACAATATGATGGAAAGCCCGGATTATCGTGATCCGGTCCACGGCATTCCCGTGTTCAGCCTGTATGGCGAGGTGCGCCGGCCCAAGGACGAGTGGATGGAGACGTTCGACGTCATCCTGATCGATCTGCAGGACCTGGGGTGTCGCATCTACACCTATGTCACGACGTTGCTCTATGTGCTGGAGGCGGCGGCGAAACACGGCAAGACGGTGTGGGTGCTGGATCGGCCCAATCCGGCGGGGCGGCCGGTCGAGGGGCTGACGCTGAAGCCCGGATACGAAAGCTTCGTGGGCGCCGGGCCGATGCCGATGCGGCATGGCATGACCATGGGCGAACTGGGTCTGTGGTTCGTCGATCACTTCAAACTGGACGTCCATTACCGCGTGATCGCGATGCAGGGCTGGGCGCCCGACCAGGGGCCGGGCTTCGGCTGGCCGCTGGGCGAACGGTCTTGGGTCAACCCCAGCCCCAATGCCCCGAATCTGTCGATGGCGCGGGTGTATGCCGGGACGGTGATGCTGGAGGGGGCGACCCTGTCCGAAGGGCGCGGCACGACGCGGCCGCTGGAGCTGTTCGGGGCGCCGGACATCGACGCGCGGGCGGTGATCGCCGAGATGCGGTCGCTGGCGCCGGATTGGCTGGCGGGCTGCGTGCTGCGGCCCATGTGGTTCGAGCCGACCTTCCATAAGCATGTCGGGACGCTGTGCAGCGGCGTTCAGATCCACGTCGACGATCCGGCCTACGACCATGCGTCGTTCAGACCGTGGCGGGTTCAGGCGCTGGGCTTCAAGGCGATCCGGCGGCTGTACCCCGACTATGATCTTTGGCGCGATTTTCCGTATGAATATGCGTTCGGCAAGCTGCCCATCGACGTCATCAACGGCGGGCCGGGCTTGCGGGAATGGGTGGACGACGCGGGCGCGAGGCCGGCCGATCTGGATGCCGCGACCCTGCCGGATGAAACGTCGTGGGAAGAGACACGCAGGCCGTTCCTTCAGTATTGACGCTGGTCTTCGTCATCATAGGGCTTAACCCACGGATGACGGGTGAGGATGCATTGTTAGCTATAACTAAAATCTATTACGCATCTGCAAATAAGTGATTGGGCTTATTTGGTGCGGTGCGGTAGGAAGGGGCCTCCCAACCACTTGCATTGGATTTTCCGCATGGCCCTCATCAACACGACCCTCAAACCGTTCACGGCCGAAGCCTATAAGGACGGCAAGTTCCTGACGGTCACGGACGCCGACGTCGCGGGCAAGTGGGCGATCTTCTTCTTCTATCCGGCCGACTTCACCTTCGTCTGCCCGACCGAACTGGAAGACCTGGCGGACCATTACGCCGAGTTCCAGAAGCTGGGCGTCGAAATCTATTCGGTGTCGACCGACACCCACTTCTCGCACAAGGCCTGGCATGATTCGTCGCCGGCCATCGGCAAGATCACCTACACCATGCTGGGCGACCCCTCGGGCGTGGTGACCAACAACTTCGACGCCATGCGTCCGGGCGTGGGCCTGGCCGACCGCGCCACCTTCCTGGTCGATCCGGACGGCGTGATCCAGTTCACCGAGACGACCTCGGAAGGCATCGGCCGCAACGCCGCCGAACTGCTGCGCAAGGTCAAGGCCGCCCAGTACGTGCGTTCGCACCCCGGCGAAGTCTGCCCGGCCAAGTGGGAAGAAGGCGAGGCCACCCTGGCCCCGTCGCTCGACCTCGTCGGCAAGATCTAAGACCCCAGGTTTGATCGGCGGCGCGGTTCAAACGCCGCCGGTCATCGGCGCCGGACCCGATCCGGCGCCCGCAGAGGCCGTGGGGTGCGTAGCGTTTCAACCCCGCGGCCTTTTTGCGTCCAGCCCTCGCCGAGGCGGCTTGAGGGCGACGCCCAATCCCAGAATTCACGAGGACCCCCATGCTCGACGCCAATCTGAAATCCCAGCTCGAGGGCTACCTCAAGAACATCGTCCATCCGGTCGAACTGGTCGCCTCGCTGGGCGCCGGCCCGAAGTCGCAGGAGCTGAAGGCCCTGCTGGAGGACATCGTCTCAGTCTCGCACGGCAAGGTCGAGATGGGCCGCGACTATGACGACGAACGCCAGCCCAGCTTCCTGATCCGCCGCAAGGGCACCGACATCGGCGTGCGGTTCGCGGGCATTCCGCTGGGCCACGAGTTCACCTCTCTGGTGCTGGCCCTGCTGCACGTCGGCGGCCATCCGTCCAAGGCGGCGCAGGAGGTGATCCAGCAGGTCAGGGACCTGGACGGCGACTATCTGTTCGAGACCTATTTCTCGCTGTCGTGCCAGAACTGCCCCGACGTGGTGCAGGCGCTGAACCTGATGAGCGTCATCAACCCGCGCATCAAACACGTCGCCATCGAGGGCGGCCTGTTCAAGGACGAGGTGGAGGCGCGCAAGGTCATGGCCGTGCCGACCGTCTTCCTGAACGGCGAACTGTTCGGTCAGGGCCGGATGGAGCTGGAGCAGATCGTCGCCAAGATCGACACCGGCGCCGAGGCGAAGGCCGCCGAAAAGATCAAGGCCAAGGACCCGTTCGACGTTCTGGTCATCGGCGGCGGTCCGGCCGGCGCGGCGGCGGCCATCTATACGGCGCGCAAGGGCATCCGCACCGGCATCGCGGCCGAGCGGTTCGGCGGTCAGGTGCTGGACACCATGGCCATCGAGAACTTCATCTCGGTGCCCCACACCGAGGGGCCGAAACTGGCCGCCTATCTGGAGCAGCACGTCCGCGAATACGAGGTGGACATCATGAACCTGCAGAAGGCGGCCAAGCTGGTTCCGGCCAAGATTCGGGGCGGTCTGCATGAGGTGGTTCTGGAGAACGGCGCGTCGCTGAAGTCGCGCACGGTGATCCTGTCGACCGGCGCGCGCTGGCGTCAGATGAACGTGCCGGGCGAGGACCAGTACAAGAACAAGGGCGTGGCCTATTGCCCGCACTGCGACGGGCCGCTGTTCAAGGGCAAGCGCGTGGCGGTGATCGGCGGCGGCAACTCCGGCGTCGAGGCGGCCATTGATCTGGCGGGCATCGTCGCTCATGTGACACTGATAGAATACGACAGCGAACTGCGCGCCGATGCGGTGCTTCAGCGGAAGCTGGCGACCCTCCCCAACGTGCGGATCGTGACATCTGCATTGACGACCGAAGTGCATGGCGACGGCGAGAAGGTGACGGGCCTGTCCTATAAGGACCGCAACGCCGACGCCCATCACGACGTCGATCTGGAGGGCGTCTTCGTGCAGATCGGTCTGGTTCCGAACACCGAATGGCTGCACGGCGCGGTCGCCCTGACGACGCGCGGGGAGATCGAGGTGGATCATCGCGGCGAAACCAGCCAGCCGGGCGTGTTCGCGGCCGGGGACGTGACGACCGTGCCCTATAAGCAGATCGTCATCGCCATGGGCGAAGGCTCCAAGGCGGGGCTGTCGGCCTTCGACTATATGATCCGCACCGTGCCGGCCGAAGAGGTCGTCGAGGCGGCGTAAGCTATTGGAGCTGTGCGAGGGCGTTTCGCATTGTCCGCACTCGTCTCAAAACCGCTTGGCGACGCCGATGCCTAATGCGACATCCGGGCTATCGTGGTTCAGGCCCAGGTTGACGCCGAAGTCCAACTGGGCGTCGGGCAGGGCGGGAGGCGACCAGGCGGCGGTCAGGTCGAAGGTGGACTGGGTTGTCGGCTGCGCGGGATCGTCGTCGCGGCTGATCCAGAGTTCGGCACCCAGGTTCCACTGGCCGATGTCGCGACCCAGACCGGCGACCATCGTATAGGCCGCATGGCGACCCTCGCCGTCCGCATCGGACACCCAGCCGACCTGGGGCGACAGGCTGAGGCTCCAGTCGGCGTCGAGCGGCAGGGAGACGGGCAGGATCACGCCGCCTTCGAACCCGTCGGCGCGGATGTCGCGGGCGCCGGTCGGGGCGGTGACGAACCCCTGAACCGCCACGGACAGGCCCGAACCGTCGGGATTGGCCAGAGAATGACGCAGCGCCAGCGTCAGATCGCCGACGCCTTTCGACACCTCGCGCGCGCCGCTGGCGCGGTCGGTGACGGTCTGATGATTCCAACTGGTCAGGCCCATCTGCAGTTCGGTCAGGCCGGTCAGGCCGTAACGGACCAGCAGGTCGCCCGCGTCCCAGGCGCGGGTGCTGGCATTGTCGTCGCTCTGGCGGCTGGCGTCGAACAGGCCCAGTTCGACCTGCCAGCGACCCTGGTCCAGAACGCAGGCGGGCGTGCCCTGGCCCGGACGGTCGGCGCAGAATTCGCGCTGCACCCGATCCTGCGCCCCATCCTGCGCCACCACGGGCGACGATAGCAGAAGGGCGCCGACGAGGAGGGTGGGCGGGATCAGACGCATGGGACGGCTCGCGACAGGTTCGGCGCGATCATGACGATCAAGCCTTAACCGCCCGTATCAGTGCAGTTTCAGCCGCCCGGAAACGCGGCGATGAAGCAGGCGCGACAGGGCCAGCAAGATCGTGCGGCGCACCCCCAGAATGGCGCGGTGATGATCCAGGTGCAGCGCCATATAGGCCCATTTGGCCACCAGCCCCTCGATCAGGAAGTTCGGACCGCCCAGGCCGCCCATCAAGGCGCCGACGCCCCTGTCTCCGCCCAGCGACACCAACGAACCCTTGTCGCGATAGACGTAGGGACCGGGATCGCGGCCGGGCTGAGAAAGGGTCTTGGCCAGATACGCGGCCTGTTGGGCCGCCGCCTGGGCCCGGGCGGGCACGGGGCGGCCGTCGGGGCCGGGCGCCTCGGCGCAGTCGCCCATGGCGTATACGCCCGGCGCCGAGGTGCGCAGATGGTCGTCCACGACGAACTGGTTCAGCCGCCCCGTCGCCAGTCCCAGGTCCGGGTTGGCGTCGGCCGCCTTGACCCCGGCGGCCCAGACGATCAGGTCGGCGGGGACATCGCCCTTGGAGGTGTCCAGGCGGTCGGCATGAACGCCGTTGACCCTGGCGTCGGTCAGCAAGCGCACGCCCTTGGCTTGAAGCGCATGGGCCGCCTTGGCCGAGACACGCTCGGGCAGGCCGCCGAGGATACGGGGAGCGGCCTCGACGAGGGTGACGGCCAGATCGAACTTCTGGTCCGACGTCAGGCCGGCGGACAGTTCGTCATGCCCCTCGATCAGTTCGGTGGACAGCTCCACCCCCGTCGCGCCGGCTCCGACGATGGCGATGTTCAGCGTCCGCTCGTCCGAATAGGCCGCCGCCAGGAAGGCCGAGGTCAGGCGTCGGTTGAACGCCTCGGCGTCCGCCACATTCTCCAGCAGATGGGCGTGTTCGGCGGCGCCGGGCGTGCCGAACAGGTTGGAGCCGCTGCCGATGGCCAGAACCAGGGTGTCGAAGCCGAGGGTGCGGGGCGCGACCAGCACCTCGCCGTCGTCGTCGCGGATCTCAGCCAGGGTCAGGGTCCTGGCGGCGGGGTCCAGCCCCGTCAGGTTGCCGAAAGCGAAGCTGAAATGGTTGCGGCGCGCCAGGACTGGATAGGACAGACCCTCCTGGTGCGAATCCAGCGATCCGGCCGCGACCTCGTGCAGGCTGGGCTTCCACAGGTGGAAGATGGATCGGTCGATCAAAAGGACCCGCCGCCGCCCTTCGCGCGGCCCGAACCGGCGACCCAGGCGCGCGGCAAGCTCCAGCCCGCCCGCGCCGCCGCCGATGATGACGATGTCGTGCCGCATACGGGGTCTCCTGAAGGCGACCCCATATCTAGGGTCAGGCGGGCTTTTCTTCCAGCCGCTTGTCCAGATAGGCGCCGACGCGGGTTTCGACGGCGCTCATGTGGTCCTGCCAGAAGTGGCTGGCGCCTTCTTCCAGTTCGTAGTCGATGACGATGCCCTTCTGGGTGCGCAGCTTGTTGACCACACGCTCGACCTCGACCGGAGGAACGATGGTGTCGGCCGTGCCGTGCAGGAACAGGCCCGAGGCCGGGCAGGGGGCCAGGAAGCTGAAATCGTACATGTTCGACGGCGGCGACACCGAGATGAAGCCGTCCGTCTCAGGGCGACGCATCAGCAGTTGCATGCCGATATAGGCGCCGAACTGATAGCCGGCGACCCAGGTCTGGCTGGCGCCGGGGTTGTTCGACTGAAGCCAGTCCAGCGCCGTGGCGGCGTCCGCCAGTTCACCGATGCCGCTGTCGAACTCGCCCTGCGACTTGCCCACGCCGCGCGAGTTGTAGCGCAGGGTGGCGAAACCGCGCTGCTGGAACAGCTGGTGCAGTGTGACCGCGACCGGGTTGTTCATATGCCCGCCCGCCTTTGGGTGCGGGTGCAGAATCAGGGCGATGGGGGCGTTCGGGCGCTTGCCCGGAGAATAACGACCTTCGATGCGACCGGAGGCGCCGGGCAGGATGACTTCAGGCATAGGGGCTCTGGAATCCGTTCAACTGTCATTTCGCGAGTGCGTAATACTTGACCGCGGAGGTGGGACTTTATAAGTCCCTCCGCAAGCGCGCCGCCTTTGCGAAGGCGCGGGTTCTAGCACAGGAGCCCCGAAAAGCGCGCAATTTTTGAAGGTGCGAAATGCGTCTGTCGACCAAGGGACGATACGCCGTGATGGCGATGGCCGATCTGGCCAAGAACGGACGCGGCGAGGGCGGCGAAATCCGGGCAGTTTCGCTGGCCGAGATCGCCGCGCGCCAGGAGATTTCGCTGAGCTATCTGGAGCAGCTTTTTGCTCGTCTGAGAAAGAGCGAACTGGTCAAGAGCGTGCGCGGACCGGGCGGCGGATACCGTCTGGCCAAGGCGGCGCACGAGACGGTGGTGGCGGAAATCGTGCTGGCGGTGGACGAGCCGATCCGGGCGACGCGCTGTGTGGCGCATGGCTCGCCCAAGGGCTGCATGCTGGCCGGCGAACGGTGCATCACCCACAATCTTTGGGAAGACCTGGGCGACGAAATCCATCGCTATCTGGCCGGGGTGTCGCTGGAGGATGTGGTGATGAACCGCACCAGCCAGCGTCGTCGCAATGTCGAGACCTCGGCCGTGGGGGTCGCGGCATGACCGGCGTCTATCTGGATTACAACGCCTCGGGCCTGGTGCGGCCGGAGGTGCTGGAGGTAATGGCCAGGGCCCTGGCCGACAACGGCAATCCGTCGGCGGTCCATGCGGCGGGCAGGCGTGCCCGGGCGCGGGTCGAGACGGCGCGGGCGCAGGTCGGCGAACTGGTCGGGGCGGACCCGACGGCGGTGGTGTTCAACAGCGGCGGCACCGAGGCCAACGCCCAAGGCATCGCCAGCGCGCTGGCGGCGGGCTGCGAGCGGTTGATCGTGTCGGCGACGGAGCATCCGTGCGTGGCCGAGACGGCGGCGAATGCGGGTGTTCCGGTCGAGGTTCTGCCGGTCGATGCGAACGGCGTGGTCGATCTGGATTGGTTGGCGCAGGCGCTGAGCCGTTCGGGCCGGGCCGTGGTCGCCATCCATCATGCGAACAATGAAAGCGGCGTGATCCAGCCGATCGCGCAGGCAGCCGCCTTGGTGCGGGCGGCGGGCGGCTGGCTGCACGTCGATGCGATCCAGTCGGCGGGCAAGATCGCCGTCGATATCCGGGTGCTGGACGCCGACAGTCTGACGCTTTCGGCGCACAAGCTGGGCGGGCCGCAGGGCGTGGGCGCGCTGATCCTGAAGGAAGGCGTGCCAGGCATCCGCATTCTGCATGGGGCGGGACAGGAGCGCGGCCTTCGCGCCGGGACCGAGAACGCGCCGGGCATCGCCGGGTTCGGCGTCGCCGCCGACTGCGCCGCGCGGGATCTGCAGGTGATGGAATCGCACGTCGTCTGGCGCGACGCGGCCGAGGCCAAGGTCGTGGCGGCGGGCGCCGTCATCATCGGCGGCGCGGTTCCGCGTCTGCCCAACACCCTGTTCATGGCCGTCGAAGGCTGGGACAGCCCGCAACAGTTGATCACCCTGGACCTGACCGGCGTCATGGTGTCGGCGGGCTCGGCCTGTTCGTCGGGCAAGGTCAAGCCGTCCAAGACCATCAGCGCCATGGGCCTGAATGCGCTGGCGACCGGGGGCGTGCGCGTCTCCGGCGGCTGGGGCACGACCGAGAACGACTGGGCAAGGTTCGCCGACGCCTGGGTCGCCGCCTACACCAAGCACAAGACGCGCGCCGCCGAGCGTGTGAGAGAGGTCGCCTGATGGCCGCCGTCAAGGAAACCATCGACGCCGTCGCCGCGCTGGAAAAGTATGCGCACGGCTTCACCTCGGACATCGAGCAGGAGTTTGCGCCGCGTGGCCTGAACGCCGACATCGTGCGCTTCATCTCCGAGAAGAAGGGCGAGCCGGAATGGATGCTGGAATGGCGTCTGGCCGCCTATGAGCGCTGGCTGGCGATGGAAGAGCCGACCTGGGCGGCGGTCCGTTACGAGCCCGTCGATTATCAGGACCTGTTCTACTATGCGGCGCCCAAGAAGAAGGACGGGCCAAAGTCGCTGGACGAGGTCGATCCCGAAATCCTGGAAGTCTACAAGAAGCTGGGCATTCCGCTGAAGGAGCAGGAAGTGCTGGCGGGCGTGCAGGGCGCCCCCAAGGTCGCGGTGGACGCCGTATTCGACAGCGTGTCCGTGGTTACCACCTTCAAGGAGGAACTGGCCAAGGTCGGCGTGATCTTCATGCCGATTTCCGAAGCCTTGCGCGAATATCCTGATCTGGTGCGGCAATATCTGGGGTCGGTGGTGCCGGTCTCGGACAACTATTTCGCGGCTCTGAACAGCGCGGTCTTTTCGGACGGGTCGTTCGTCTACATCCCGCCGGGCGTGAAATGCCCGATGGAGCTGTCGACCTATTTCCGCATCAACGCCAGCCAGACGGGCCAGTTCGAGCGGACCCTGATCATCGCCGACAAGGGCAGCCATGTGAGCTACCTGGAAGGCTGCACGGCGCCGATGCGCGACGAGAACCAACTGCATGCGGCGGTGGTCGAGATCGTGGCGCTGGACGACGCCGAGGTGAAATATTCGACGGTCCAGAACTGGTATCCGGGCGACGCCGAGGGCAAGGGCGGCATCTACAACTTCGTGACCAAGCGCGCCGACTGCCGGGGCGACCGATCCAAGGTGTCGTGGACCCAGGTGGAGACGGGTTCGGCCGTCACCTGGAAATACCCGTCCTGCATCCTGAAGGGCGAGGAAAGCTCGGGCGAGTTCTATTCCATCGCCATCACCAACGGACATCAGCAGGCCGACACCGGCACCAAGATGATCCATCTGGGCAAGAATTCGAAATCGCGGATCATCGCCAAGGCGGTGTCGGCGGGTCAGTCGGACTCGACCTATCGCGGCCTGGTCTCGGTGCACCCCAAGGCGACGGGGGCGCGCAACTTCACCCAGTGCGATTCCTTGCTGATCGGTAAGGAGTGCGGCTCGCACACCATCCCCTATATCGAGGCCCGCAACGGCTCGGCCCAGCTGGAGCACGAGGCGACGACGACGCGCCTGAGCGACGACCAGCTGTTCTACGCCCAGCAACGCGGCCTGTCGCAGGAGGAGGCGGTGGCCCTGCTGGTCAACGGCTTCGTCCGGGACGTGATGCAGAAACTGCCGATGGAGTTCGCCGTCGAGGCGCAGAAGCTGGTGGCGATCAGTCTGGAAGGGAGCGTGGGGTGAGCGAGATCATGGAAACGATTTCTGTCCCTCTGGAGGCCGACGCCGCTGATCGACTGAAACGCGCCGCCGCCGAAATCGGCATGCCGTTGGAAGAGTTCATCGCCTCTGCTGCGGAGCGTTTTGTCACCGATGTCGAGAACGCCAGCGCCACGCTTTCCGACGACCAGCGGGCGTCGATCAAGCGGGGTTTGCAGGATGTTGCGGCAGGTCGGACCTTCACCCACGAGGAGGTCTTTGGCGAACTCAAGGCCCGCTTCAAGCGGTGAGGCGTGTTCGATGGTCGAAAGAAGCGCGCGACGCGCAGCGGGATTGGCTGGATCATCTGGAGCAGATCGATCCGCGTCTCACGGACCGCGCCCTGGCGGAGAGCGAAGTCCTGTCGCTCAGGGTCGGCGAAGGGCCGTTTCGGTTTCGGCCGTCACGCTGGCGCGGCTTGCGAGAAGCCAGCCTTATTCGATGGCGCAAGATCGTCGTGTTCCAAGTTCGCGATGACGAAGTGCTTATCATCTCATTCTACGATGCCCGTCAGGATTTGACCGGCGTTCAACCTGTTCCCGAGTCCAACTGATGCTCTCGATCAACAACCTCCACATCTCCGTCGGTGAAAAGCCGATCCTAAAGGGCCTGACGCTCGATGTTCCGGCGGGCGAGGTTCACGCCATCATGGGGCCGAACGGCGCGGGCAAGTCGACGCTGGGCTACGCCCTGTCGGGTCGGCCCGGCTATGAGGCGACCGAAGGCTCGGTCGAATGGGCAGGCGAGGACCTTCTGGAATTGGACCCGGCCGATCGGGCGGCCAAGGGCGTCTTCCTGTCCTTCCAGTATCCGATCGAAATCCCCGGCGTGCCGGCCCTGACCTTCGTGCGGACGGCCCTGAACGCCCAGAGACGCGCGCGGGGCGAGGAGGAGATGGCCGCGCCGGCCTTCCTGAAGCTGGTCCGTGAAGCGTCCAAGGCGCTGAAGATGGACTTCGACATGCTGAAGCGGCCGCTGAACGTCGGCTTCTCGGGTGGCGAGAAGAAGCGGATGGAAATCCTGCAGATGGCCCTGCTGGAGCCGTCGCTGCTGATCCTCGACGAGACGGATTCGGGCCTGGACATCGACGCCCTGCGGATTGTCTCGGAAGGCGTGAACGCCTTGCGTTCGCCGGACCGCGCCATGCTGGTCATCACCCACTATCAGCGCCTGTTGGACTACATCAAACCGGACCGGGTGCATGTGCTGGCGGGCGGCCGCATCGTGGCCTCGGGCGGACCGGAACTGGCGCTACAACTGGAGGCGGAAGGGTACGACAAGTATCTGCCGCAAGCCGCATGACAGCCGTTTCCCGGATTGACCTGACGGACGCCGCCACCTTCCCGACGCGGCGGGTCGAGGCGTGGAAATACAGCGACCTGAAACGCTATCTGCGCGAGGCGCCGCAGCCGTCGCCGGAGGCGGCAGTCTCTGCACCCGGCGTGTTTGACGCCCTGGGCGGGGAGGCGATCGTCTTCGCCAATGGGCGGGCCGTCGGCGTGACCGACTTCATCGCCTCGGGCGAGCAGACGCTGCGCCTGCGCTATGTCTCCGACGCCGTCGGCACGGGCCACACCGCCAGCGCGCGGGTGTCGGCGCGGGCAGGGGCGCGGCTGCTGCTGCTGGAAACGCACGAGGGCGCAGGCTCGGCCTATGTGGCCCACAACCGGCTGGAGCTGGATGTGGCGGCAGGGGCGGAAGTGACGCGCGTGGTTCTGGTCGAGGAACCCGAGGACGCCATCTCCATCACCGAGGCCGATGTGCGAGTCGAGGCGGGCGGCGTGTTCCGCCAGACGGTCGTCACGACCGGCGCCAGGCTGCAGCGGCTGGAAACGCGCGTGAAGCATTTCGCGCAAGGCGCTCATGCCCAGGTCGATGGGCTGTATCTGCTGAACGGTTCGCGCCATGCGGATGTGACCTCGGTCGTCAGCCATCTCGCCGCCGACGGCTCGACCAGCCAGCTGATCAAGGGCGTGGCCCGCGACACGGCGCGCGGCGTCTTCCAGGGCAAGATCGTGGTCGAGCGCGGGGCGGACGGCACCGATGCGCGGATGGGCCATCATGCCCTGATCGCCAGCGAGCGGGCCGAGATCGACGCCAAGCCGGAACTGATCATCTATGCCGACGACGTGCAGTGCGCGCACGGCAACACCGTGGGGACGCTGGACGAAAGCGCCCTGTTCTATATGCAGCAGCGCGGCATTCCGGCCGACGAGGCGCGCGCCCTGCTGACACAGGCCTTCCTGATCGAGGTCATCGACCGCATCGATCACGAGGGCGCGAGAGAGGTAGCGCGGGAATGGCTGACGGCGCGGTTGTGAACACCTTCGATCCCTATGCCGTCCGGGCGCAGTTCCCGATCCTGTCACGACAGGTGAACGGCAAGCCATTGATCTATCTGGACAATGCCGCCTCGGCCCAGAAGCCGCGCGCGGTGATCGACGCCCTGGTCGCGACGATGGAGGGCGGCTACGCCAACGTCCATCGCGGCCTGCACACCCTGTCGAACGAGGCGACCGAGGCGTTCGAAAAGGCGCGCGAGATCGTCGCCCGCTTCCTGAACGCCGAAAGCGCGGAACAGGTCGTCTGGACCAAGGGCGGGACCGAGGCGATCAATCTGGTGGCCCATGGGCTGGGCCAAAAAACTGGAAAAATGGCGATCCAGCCGGGCGACGAGATCATCGTCACAGAGATGGAGCACCACTCAAACATCGTGCCGTGGCATTTCCTGCGCGAGCGTTATGGCGCGGTGCTTAAGTGGGCGCCGATAAAGGACGACGGTTCGCTGGACATGGCGGCATACGCCAACCTGCTGGGGCCGCGGACGCGCATGGTCGCGGTGACCCATATGTCGAACGTGCTGGGCACCATCAATCCGGTGGCCGAGATCACCCGTCTGGCCCATTCGGCGGGCGCGCAGGTGCTGATCGACGGCTGCCAGGGCGCGGTCCATGCGACGCCGGACGTGCAGGCCATCGGCTGCGACTTCTATGTGATCACGGGCCACAAGCTGTTCGGCCCCACCGGCATCGGCGCCCTGTATGGCAAGGCCGAGGCGCTGGAGGCCCTGCCGCCCTATCAGGGGGGCGGAGAGATGATCGAACGGGTCGAGCAGGACCGGATCACATACGCCAAGTCGCCGCATCGGTTCGAAGCGGGCACGCCGCCGATCCTGGAGGCCATCGGTCTGGGCGTGGCCCTGGAATGGTTGGCGCAATACGACCGGGCGGCGGTGCAGGCGCATGAACATGCCCTGTATCAGCATGCGCTGGACCGGCTTCAGGGTCAAAACTGGCTGCGGATTCTGGGGCAGGCCGAGGGCAAGGGCGCGATCCTGACCTTCGCCGTAGAAGGCGCGCACGCCCATGACGTAGCCCAGATCATGGACCGTTACGGCGTCGCCGTGCGGGCCGGAACCCACTGCGCCGAGCCGCTGGCGAAAAGATTGGACGTGACGTCGAGCACCCGCGCCTCCTTCGCCCTATATAACACCCTGGAGGATACGGACGCCTTCGTGGACGCGCTGATCAAGGCGCGGAACTTCTTTGTGTAAAGCCCGATGACCGACGAGACCCTTCAAGACAGCGACGCCTTCCAGACCGCCTGGGACGAACCGCAGAAGAGCGCCCTGTCGCAGGGTGAGCTGGACAAGCTGACCGAAGACCTGATCGAGGCGCTGAAAACCGTCTATGATCCGGAAATCCCGGTCGACATCTATGAGTTGGGCCTGATCTATCGCGTGGACGTCAACGACGATCGCGACGTGGTGGTGGACATGACCCTGACGGCGCCCGGCTGTCCGGTGGCCGGCGAGATGCCCGGCTGGGTCGAGACGGCGGTGGAGAAGGTCGAGGGGGTCCGCAGCGCCAAGGCCAATCTGGTGTTCGACCCGCCGTGGGATGCCTCCAAGATGAGCGACGAGGCCAAGCTAGCACTGAACATGTTCTGATGACCGAGCTTCAAGCCACATCCCGCCCGCGTCGTCCGCGCCCCAAGGCCGTCACCCTGACCGACGCGGCCGCCGAGCGGGTGCGTGAAATCCTGGATAATGCCGACAACACCCACATCGGCCTGCGCATCGGCGTCAAGAACGGGGGCTGTGCGGGGCAGGAATACACCTTCGCCTATGCCGACGCGGTCGAGCCGCTGGACGAGGTGGTCGAGGACAAGGGCGTCACGATCCTGATCGAGCCCAAGGCCGTGCTGTTCCTGATCGGCACCGAGATCGACTATGAGACGACGCGGCTGGCCTCCAAGTTCGTGTTCAACAATCCGAACCAGACCGACGCCTGCGGCTGCGGAGAGAGCGTGACCATCGTTCCGGCCGCCAGCGCCTGACGTGGCCTACGATGCCGACTTCGGCGAATGGGTGCGCGAGCATTTCGCGGGCCTGGGGCGGCTGGAGATCAAGCGGATGTTCGGCGGGGCAGGGGTATACGCCTCGGGCGTGATCTTCGCCCTTCTAGACGACGGCGTAGTCTGGCTGAAGGGCGATGACGCCCTGGGTGAGGCGTTCGCAGCGGTCGGGTCGCGACCGTTCACCTTTCCGACCAAGGATGGGCGGACGATGAGCATGCGCTATTGGAGCCTGCCGGAGGCGGCGTTGGACGATCCCGACGAGGCGGTCGCCTGGGCGCGCCGTTCGTTGGAGGTGGCGGTGAAGAAGGCCTCGGGGAAGAAACCTAGACCCGTTATTTAACCGGCGTGTCGATCAGCACGGCAGGCGACACGGGCTGACCCGCGGCCTCGGCGACCAGTTCGGCGGTGCGGGCCTCGATCACGGCTTCCAGATGAGCCATGAACTCCTCTTTCTTCAAGCCGGTGGGGATCGGTTCGAGGAAGTCGAGCGTGGCCGTGCCTGCGTGCTTCTCGTACTTCTCCTCGGGCCAGAACAGGCCGAGGTTGGTGGCCAGGGGCACGACCGGCATGTCGAAGTCGCGATACATGTGCCAGACGCCGGAACGGTATCTGAACTTCTTGCCGACCGGGGCCAGGTGTCCCTCGGGGTAGATCAGGATCTTGCGGTTCTCGGCGCGGGCTTCGGCGGCGCGCATGGCCAGGGCCTTGCGGGCTTCATGGCCGCCGCATGAGTTGACGACGATGGCGCCCAGCTTCTTCAGCACCCCGCCCAGCAGGGGGAACTTCTCCAGATGGTCGCCGGTGACGAAGGCCAGGTCGTCGAACTGGTCATAGGTGGCGAAACCGTCGCCCCAACTCTGGTGCTTGGAAGCGATGATGAAGGCGCCGGCGGGCAGACGTTCCCTGCCCAGCACCCGCAGACGGATGCCTGCGAACAGGGTCATGGCCTGGACCATGCGCTTCACATAGCGGCGAATGACCCAGCTGGCAGGCCCGCGACCGGGCGCCAGCGCCGCGAAGGCGGCGGTCAGGCCGTAGCCGATCGACAGAATCCAGTAGGCGATGTTGAAGGCGAAGCTGCGCATCGGGCGACTATGGCAGAAAGTCTGGCCTTGTCAGGCCCGTTATCAGGCGACCTGTCGCTGGGCCGGGTCAGCCGCAGGGGCGGCGGTGATGCAGTTGCGGCCCTTGCGCTTGGACTCGTAGAGGGCGGCGTCGGCGCGTTCCAGCAGGCTGGCGGCCGTCTCGCCCTTTCGGCGCTGGGCGAAGCCGGCCGAGATGGTCACCGAGCCCAGGTCGTCGTTGGTCGAACGCCGGCGCAGGGCGCGTGAGGCCACCTCGCTGCGAATGCTTTCAAGGGCGGCCATCACAACGCCGGCGCTCTCGCCAGGGAAGATGATCGCGAATTCCTCGCCCCCGAACCGGGCCGCGAACCGGTGCTTGCCGCAGATGTTGGACAGGACTGTGGAGACATAGCGCAGCACCTGATCGCCCGTCTGATGGCCCCAGGTGTCGTTGAACCGCTTGAAATGGTCGATGTCGAGGATGGCCAGGCCCAGGGGCGAACCGTCGTCGGGCGCGCAGGCGGCCTCCAGCCGTTCGTCGAACGCCTTGCGGTTGGCCAGGTTGGTCAGGGCGTCGGTCATGGCGTCGCGACGGACCTGCTCCAGGTTTTCGCGCAGGCGGATGACTTCCTTGTTCGACTTCTCCAGCCGCTTCTCCAGGATGGCCGTCTCGCGGCGCACCCGTTTGGTCGCCGTGGACAGACCGCCGACCAGGGATTTCAACGCCGACGCATCCTGGGCCTTCTCCATGGTGTGCGAGGCGTCGGCCAGGGTCTCGCCATAGTCGGCCTGGGTCTTGTGAGCCATGGCGATGGCGTTGGCGACGCTGGCCAGTTCGCGATCCAGAACGGCGCCGACATCGCGAATCTGGTCCGGCAGACGGCCGCGCGGCAGGAATTCGGCGGCCAGCATCTCGGCGGTCTTGTCGGAGATGGCGACCGATTGTTCGAGAAGCAGGCGAATCTCGCGCGCCAGGGCGCCGTCGGGATCGCTGACGTAATGGAGCCAGAGTTCGAAGTTCAGCGGCGTCGGCCAGACGCCCGCCTTTTCCATCTCGGCGATGACGTTGCGCGCCAGGGCGTAAGCTTGCGGGCCCCGTAGCGCCGTCTCGACCTGTTTGGACATTCGTCTTTCCCCCGGTTCCCGTTCTGGGAACATCTTCGAGGCGCAGACTAAGGGCTGTTCCGTAATGCAGGGTAAACGGCGCGGATTTTCTGCGCGCCGTTTCCTATCGTCCGATCAGGCGGGAACAACCACAGGGCGGCGCAGGAAGGCCGGGATATCGTCGCCGAAACCCCTGACGCCCTGACGCGCGTTGTCGTCACGGGCGGCCTTGCGGTCGCCGCGTCGGTCGGACTGAAGCAACTGAGGCTCGCGGTCGGCGCGTGCGGCGCGGGTCGGTTCCACCGGATCGGCGGCCTCGACGGCCGCCAGTGGCGCTTCCGCCTCTGTCTTCGCTTCGGGGCGCGCCTTGCGACGGCTGCGGCTGCGTGTGGGTTCGGCGTCTTGGATCTCGGCGGCGACGACTTCGGTCGGCTCGACAGCTGCTTCGGCGCCGCGCGCGCGTCCGCGTCCGCGTCCGCCGGACCGTTCGCGACCGCCGCGTTTGTCGTCACGACGCGGACCATCCTTGATAGCGGCGAAATCGATGTCGTCCAGGACCAGTTCTTCCGGGTCCTTCTTGATCAGCTTCAGCACCTTATCCAGCGACTTGTCGTCGGACGGGGTCACGATCATGAAGGCCTGGCCCAGACGACCTGCGCGGCCGGTGCGGCCGATGCGGTGGACATAGTCGTCGGCGTGGTGCGAGACGTCGTAGTTGAAGACGTGGCTGACGTCCGGGATGTCCAGGCCGCGCGCAGCGACGTCGGAGGCGACCAGGATCTTCAGATTGCCGGCGCGGAAATCGGCCAGCGTCTTCATCCGGTGGGCCTGATCCAGGTCGCCGTGGATGGCGGCGGCATCGAAACCGTGTTTCTGCAAGGACTTGGCGACGATATCGACTTCGGACTTGCGGTTGCAGAAGACGATGCCGTTCTTGACGTCGGATCGTTCGATCAGGACGCGCAGGGCAGTGCGCTTGGCCTTGGGGTCGCTGGTCGGGATGCGGACCAGATACTGGGTGATGGTGTCGGCCGTCATCGCCGGACGCGAGGCCTCGATCCGGGTCGGATCCTTGAGGAAGGCGGTCGTCAGGCGGGTGATCTCGGGCGGCATGGTCGCCGAGAAGAACAGGGTCTGGCGACGCGGAGGCGTCAGTTTGAAGATCCGCTCGATGTCGGGGATGAAGCCCATGTCCAGCATCCGGTCGGCTTCATCGACGACCATGATCTCGACGCCGGTCAGCAGCATCTTGCCGCGCTCGAAAAGGTCAAGCAGGCGGCCAGGCGTGGCGATCAGGACGTCCACGCCCTTGTTCAGCGCCGCGACCTGATCGCTCATGGAGACGCCGCCGATCAGCAGCACCCAGCTAAGCTTGGTGCCCTTGGCGTATTTGGCGAAGCTTTCGGCGACCTGATCGGCCAGTTCGCGGGTGGGCGCCAGGACGATGGCGCGCGGCATCCGGGCGCGGGCGCGGCCCGTCGCCAGACGCTCGACCAGGGGCAGGGTGAAGGCGGCGGTCTTGCCGGTGCCGGTCTGGGCGATGCCCAGAACGTCGCGTCCGGCCAGGGCGACCGGAATGGCCTGTTCCTGAATGGGGGTGGCGGTGGTGTAGCCCGTCTCGGCGACGGCCTTCAGGGTCGTGGGCGAAAGGCCCAGTTGGGAAAATTCGGTCATGAATCCTAGGGAAGAAAAGCGTCTGCGTGCATAGCAGCGACGGAACCGCCCCTCTTTGGGCGAGCGGGCGGCGCGTATCGCAGACCTGTCCCGAGGCTGGGCGGCATATAGAAGCCCCTGCGCCAAAGTCAAGTATTCATGGTTTTCTGCGCGCGGTCCAGTTGGGGGTGGAGCGGGCTGGTCCCGATCGACTTTTCGACTGATCAGCGGCGTGGATCAGCGCTTCTTGCCCAGTTCGGCGGCGATGTCCTTGGTCATGCGGCCGACCTTGCGGTGGGCGGCTGTGATCTGATCGCGCGTCACGCCCCAGCGTTTCATCCAGTATTCGACGGCCTGACGTTCGGACAGGTCCAGCCGGTCCTTGTCGATGAAGCCGCGCTTGTCCTTCAGTCCCGCCACGGGTGATCTCCCTCTCTCGGTCCGGGTGCGGCGCACGAGCGCCTGGTTCCAGCTTTAACGCAAATCGCCGGACGGTGGCTCCGTCCGGCGATCCGGTTGGCGGGATGTCCGAGATCAGCGCTTGCCGAAGATCATGTCGCCCAGCTTGACGAAGAAGCCCTTGCTCTCTTCCGCCCTGGGCGCTTCCGCCTTCGGCGTGGCAGCCGGAGCGGGCTTCGCCGCCTCTGCGGGTTTGGCGGCTTCGGTCGGCTTGGGCGTTTCGACGGGCTTCGGATCGGGCGCGGGAGCAGGAGCGGGCGGCGCGGCGGCGACCGGAGCCTTGGTTTCGGCCTTGGGCGCTACAGCGGCCTTCGGCGAGGCGGTCTTCGGAGCGGCAGCCTTGGGTGCGGTGGTCTTCGCCGCAGGTTTCGCGGCGGCCTTGGGCGCAGTCTTGGCGGCCGGCTTTGCAGCGGCCGACTTCGCCGCAGGCGCCTTGGTGGCGGGTTTGGGCGTTGCGGCCTTGGCGGGCGCAGTCTTCTTAGCGGGTGCGGCCGCCTTGGTCGCGGCAGGCGTGGCGGCCTTCGGTGCAGCCGCCTTGGGGGCTGCAGTCTTTGGCGCAGCGGTCTTGGCGGGCGCCGCCTTCGCGGTCGGAGCCTTGGCGGTGGCGGGCTTGGGCGCAGCCTTGACCTTTTCGGCGGGCTTCAAGGTTTTTTGAGCGGCGGTTTTCTTGGCCGTCGGTTTGGCGGTCGCCGGCTTTTCGGCGGCAGGTTTAGACGCGGATGGTGCTTTGGCCATGTATTTCCCCGACCCCTCGGTTTAGACGAACGCGACAAACGGGCCAGCACAGCGCCGGGCCGCAATGATTCGCCATGATACCGGTGTTTGAGAAATGTCCGAGTCCGCTCTTCAGATAATCGCCCGCGGCCCCCGCGCCGCCGCCGAGGCCGCCGCCGCCGCCATCGACCTCGATCCCCGACTGGAGGGCGCGACCTATTCCATCCTGGAAGAAGACGAGGATCGCGAGATCTGGCGCATCGACGCCTTTCCCACCACCGACGACGAGGTCGAGGGGCTGAAGGCCGTCCTGGCCGATCACGCGGTGACGGTGGAGGTCGAGAAGCTGGCCGACGCCGACTGGCTGGCCATGTCCCTGTCGGGCCTGCCGCCGGTCGAGGCCGGGCGGTTCTTCGTCTATGGCGCACACGATCAGGGCAAGGTGCCGCAAGGGCGGGTGACGTTGAAGATCGACGCCGGCGCCGCCTTCGGCACAGGCCACCACGGCACGACGGTCGGTTGTCTCGAAGCGTTCGACAAGCTGCTGGAGACCGAGACGTTCGAGAAGGTTCTGGATGTCGGCTGCGGCACGGGCGTGTTGGCCATCGCGGCGGCCAAGACCGGATCGCCCATCGCCGTCGGCACCGACATCGACGAACCCTCGGCGCGGATCGCCAATGAGAACGCCGAGATCAACGA
Source organism: Brevundimonas sp. (assembly GCF_032017145.1). Lineage (GTDB taxonomy): Bacteria > Pseudomonadota > Alphaproteobacteria > Caulobacterales > Caulobacteraceae > Brevundimonas. The sequence goes on from NZ_DALZQC010000029.1 coordinate 22,990, forward strand.
CGCCGCGTGCGACTTCTATTTCGCGGACGGCCTGAGCGATCCGCGCATCGCCCAGCACGCGCCCTATGATCTGGTGTTCGCCAATATCCTGGCCGCGCCGCTGGTGCATCTGGCGCCCGAGATCGGCGGGGCGCTGAAGTCGGGCGGGGTGGCCATCCTGTCGGGCCTGCTACGCACGCAGGAGGAGCGGGTGCTGGAGGCCTATCTGCCATTGGGCTTCACGGTCGAGCAAACCATCCACCACGACGCCTGGAGCGCCCTGCAACTGCGAAAGGGCTGAGGAACGATCATGCGCCAGACCTTTGACGAAACGACCGATCCGTCCTTTGGGGGCAAACACCTGCCGCTGCTGCGCGCCGAAATGGCCAAGCAGGGGCTGGATGGGTTTCTGATCCCGCACGAAGACGAGCATCAGAACGAGTATCTGCCGGACGCCAACGAGCGGCTGGCCTGGGCGACGGGCTTCACCGGCTCGGCCGGGGCGGCGGTGGTGTTCCAGGATCGGGCCAGCATGTTCACCGACGGCCGCTATACGGTGCAGGTGAAGGCCCAGACCGATCCGGCCCTGTTCGAACGCCGCGACCTGACCGAGGTCGCCGCCTATCTGGAGACGGCGGCTAAGGGGGCGGTGATCGGCTATGATCCGCGTCTGCACAGCCCCGACGCCTTGGTCGCCTTCAAGGCGGCGGCGAAGAAGGCGGGGGCCGAGTTGCGGGCGGTGCACGCCAATCCGCTGGACCTGGCCTGGGGCGCGGATCGTCCGGCCCAGCCGACGGCGCCGGTCGTTCCGCACGAGGATGTCTATTCCGGCGAGACCCATGCGTCCAAGCGGGCGCGGATCGGCAAGGCCGTGGCCGACGCCGGGGCGGACGCCGTGGTCCTGACCGCACCCATGTCCATCGCCTGGCTGTTCAATGTGCGGGGCGGGGACGTGATCCGCTCGCCCCTGCCCATCGGCCAGGCTGTGGTCGAGGCGGACGGTCGGGCCAGGCTGTTCCTGGATCCGGCCAAGGTGACGAACGGCCTGCCGGCCTGGCTGGGCGACGCGGTTCAGCTTGAGGCGCCGGAGCGGCTGGGCGAGGCCCTGGACGGTCTGGCCGGGCGCAGGGTGATGATCGACCCGTCCCTGTCCTCGGCCTGGTATTTCGACCGGCTGGAAGCGGCGGGGGCGACAGTGGTGCGGGCGATGGACCCGTGCGCCGTGCCGCGCGCCGCCAAGAATGCGGTCGAGATCGAGGGCAGCCGTCAGGCTCATATCCGCGACGGGGCGGCGCTGAGCCGGTTCCTGCACTGGGTCGATACGGTCGCGCAGGAGACCCTGCCGGACGAGCGCGAAGTGGTCGAGACGCTGGAGCGATTCCGCGAAGAAACCGGCGCGCTGAAGGACCTGAGTTTCGACACCATCGCCGGGGCCGGGCCAAACGGGGCCTTGCCGCATTACAAGCCGGTGGGCGCCAGCATTCGCAAGGTGGAGAAGGGCTCCCTGCTACTGGTGGACGGCGGCGGCCAATATCTGGACGGCACGACCGACGTGACCCGCACCATGGCCATCGGCGAGCCGACCGAGGATCAGAAGCGCAAGTTCACCCTGGTCCTGAAGTCCCATATCGCCATAGCCGTGATCCGCTTTCCCGCCGGGACCAGCGGCATGGCGCTGGACGCCATCGCGCGGGCGCCGATGTGGGCGGCGGGGCTGGATTATGATCACGGCACCGGCCACGGCGTCGGCAGTTATCTGGGCGTCCACGAGGGGCCGCAGCGGATCGCCAAATGGGGCACGACCCAACCGCTGCTGGAGGGGATGATCCTGTCCAACGAGCCGGGCTATTACCGCGAAGGCCACTGGGGCATCCGCATAGAGACCCTGCAGGTGGTGACGCCGGCCGTGGTTCCCGAGGGCGGCGAGCGGCCGATGCACGGGTTCGAACAGCTGACCTTCGCCCCCATCGACCGCAGGCTGATCGCGGTCGAGATGCTGACCCCGGACGAGCGGGCCTATGTCGACGCCTATCACGCCGAGACCCTGGCCAAGGTCGGGCCGCTGCTGGACGGGGCGGCGGGCGAGTGGCTGGAGGCGGCCTGCGCGCCGCTTTAGACCTCCGATCCGTCTGACCGGGGAGCGTCCTTGGGACAATGCCTGATCTGCGCGACGGGGCAGGGCAGGGCGTCGAGTGCCGAGGTCATCGCCGCATAGCCGGTGGCGACCGGGGCGTCGTAGGTCTTCCAGTCGCGGATGTCGCTGCCGGCGACCTGGGGCAGGACCAGGACGTCGGCGTCGGCGCGGGCCTGCTCCATTTCGGTGTCGGTCGTGATGGTCGCAGAGCGCATCAGGATCGAGACGATGGGCGGGCCGCTTTTCCACGCGCCCGACAGGATCCATTTCCACCACGACGGCGGGTTCTCCAGCGCCTGAGGATCGACGCCCCGCGTCTGGGACATGTCCACGCCGACGATGGGGCCGCTGTTCAACTGGCGCATGACGCTGGTGGGAAAGTTCTTCAGCACGGCGCCGTCCACCAGCACCTGACCGTCGATGACGACGGGCGGCAGGACGCCGGGAATGGCGATGGAGGCGCGCATGGCCCGCCGCATCAGGCCGGTGCGATGCACCTCGATCCGCCCCGAAGTCAGGTTGGAGGACACCGCGAAGAAGGGCAGGGCCAGATCCGCCAGGTCGATCTCGCCATAGGCGCGCTGCAGCAGGCCAGCGACCTTGCGGGCGCGGGACATGGCGATGATCGGCACGGCGAGGTCCGACAGGGGGTCGGACTCGACGAAGGCGCGGCGGATTTCGAAATCCAGCCGCTCGTGATCCCAGCCCAGGGCCGGACCGGCGGCGACGACCGCGCCCATTGAGGCGCCGCCGGCGAAGTCGATGGGGACTTTGGCGTCCTGCAGCGCCTTGACCGCGCCGATGTGGCAATAGGCGCGCGCCCCGCCGCCCGACAGCACCAGACCGACCGCCGTGCCGGTGACGACGCGGGCGATCCGCTCGGCGTCGCCGGCCAGACCCTCGACGCAATGGAACCAGCGGTCAGGCTGAAGCGCGTCCAGCCAGACGCGGGTGTTGGCCGGATGATGCATCCGGGGATCGCGCAGCAGGATCAGATCGGTCAGCCGGCGCCCGTCGCCGAAGCCGTGACGGCGCGGCACGGACGACGGCGGCGCCAGAAGCCCGCTGCCGACGACGAACATCCGGTCCACCTGACGCGCGCACAGATTGGCCCAGGCGGGCTGGTCGTGTTCGGCGACATAGAGGACGTAGTCGTGGTCGCCCTCGACCCGGCTGAACCATTCGGACGCGGAGGCCAGGGCCGACTGGTCGATGACCTGGCAGGTGAAGCCCATGGCCTGGATGGCGGCGCCGATCCGCTCCACGAAGGCGCGGATGGGGCGCGGGCGGGCCGAGACGAAGCCGAAGACGCTGGGCTCCGACGCCCCCGCCGTGCGTTCGCGGGCGCGGTGGATCATCAGGCGCGACAGTTCGACCATCAGGTCGGGTTCGGTGCGGGCGGCCTCGAAGAAGGCTTCGCGCGGCAGGGCCAGGATTTCGCTGTCGCGCAGGGCGACGACTGTGGCGGTATGGGGCGTTCCGGCCAGCATGGCCATTTCACCCACCGGCTCGCCCGCCTTGACCACGCCCAGCATATGCGGCGGCTGATCCGCCTCCATGCGGAAGACGCCCAGGCGGCCCGAGCGCAGCAGATACAGGGTGTCGGCCGGCTCACCCTCGGCGAAAAGCGGCTCGCCGCCGGTCAGGGCGAACCAACTGGCCCGGTCGATCATGCGACCTTCGAAAATGCGCGCGAGCGACGCCGCCAGCGTATCGGGACGAACCGTGGCCATGGCGAGGGTTGTAGGCGAGATTCCGGGGCGGGTGGAATGGGTCTGACGCCGACGCGCGAAAGCGGCCTCGCACCTTGGGCTGCGAAGTTGGAGGGCGTAATTCGCCAAGCGGCTGGATTAGCTGGGAATGGACCAGCCGCATTGCGATGGGGGGTAACGCATTCCGCCGACCTTTCTTTCGTCATTCTCCGGCGAGCGGAGCGAGACCGGGGAACCCAGCGGCGCGCGTAAGCGCAAACCTGTCGCGAACCAAGTTTCTACGATATCGTGCGGCGGACGCATCGCCTTCGGCGCCGCTGGGTCCCCCGGTCTGCGCCGCAAGCGGCTTGCCGGAGGATGACGAAAGGGAGGTGACGCCTGTGGGGCGTCAAAAGCCCCTCCGCCACTTCGCGGTCCTCCTCCCCACAAGTGGGGAGAAGACGGTGGGCGAGTCCTTATCCCGCGGGGGGAGAAGGGCGTTGTTTGGCTGCTCGTAGGCGGTGTTGGCGCCGCTTCCCGCGTTGCCCGTGACGGCGCGGGCGGGTAGAGCGTTCGGATTCTCCCGCCTGACCGAAGTTTCAGACCATGCACGACATCAGAGCCATTCGCGAGAACCCGCAGGTTTACGTGGCGGGCTGGTCGTCGCGCGGGGTGGATGAGGCCGATGGGCTGGTGGCGGACATCCTGCGGCTGGACGGCGAACTGCGTCACGCCCAGACGACAGGGCAGGACGCCCTGGCCAAGCGCAACTCGGCCTCCAAGCTGATCGGCGCCGCCATGGGGCGCAAGGACATGGCCGAGGCCGACCGGCTGAAAGCCGAGGTCGAGGCGCTGAAGGGCGACATCGCGGCGGCGGCCGAGGTCGAGGCGCGCGTCGGCAAGGAATTGCGCGACCTCCTGGCGGCGCAGAAGAACCTGGCGGCCGAGGGCGTGCCGGACGGCGAGGACGAGGCGGGCAATGTCGAGGTCTCGACCTGGGGCGAGCCGCGTCGCACCGGTCCGGCCAAGGATCACGCTGACCTGGGCGAGGCCCTGGGGATGCTGGACTTCGAGGCGGCGGCGAAGATGTCGGGCGCACGGTTCGCGGTGCTGAAGGGCCAGCTGGCGCGGCTGGAACGGGCCGTGGGGCAGTTCATGCTGGATGTGCAGACGGACCAGCACGGCTATCTGGAGGTGAACCCGCCGCTGCTGGTGCGGGACGAGGCGATGTTCGGCACCGGGCAGTTGCCGAAGTTCGGTGACGATCTCTTTTCCGGTCTGTTTGGCTTGGCTGGCGTTGCAGAGTTTGGTGACGACGAGCGTGACGTTGACGTCGTAGGCGAGTATGTAGAGACTCTACTTTGGGCCATTTCCAATGTGGAAGGGCGAGTCACGGAAGAGGCGATAAGCACGGCTTCGCAACGACGTGACGTCGAAGATTATGTGCCCAAGAAGTTCCTCGGAGACGAGAACTACCTCCAAGCTTTTCACGAACGGGCTGTCGCTTTCCTGAAACGGTTCATTGGTCAAACTGCCAGCGAAGTTCTGAAGCAGTTTGAGATCATTCGCTCGGCGCGAAAGCTTGAGCCTGTCGCGCGAGTTCAAACACTGATGGATGAGCGCCGCTGGCTCATCCCCACCGCCGAAGTCTCCCTGACCAATCTCGTGCGCGAGACCATCTTGTCCGAGGACGAGCTGGCGACACCGATGCGGATGACGGCGTTGACGCCGTGCTTCCGGGCGGAGGCGGGGTCGGCGGGGCGCGATACGCGCGGGCTGATCCGCCAGCACCAGTTCTCGAAGGTCGAGATGGTGTCCATCGCGCGGCCGGAGGACTCCGACGCCGAGCATGAGCGGATGACGGCCTGTGCGGAGGCGGTGCTGAAGGCGCTGGAGCTGCCGTTCCGGCGGATGCTGCTGTGCAAGGGCGACATGGGCTTTTCGGCGCAGAAGACCTTCGACCTGGAGGTCTGGCTGCCCAGCCAGGGGACCTATCGCGAGATCAGCAGCTGCTCGAACTGCGGGGACTTCCAGGCGCGGCGCATGGATGCGCGGTTCAAGCGCGCCGGCGAGAAGAAGACCGAGTTCGTCCATACGCTGAACGGTTCGGGCCTGGCGGTCGGCCGGACGCTGGTGGCGATCATGGAGACCTATCAGCAGGACGACGGGCGGATCGCCGTGCCGGCCGTACTGCAGCCCTATATGGGCGGTCTGACCCATGTGGGGTGACGGCTCGCTTTCGTCATCCTCCGGCGCGAAGCGACCGGGGGACCCAGCGGCGCGCGAGAGCGTGAACCTGTCGCGAACCCGATTTTCCGGCATCCTGCCGCCGAACCATTTCGCCTTTGGCGCCGCTGGGTCCCCCGGTCTCGCTGCGCTCGCCGGAGGATGACGAAGGAAAAGATGCGAATTCTTCTGACCAACGACGACGGGATCGAGGCCGAGGGTCTGGCCTGTCTGGAGCGGATCGCGCGGACGATCAGCGACGACGTCTGGGTGTGCGCGCCCGCCGTGGAGCAGTCGGGCAAGGGGCGGGGGATCACCCTGACCGAGCCTCTGCGCGTGCTGAACCTGGGCGAAAAGCGGTTCGCGGTGACGGGGACGCCGACCGACTGCGTCGTGCTGGCCGTCAACGACCTGATGCCGGAGAAGCCCGATCTGGTACTGTCGGGCGTCAATCGCGGGCACAATATCGGCGAGGACGTCAGCTATTCCGGCACGGTGGCCGGCGCGCTGCAGGGGATGGCCTTCGGCATCCGTTCCATCGCCCTGAGCCAGAGCCTGGAGCGGTTCCACGACGAGGTTGTCGCCCACTGGGAGACGGCGGAAGCCTTTGCGCCCGCCATCATCGGCCGGTTGCTGGCGCAGAAATGGGCGCCGGGCGTGGTGATGAACCTGAACTTCCCCAACCGCCGACCCGAAGAGGTGGATCAGGTCGAGGTGACGACGCAAGGGTTCCGCGACGTGGGCGAAATGCACGCCGTGCGCCGCACCGATCTGCGCGGGCGCGACTATTACTGGATGAGCTTCCGTGGCGAAAAGCGGGAGCACGCCGAGGGCACGGACCTGCGCGCCATCGACGAGGGGCGCATCTCGGTCACGCCGCTGCATATCGACCTGACGCACATGTCCAGCGTCTATGACCTGAAGAAGGTGCTGGGCGGGGCGCCGCCCAAGACGGCGCCCGCCGCCGCATGAACCTGCACGACGACCGCGCCGGCCGCCTGATCCTGTCGCTGCGTCAGCAGGGGGTCACGGACCCGCGCGTGCTGAAGGCGATGGAGAGCATCGACCGGGCCGTCTTCGTACACGAGAAGTTTCTGGACCAGGCCTGGGAGGACCAGGCCCTGCCCATCGACTGCGCCCAGACGATCAGCCAGCCCTATATCGTCGGCCTGATGACCCAGGCGCTGGAGGTCCAAGCCCGCCACCGGGTGCTGGAGATCGGCACCGGCAGCGGATACCAGTGCGCGGTCCTCAGCCGCCTGGCGCGCTATGTCTATTCGGTCGAGCGATACCGCAGCCTGCTGGTCGAGGCCGAGGCGCGGCTGCGCACGCTGGAGATCGAAAATGTCATCACCAAACATGGCGACGGCGGCCTGGGCTGGGCCGAACAGGCGCCGTTCGACCGGATCATGGTCACGGCCGCCTCGCCGACCGAACCCACCGAACTGCTGAAACAGCTGAAGCCGAACGGGGTGCTGGTCGCCCCGGTGGGCCGAACCTCGGTGCAGATGCTGCATCGCTACGTCGGCCAGGGCGACGGCTCCTTCCGCCGCGAAAGTCTGACGGAGGTGCGGTTCGTGCCCCTGGTCGAGGGGACGGCGAAAGAGGGGTGACTTGTCTCCAAGGCTCTTTCGGGCGAACCTCGCGGATATGAAATGGCCGCTAGCAGTCATCGCATTGTCGAGCATCGCCTTGTCGTCGCCGGCGATGGCGCACCAGTTCCTGGATTATTTTCCCTATGGAAAGGCCGATCTCTCGCCGAAGGGATATGAAACGGCCAGGGAGGTAGCCAGCTACGTCCAGCGTTATGGACCTGACAGCTACCGTGTGGTGATCGCTGCCCACATGGACACGGCAGAGGAGCAGGCGTTCAGCGACGAGCTTTCCGCCAGACGCGCTCAGTCCATGGCGACGGAGCTGGTGCGGCTCGGATTGGAGCCTGCCAGAATTGAGATGCGACCTTATGGAACGCGCGCGCTGGCCAAGCCGACCGACCGCGATGTGCGCGAGCCGCTGAACCGGCGTGTCACGGTGGATGTGAACTTTTAGCACATTAACCTTCGCGCCCCATTTCCGCGACGATTGCGGGGTTGGCTTATGGGGCGCGAGCGGGCACACCGGGCGGGCGAGTTTAACCATGCGAGGAGCGGCCGGTGGCGGTGATTTCGGGCTGGATGAGAGCGGCGTTGATCGCGGGGGCTTCGCTGAGCGCGGCGGCCTGCATGACCTATCCGTCCGAGCCGCGTTACTCCACCCATGCGGCGCCGGCGCCGGCGCCGGATCGCGGGGCCTATCCGCCCGCAGGCGGTCAGCAGTCGCCCTATCCCGGCGGGGCGCAGACCCAACCCGCACGTCCCGCGCCCTATGAATCGCCGCCGCCGGCGACGGCCCCCATCGGTCAGGTGGAGGGCGGGGCCCTGCCGCCGCCGGTCACGGTGACGCCCAGCCAGCCGGTCTATACCCCTCCCGCCTCTCAGCCGTCATACCCCGCGCCGTCCACCGCGCCATCGGGGCCGGTGCGCCCCGGCGCGGCCTATGTGATCCAGCCGGGCGACACCATCTCGGGGGTCGGCCGCCGGTTCCAGACGCCGGTGCAGACGCTGATCGACCTGAACGGCCTGGGGCCGCGCGGGGCCATCACCTCGGGCCAGCGAATCATCCTGCCGGAAGCGGCGGTGGATACGGGGCGCGATCCTTACGCGACCGGCGCCTCGCCCGTGGGCGTGTTGGTGCCGAACAACGGCGTGATCCCGCCGCCGCCGCCGCCGCCCTCGGGCAATGCGGCCCTGCCGGTGCAGACCCGGCCGGTGACGCAGCCGTTCTCGTCGGGCGC
>NZ_DALZQC010000030.1:0-31752 GCF_032017145.1 Brevundimonas sp.
CGCGCTGGAGCGCACCGTCATCCGGGCGCCCGCCGCCGGCGTCGTCGGCGCCCGCAGCGTGCGCCCCGGCCAGTTCGTCAACGCCGGCACGCAACTGCTGTCCATCGTGCCCCTGACCCACACCTATATCGTCGCCAACTTCAAGGAGACGCAGCTGGACAAGGTGCGCCTGGGTCAGGCGGTCGAGATTTCGGCCGACGCCTTCCCCGGCCGCAAGATCCAGGGCCGGGTCGACAGCTTCGCCCCCGCCACCGGGTCCGAGTTCGCCCTGATCCCGGTGGAGAACGCCACCGGCAACTTCACCAAAATCACCCAGCGCGTGCCGGTGCGGATCGTGGTCAGCGGCGACGACCGGAACCTGGCCCTGCGTCCGGGCCTGTCGGTCGACGTCAAGATCGACCTGAAAAGCCAGGGCGGCCAGAGCTTCGCCGAGGCCGCGACCGGGACCGTGGGCGGAGCCGCAGGCCAGTGACCGCCGCCGCCCCCGCCGCCGACGGCGGGGCCCCCGCCACGTCAAAGGGCCCCGTCGCCGGCCATCCCGAGATCAACTGGACCATGCTGCTGCTGGGGTTCGCCGGCATGGTGGTGGGCCAGTTCATGGCCATCCTGGACATCCAGATCGTCGCCGCCTCCCTGCCGCAGATCCAGGCGGGGGTCGGGGCCTCGGCCGACGAGATCAGCTGGATCCAGACCGCCTATCTGATCCCCGAGGTGGTGATGATCCCCCTGTCGGGGTTCCTGTCGCGCCTGTGGGGGACGCAGAGGCTGTTTCTGGCCTCGTGCGCCGGCTTCGTGCTGATGAGCGTGGCGACGGGCCTGTCGTCATCCATCGACATGATGATCCTGTTTCGGGCCATCCAGGGTTTCGTCGGCGGGGCCATGATCCCGACCGTCTTCGCCGTCGCCTTCACCGCCTTTCCGCCGGACAAGCGGGTCACGGCCAGCGTGGTCATGGGTCTGATTGTGACCCTGGCCCCGACCGTGGGGCCGACGCTGGGCGGGCACCTGACCGAATGGCTGAGCTGGCGCTGGCTGTTCTTCATCAATGTCGGGCCGGGGCTGATCGTGCTGTTCCTGGTCGGCCGTTATGGGAACTTCGACAAGGGCGATCCGTCCCTGGCGAAGGGGTTCGACTGGTGGGGCCTGGGCCTGATGGCGGTCTTTCTGATGTCCATGCAGTTCGTGCTGGAGGAAGGGGCCAAGAACGACTGGTTCGACGACACCCATATCCTGCTGCTGACGGTGGTGGCCGCCGTCGCTGGGCCGATCTTCGTGTGGCGGTCGCTGACCTATCGCCAGCCGATCGTGGAGCTTCGCGCCTTCGGCAACCGCAACTTCCTGGTCGGTTTCATCATGACCTTCATCGTCGGGTTCGCCCTGTTCGGCGGCACCTTCCTGCTGCCGCTGTTCCTGGGTCGGGTGCTGCACTATTCCTCGTCGGAGGTGGGCACCACCATGGTCGTCTCCGGCCTGGCCATGTTCGCCACCGCCCCCTTCGCCGGGCGGCTGGTGCGCAAGATGGACGCGCGCATCCTGATGTTCGGCGGCTTCATGATGTGCGCCTGGGGCATGTGGGAGGCGCGGCTGGTCACCGAAAACTGGGGCTTCTGGGAGTTCGCCTCGGTCCAGGCGTTCCGGGGCATAGGAGTGATGCTGGCCATGATCGCCTCGCAGCAGGTGACGATGGCCACCCTGCCGCCGCATATGGTCAAGAACGCCTCGGGCCTGGTCAATCTGGCGCGCAACGTCGGGGGCGCCTTCGGCCTGGCCATACTGAACACCAGCCTGACGTCAAACACCGCCCTGCATATGACCGAACTGACCAGCGCCATCGGCCAGGGCGACCAGGCGGTGCGCCAGATGCTGGCCGGCATGACCCAGCGGTTCGCCGGAACCATCGACCCGGCGGCCTCGGCGATGAAGGCCATCTATGGGATCCTGCAACGGCAGGCGACGACCATGGCGTTCGGCGACGCCTTCGCCCTGTTGGGCGTCATGTGCGCGGGCGCGGCCTTCGTCACCCTGTTGGCCCAGCCGGTGAAGGCCCAGGCCGGCGCCCCGCCGTCGGACGCCCACTGATGGCGCGCCGTCGCGGGCAGGTGGACGAGAAGAAGAGCGAGGCGATCCTGGACGCCGCCGCCGCCCTGTTCGCCGACAAGGGGCTGCAGGCCAAGATGGACGAGATCGCCAAACTGGCCGGGGTGTCCAAACAGACGGTCTATAACCGCTTCGCCTCCAAGCTGGAGATCGCCCAGGCCCTGGCCGCCAAACGGGTGGAGGACATCGTGGCGCCCCTGCGCACCGCCGACGATCCGCAGACGGTGCTGGAGACCCTGGCCCTGACGCTGCTGAACCGGGTGTGCAGCGCCGACAAGGTGGGCTCGATGCGCGGGGTCGCCCTGATCTCCACCGAGGCGCCCGAGATCGCCCACGCCATCTACGAAGCCGGACCGAAACGCAGCCTGCGCGAGGTGGCGGCGTGGCTGGCCGAACAGACGCGGCTGGGCCGGCTGGATGTCGCCGATCCCGAGCAGGCGGCCGAGATGTTCTCGGGCCTGGTGCTGGGCCACGGCCATCTGCGCGCCATGCTGGACGTGCCGCAACTGGCGCCCGAGAAGCGTGCGGCGCGCGCCAGGGAGGCGGCGCGCATCTTCGTGGCCGCCCATGCCCCCAAATCGTCCCCCGCTCCATCGCTTCAGGCGACTTCCTGATCCGGGCGCGCTAACGTCGGCGCGTATCGTAGAGTGAAAGCCCGCCCATGCTGATCCACCTGTCCTCCTGGCCCGAGATCGACGCCCGCCTGAACGACGGCGGCGCGCTGTCCAAGACCGTGGTCGTGCCCATCGGCTCCAACGAACAGCACGGCCCGACCGGCCTTCTGGGCACCGATTGGCTGTGCCCCGAGATCATCGCCCACGAAGCCGAGAAGACCGACGCCGACCTGATCGTGGCGCCCACCTTCAACATCGGCATGGCCCAGCACCACCTGGCCTTCGCCGGCACCATCAGCTTGCGTCCCTCGACCTTCATGGCCGTGATCACCGACTGGGTGTCGTCGCTGAGCTGGCACGGGTTCGAGCGCATCTATTTCCTGAACGGCCATGGCGGCAATGTCGCCACCATCGAGGCGACCATCTCGGAAATCTACGCCGAGTGGAGCTTCGTCGAGGACCGGCCGCCGTTCATTCTGAAGCTGAAGAACTGGTGGGACCTGCCGGGCGTGAACGGCCTGTGCAACCGGCTGTTTCCGACCGGCCACGGGATGCACGCCACCCCGTCCGAGATCGCCGTGACCCAGGCCGCCTATCCCGACCGGATCAAGACGGCCGACTATTCGCCGCAGATCGCGCCGAACGGGCCGATCCGCGACGCCCTGGACTATCGCGCCCGCTTCCCCGACGGCCGCATCGGCTCGGACCCGGCCCAGGCCAGCCCGGAGAAGGGCCGGCAGATCATCGAGGCGGCGGTCCCCGCCCTGCTCGGCGACGTCGCGGCCTTCGCCGCCGAAGTCCAGCCGGAGGTCGCGCTCTGAGCCGCCGGGCCCCTACGGTCGCGGACGCCGCCTTGGTCGGGGCCGAACTGCTGGCCGCCTCCGCCGAGGTGATCGCGGCCCGCACCGGCCGGATGGCGCAGGGCCTGACCAGCGCCAAGGGACAGGATTTCAAGGAGCTGTCGCTGATGAGCTCGGAAAAGGCCGAGGCCCTGTCCGCCTCGGCCGGGGCCGTGACCGCCAGCGCGGGAGCCATCAGCCAGCGGCTGGGGCGGGTGGCGATGGACGAGGGCGCCCATGCGCTGCGGGCCGCCGCCGCAGTCACCCAGGCGCGCACCCCGGCCCAGGCGGCCGAGGTGCAGGTCCGCTATGCGATGGGCTGGTGGAGCCGGGCGGCGGCCCAGGCCCTGACCCTGAACGACGAACTGCTGAAGGCCCAGGCCGAGGCGATGGCCCCCATCCACAGGACCGCCGTCGCCAATGCGAAACGGCTGCGGCGCAAGTTATAGACGCCATTTGGCTCGTCATCCTCGCCCTTGTGGCGAGGATCCAGACTCCCGGTGATTGGGCGATCATCTCACGCTTCGCCCACAGGGATTCTGGATCCTGGGGGCTCAGGCTAATCGACATTCAACTCTAAACCGTCATTCCGGGGCGTCCGAAGGACGAACCCGGAACCCAGGGGGCGCGCATCCGGCGCCGGATGCGTTCAGCAGCGCGACCGCAGCCCTGGGTTCCGGGTTCTTCGCTTTGCTCAGCCCCGGAATGACGATCTGACAATTCGACCGACTGAATGTCGATTGAACCTAGCCCCAGGATGACGGTGGAGAGGATAACGCCTCCCGTCAGACCGTCTCGACCAGCTTAAGCTTGGGCTTCTTGATCTTGGCGGGCTTGGCCGGGCGGTCGGCCTTGCGCGCCGCCTTTTCAGCCTTCTTGGTTTCCTTCTCGGCCGCCTTCAGCGCCTTCTTGGCGGCCTTGGCCTCGGCCTTGGCGGCGTCAGGCGCGGCGTCGGCGGCGGCGGCCAGTTCGGCCAGTTGCGTCAGGAAACTCTCCCGCTGCCCCTTGGGCAGCAGAGCCATGATCCGCTTGTCGGCGGCCTCGACCAGCGGGCGGGCGGCCTCAAGCCGGGCGGCCCCTTCCGTGGACAGACGCACGGCCTTGGCGCGCGCATCCAGGGTCGAGCGTTCGCGTTCCAGCAGGCCCTTGGCGGTCATGCGCGTGACCAGATCGGCCAGGGTCGAACGGTCGATGCCGGTCATGCGGACCAGTTCGGTCTGGGTCAGACCCGCCTTCAGGGACACGGCCTCCAGCACGGCGAACTGACGCTGGGTCAGGCCGTCAGGCCCCGTCTCCTCGGCGTAGATGTCCAGCGCGAGTTGCAGCGCGCGATGCATCAGATGGCTGGGCGAGGCGCCCAGCGGCCCGACCCTGCGCCCTGACTTACCGGCCTTCACCATCGCACGGCTCCCCAAAAGTTTCGTCCGAACACGTATCAGCTCAGCTTTACGATTTGACGGGAAAAGCGCGTCGATTCCGTGACAGTTCCGCTTGCGGTTCTACAATCCCGTATCCGGCGAAACCGGCGCGGGCTCCTCGTCCTTGATCATATGTTTCATGATGAAGAAGACCTGCCATACGCCGAAGACGGCCGAGGCGATCCACAGCCCGCCGCGGAAGGCGACCCAGGCGTCGTCCGACTGGGTGCGCCAGACGATCTCGTTCACGAGGCACACGGCCGCGAAATACAGGCCGTAGCGCAGGGTCAGGCCGCGCCAGCCGCGGTCGGTGATCTTGATCGCCTCGCCCAGCAGATATTTGAACGGATAGCGGTTAAGCGGCAGGGAGCCCAGCAGCACCGCCGCCAGCAGCCCGTTCTGGATCGACAGCTTGATCTTCAACAGGTCCGGGTCGTGGAACAGGATGGTCAGCACGCCGAAGATCAGGGCGAAACCGCCCGTCAGCAAAGGCAGCGGCGCCAGGCGCTTCTCCACCGCATAGCCGACGATCAGCGCGATCAGGGACGCGCCGACCAGAACCCAGGTCGCCTGGACCAGGGCCTCTTGCCCGTCCAGGCCCCGCGCGAAGCGGTTGACGGCATAGGCGGCCATGAAGGCGACCAGGGCGCCGAAGTCGACGGCCTGACGGATGTTGGAAGCCTTTTTCGGCGTGTCGGTCATGTCAGTCTTCCAGTCCCACCAGCGAGCGGGAGAAGGCGCGCGCGTCGAAGGGTTGCAGGTCCTCCACCCCCTCGCCCACGCCGATCAGCATCAGGGGGGCGTCCGACGCCTGGGCCACCGGCACCAGCACCCCGCCGCGCGCCGTGCCGTCCAGCTTGGTCATGACGACGCCGGTGACGAAGGCGGTGCGGCCGAAAATCTGTTCCTGGGCCAGGGCGTTGCGGCCCACGGTGGCGTCCAGCACCAGAAGCGTGTCGTGCGGCGCCTCGGGATCGACCTTTTTTAGCACGCGGACGATCTTGAGCAGTTCGTCCATCAGGGCCGACTTGTTCTGCAGCCGCCCGGCGGTGTCGATCAGCACCACGTCGTAACCTTCGGCCCGCGCCTTCTGATAGGCGTCGAAGGCCAGGCCGGCGGCGTCGGCGCCGTCGCGACGGCTTTCGAAATCGGCGCCGGCCCGTTCGGCCCAGACCTTCAACTGCTCGCGCGCGGCGGCGCGGAAGGTGTCGCCGGCGACGATCATCACCCTGGCGCCCTTGCCCGTCAGGTCGGCGGCGATCTTGCCCAGCGTCGTGGTCTTGCCCGAACCGTTCACACCCACGAACAGGACGACATAGGGTTTGGGCCCGCTCAGCGGATCGAAGGTCGCCTGGCGCGGCGACAGTTCGGCGGCGACCGCCTCGGCCAGGGCCTCCTTGACCTCGCGTTCCGGCGCGTCCTTGCCGAACTTCAGCGCGCGAAAACGTTCGACGATCCGGGCCGAGGCGGCGGGGCCGAGGTCGCTTTCCAGCAGATGTTCCTCCAACTGCTCCAGAGACGCCTCGGAGAGGGGTTCCTTGACGAAGGTGGCGACGACCTGATCGGTCATCTGTTTGGAGGAGCGCGAGAGCCCAGCGGACAGGCGCTGGAACCAGCCCTTTTTCGGCGTGTCGGTCATGCGATGGCTTTAGCGGGGGCGAGGGCGGACGTCATCCGCATTCGCAAAAAGAGGCGCTTGCGGCGGATCGCCGACAGAATATATGTTACGCATACGTTTCATATAGTCGAGATCAGGCATGGGCATCGTCAACATCGAGGACGAACTGCACGAGCAGCTGCGTCGGGCCGCCAAGGCCTCCTATCGCTCCATCAACGCCCAAGCGGCCTTCTGGATCAGGATCGGCATGCTGGGCGAGACGAACCCCGGCCTGACGTTTCAGGAGCTGGTCGCGCGCGAGCTGAAGGCGGCGGGCGTGGCGGCGACGACGACGACGGGCGCGGCGGCGTGACCAAGACGCCGCAGGAGATCGAGCTGATGGCCGCCTCGGGCCGGCTGCTGGCCTCGGTCTTCACCCATCTGGACGGGATGGCGCTGGAGGGGATGATGACGCTGGAGATCGACGCGCGGGTCGAGCGGTTCATAGTCGACGAGCTGAAGGCGCGCCCGGCCAGCAAGGGCCAGTACGGCTATGGCTTCGTGCTGAACAGTTCGATCAACCAGGTCGTCTGCCACGGCATGCCCTCGGCCGACGACGTGCTGAAGAGCGACGATATCGTCAATCTGGACATCACCCTGGAGAAGGACGGTTTCATCGCCGATTCCTCCAAGACCTATCTGATCGGATCGGTGGGGCCTCAGGCGCGCCGTCTGGTCCGCACCACCTATGAGGCGATGTGGAAGGGCATTCGCGCCGTGCGGCCCGGCGCGCGCCTGGGCGACATCGGCTTCGCCATCGAACGCCATGCCAAACAGGCGGGCTATTGCGTCGTGCGCGACTATTGCGGGCACGGCATCGGCCGCGAGATGCACGAGGAGCCGCAGGTGCTGCATTTCGGCCGGGCGGGAACGGGCGTCACCCTGCGCGAAGGCATGACCTTCACCATCGAGCCGATGCTGAACCAGGGCGTCCGCACGGTCCTGACCGAGGACGACGGCTGGACCGTGGTCACCTCGGACGGAAAACTGTCGGCCCAGTTCGAGCACACGGTGGCGGTGAAAAGGGACGGCGTGCGCGTGCTGACCCTGCGCCCGGACGAGACGCCGGGGCGTTAGGTTCGACTGACGTGCGTTAGGATTGGCCACCTCCGTCATTCCGGGGCTGAGCGAAGCGAAGAACCCGGAACCCAGGGCCGCAAGCGCCGCACCAAACGCATTCTACCGCCGGATGCATGCCTCCTGGGTTCCGGGTTCGTCCTTCGGACGCCCCGGAATGACGTAACTAGGCTGAATGTCGATTGGGCCCAGGCGGGATAGGCCTTCGGCTCGGTCTGCGCCTCGCCTTGGCGAAGGCGATTCCGTCCCTTCGTCTTTCGCGCCTATATGAGGGCCAGGGACCGGCGAGGCCGGGCGCAGGACGATCCGATGACCGATGCTTCTTCCTTCTTCTCGCCCAAGACCCACGGGTTCGTGCGCGTGGCGGCGGCGACGCCCGTGGCGCATGTCGGGGATCCGAAGGCGAATGCGGGCGAGCATCTGGCGCTGATCCGCCAGGCGGGCGAACAGGGCGTGGACCTGATGGTCTTTCCCGAGCTGTCGCTGTCGGCCTACGCCATCGACGACCTGCATATGCAGGCGGCCCTGCTGGAGGAGGTGGAGCGGCAGATCGCGGTCCTGGCCGAGGCGACGGGCGGCGCCGATCTGGTCGCCGTGGTCGGGGCGCCGATCCGCAGCGGAGACGCCCTGTTCAACTGCGCCGTGGTGATGGGCGGGGGCGAGGTTCTGGGGGTCGTGCCCAAGACCTATCTGCCCAACTACCGCGAATATTACGAGAAACGCTGGTTCGCCCCGGCGACGGCGCGGACCGAGGACGTGGTCCGGCTGAACGGCGAGACGGTGGATTTCGCGCCGGGCCTGATCTTCGAGGCGGCGAATCGGCCGGGCTTCGTCTTCGCCGTCGAGATCTGCGAGGACTATTGGGCGCCCCTGCCCCCGTCCACGCGGGCCGCGCTGGCGGGGGCGCGCATCCTGCTGAACCTGTCGGCGTCCAACATCGTCATCGGCAAGGCGGACGAGCGGGCGATGCTGAGCGCCAGCCATTCGGCGCGCACCCTGTCGGCCTATGTCTTCGCCGCCTCGGGCTGGGGCGAGAGCACCACCGACCTGGCCTGGGACGGGCAGGCGACGGTTCACGAAATGGGGTCGAAATTGGCGGAAGGCGAGCGGTTCGCCCTGGACAGCCACCTGACCCTCGCCGATGTGGACGTGGACCGGATCGGGCTGAATCGGCTGCGGAACGGCACCTTTTCCGAATGCGCCCGGAACGAGGGCGACGCGGCGACCGTCGTGCCCTTCCTGGCGCGCGAGGACCATGAGGCCAGCGACCTGATCCGGCCGCTGGACCGGTTCCCCTTCGTGCCGGACGACGCCGCGCGGCTGGATCAGGACTGCTATGAAGCGTTCAACATCCAGGTCCAGGGGCTGATGCGCCGGATGACGGCGACGGGCGCCAGGTCGCTGGTGATCGGGGTGTCGGGGGGACTGGATTCGACCCAAGCCCTGCTGGTCGCCTGTCGCGCCTTCGACCGGCTGGACCTGCCGAGGACCGGCATACTGGCCTATACGATGCCGGGGTTCGCGACCTCGGACGGGACCAGGTCCAACGCCTGGGCGCTGATGACCGCGCTGGGCGTCACGGGGGCCGAGATCGACATCCGCCCCGCCGCCGAACAGATGTTCCGGGATATCGGCCACCCCTATGCCGAGGGTCAGCCGGTGCATGACATCACCTTCGAGAACGTGCAGGCAGGCCTGAGGACCGACTATCTGTTCCGGCTGGCGAACCAGAACAAGGCGTTCGTCCTGGGGACCGGCGACCTGTCGGAACTGGCGCTGGGCTGGGCCACCTATGGCGTCGGCGACCATATGAGCCACTACAACGTCAATGGCGGGGTGGCGAAGACCCTGATCCGTCACCTGATCCGCTGGGTGGCGACGGGCGATCTGATCGGCGGGGAGGCGCGCGAGACCCTGCACGCCATTCTGGACACCGAGATCTCGCCCGAACTGGTGCCGGCCAAGGACGGTGTGATCCAATCGACGGAAGGGACCGTCGGCCCCTATGCGCTGAACGACTTCTTCCTGTTCTACATCAGCCGGTTCGGGATGGCGCCGTCCAAGGTCGCCTTCCTGGCGCATCAGGCCTGGGGCGACGCGGGCGCGGGCGACTGGCCGGCGAACACCCCCGAGGACGAGAAGATCGAATACGATCTGGCGACGATCAAGGGCTGGTTGCGGAAGTTCCTGATCCGCTTCTTCCAGACCGCCCAGTTCAAGCGATCTGCCCTGCCGAACGGGCCAAAGGTCGTGACGGGCGGGTCGCTGTCGCCACGCGGCGATTGGCGGGCGCCGTCGGATGGTTCGGCGCGGGTGTGGCTGGATGAGCTTGAGGCAAACGTGCCGGATTGATTGTCTCCTCCCCGCTTTGCGGGGAGGTGGCTCGAAGCGTAGCGGAGAGACGGAGGGGCTCTTGGCTGTGCAGCGTGAAGAACCCCTCCGTCACGGCGCTCAAGAAGCGCCGCGCCACCTCCCCACGATGTGGGGAGGAGACCGTGTCCAATAGCCATATATTTAGCATGGATATTCGCCCGACCCGACGCTAGAACCCCCACCATGACCGACGACGTGACCAAAGACTCCAACGGCAACATCCTGGCCGATGGCGACAGCGTGACCCTGATCAAGGACCTGAAGGTCAAGGGATCGGGCGGGGTGACGCTGAAGCGCGGGACCCTGGTCAAGAACATCCGCCTGACCGGGGATCCCGACGAGATCGAGGCCAATGTCGAAAAGGTGCGCGGCCTGGTCCTGCGCACCGAGTTCGTGAAGAAGGCTTAAGGCTCCCTCTTCCCAAGCGTGATGTCAGCCGCCATCTAGCGGCCTATGACCGACACCCTCGCCGCCCCCGCCTCCTCCGCCGCAACGAACGGCAAGATTCCCGTCACCGTGCTGACCGGCTATCTGGGGGCGGGCAAGACGACGCTGCTGAACCGCATCCTGACCGAAGATCACGGCAAGCGCTACGCCGTGATCGTCAACGAGTTCGGCGAGATCGGCATCGACAATGACCTGGTGGTCGGCGCCGACGAAGACGTGTTCGAAATGAACAACGGTTGCGTCTGCTGCACCGTGCGCGGCGACCTGATCCGTGTGGTCGCAGGCCTGATGAAGCGCCAGCGCCCCGGCAAACCCGCCTTCGACGCCATCATCGTTGAGACGACGGGCCTGGCCGACCCCGGTCCGGTGGCCCAGACCTTCTTCGTCGACGAGGACGTCAAGGCCAAGACCCAGTTGGACAGCGTCACCACCCTGGTCGACGCCAAACACGTGATGGCGCGACTGGACGATTCCAGGGAGGCGCGCGAACAGGTGGCCTTCGCCGACCGGATCATCCTGAACAAGGTCGATCTGGCGACGGCGGACGAACTGGAGGCGGTCGAGGCGCGCCTGCGCGCACTGAATCCGCTGGCGCCCATCGTGCGGGCCGAACGGTCGAACGTGCCGCTGGATCAGGTGCTGGGCCTGGGGGCCTTCGATCTGGAGCGCATTCTCGAGGTTAAGCCGGACTTCGTGAACCCGCCGCATGGCGCGGACGGCCATGTGCACGACGAACATTGCGGCCACGATCACCACCATCATGACCACGACCACGGGCATGACCACCACCATCATGATCACGGCGCGAGGGGCCACGCCCACCAGGACGACATCAAGGGGATCTCCCTGTCGCTGGACCGCCCGCTGGACGGCGCCAAGTTCACCGCCTGGTTGGACCGGTTGCTGGGCGAGCAGGGGCAGAACATCCTGCGCGCCAAGGGCATCATCGAGGTGAAGGGCGAGGACCGCCGTCTGGTCTTCCAGGCCGTTCACATGATCCTGGAAGGCGACCTGCAACGCGAATGGGGCACCGCCGAACGCCGCTGGAGCCGCGCCGTCTTCATCGGCCGGGATTTGGACGAAGCGGCGCTGCGGGCCGGGTTTGAGGCCTGCGCGGCCTGATCCCACTATTGCTGAATCAAGAAAGGCCGGTGGAGCGATCCACCGGCCTTTTTGTTTGGCTCACGCCCTGTCGAACAGCTTGTTCCAACGGCGCTTCTCGCGAGCCTTCCAGGCGCCGCGATGATAGGCGTCGGAGCCGATCAGGGGCACGACGGTGGTGGCCTCGGCGAAGACCATCTGTTCGTGGGTCGTCTGGACCTTGCCCCAGGAGGCGGCCTCTTTCAGCGTGGACGACGAACAGGCGCCGTCGCGGACGTCGGCGACGGTGATCTGGACCGCATAGCGGTGCATCTCGGCCTCAACGCCCAGGATTTCGGCGCAGACGACCGTGTCCTGGGCGAAGTTTTTGGGCACGCCGCCGCCGACCATGAACAGGCCCGTGACGCCCGCCGCGATCTTGATGTCGGTCAGTTCGCGGAAGTCGGCGATGGCGTCCAGCATCAGATAGGGCTGGCCGGCGGCCGCACGCTCCTTCTGGTGCTTGACCAGGCCGAAGCCGGCGGACGAGTCCACAAAGGCCGGGCAGAAGATCGGCACGCCCTCTTCATAGGCGGTCTGGATCAGGGAGCCGGGCTTCTTGGCGTTGCCCTCCGACAGCCACTTGCCCATTTCCCAGATGAACTCGCGGCTGGAATAGCCGCGTGGCTCCAGCCGGTTGGCGATCTCCAGGATGGTGTGATCGCAGGCCTGAAGCTCTTCCTCGTCGATATAGGTGTCGTAGATGCGGTCGATGTAGTTGTCGCGCAGGACGTTGTCGTCCACTTGGCCGGCGGCCTGATAGTGTTTGAAGCCCAGGGCCTCGAAGAAATCCATGTCCACGATGGAGGCGCCGGTGGCGACCACGGCGTCCACCATGCCGAACTTCACCATGTCGCGATAGACGTCCATGCAGCCGCCCGCCGAGGTCGAACCGGCCAGGATCAGCCAGGGCGAGCAATCCGCATCCTCGATGGCCATCGAGAAGATGTCGGCGGCGCGGGCGGTGTCGCGGCTGCTGAACGACATCTTCCGCATCGAGTCGATGATCGGACGGGCGTCGAAGGACGTGATGTCGACGTGCTCGACGACGTTCTGCAGCAGCTGGGCCTTGGTGTTCGATTGAACGGGAGCGTTCATTTCGGCGGTTTCCCTGTGATTTGAGCGCCCGTCGAACAAGCAGACGTGCCGGGACGGAGCGACCGACAGGACCGATAGACGCCCAACCTTGAGCCGTCACTCTCGGACTTGATCCGAGCGTCGGAGGTTCCGCCGTGCTCTCCTCGCAAGGGTAACGCACAGCGGCCGATCCTCGGGTCGAGCCCGAGGATGACGGATATGAGGTGCGGGCGCCCTACTTCCGGCGCGACTTGCGCTGACCGGCCTTGCCCTTGGGACGCGACAGGCGAACGACCTTGCGTGCGTTCTCTTCCGCCGTGGTGCGCACGGTGGGGATGGAGCGCGGCGCCAGACCGTAGAGCGAGGCCATCGGGGCGTCCTCGACTACAGCGATGTCGTGTTCGCCATAGCCGTTGAAGCCGGTCGACATGGCGACGCCATAGGCGCCCAGCATGCCGATCTCGATGAAGTCGCCTTCGCGCACATCGGTCGGCAGCCAGAAGGGGCCCGGCATATGGTCGATCGAGTCGCAGGTCGGACCGTAGAACTGGAACGCCTTCAGATCGCCCGACGCCTCGCCGTCCCGGACCAGCTTGGTCGGGAAGGGCCAGCGCGAATGGGTCGCGTCGAACAGCGAGCCGTAGGAGCCGTCGTTCAGATACAGGACGTCGCCCTTGCGCAGATCGACGCGGGCCAGGATCGACGAGGATTCGGCGACCAGCGCCCGGCCGGGCTCGCACCACAGCTCGGTCGTTTCAGACACCGGCATCTCGTTGAAGCCGCGATGGATTGCGTCGGCGTATTCGCTCATGTCCGGCGGGACCATGCCCGGATAGACCGACGGGAAGCCGCCGCCGACATCGACGATATCGACGATCACGCCCGCGCGGCTGATCGAACGGCCGACCTGGGCCATGGCCGCCTGATAGGCGGTCGGGCGCATGCACTGCGAACCGACATGGAAGCTGACGCCCATCAACCCTTCCTTGACCGCCTGGCGGGTGGCCAGCAGCAGGGCGGGGGCCTGATCCGACGACACGCCGAACTTGCCCGACAGGGTATAGGCGGCGCCGTCCGCCGACACGGCCATGCGCACGATCAGGTTCAGGTCGTCGGCGCCGCCGGTGGCGTCGAGGATCTTGTTCAGCTCTTCCACGCAATCCAGCGAGAAGGTGCGGACGCCGTGATCGAAATAGGCCTTGGTGATCGCAGACCGGCTCTTGACCGGATGCATGAAGGCCAGGCGCACGTCATGGCTGACCGAACGGACCAGTTCGATCTCGGCGATGGACGCCACGTCGAAGGCGCGAACGCCGGCCTCGACCAGGGTCTCGATGACCCAGCGCGAGGGGTTGGCCTTCACAGCATAGAAGACGTCGGCTTTCAGATTATCCTGGAACCAGCGCGCCGCTACGGATACCGAACGCGGCCGCACGAGGGCGACGGGACGTTCAGGAGGCCGCTCACGGACCAGGTCCAGGGGAAGTTGGTACGTGCGCAATTCACGTAACCCCCTGCTAATTGTTAACCCAGACCGGCGTTAGCAGCGCGTAACGGTTAGACCTACGGGGTCCGCCGGAGAGCGCGATATGGGGGCTGTGGACTGTCATGTAAAGCGGTAATTTCATGGCAGGGCCTGGGTTTGATCGGACCGGGACTGTCACAAATGTCCGTCCACCCCCGTAATGACCGCAACAGCGGCAACCTTGGCCTTTGGCGGCCGTTCAGACGGCGGAGGCGCGGATGAACCGTTGGATATTCCTGTTTCGACGGATGTCGCGACAGCTGTGGTGGCGGGCCAGCCTCTATGCGGCGCTGGGCGTGGTCGCGGCCCTGGCCGGCGCCTGGGGCGCGCCGTTCGCGCCGACGGTGCTGGCCGAGCGGTTCGGCGGGGATTCGGTCGAGGCGGTGCTGACCATACTGGCGTCCAGCCTGCTGGCCGTCGCGACCTTTTCGCTGGGGGCCATGGTCACCGCCTACACCAGCGTCTCCAGCGCCGCGACGCCGCGCGCCGCCGCCCTGATCACGGGCGACGAAAGCACCCAGAAGGCCCTGGCCACCTTCGTCGGCGCCTTCCTCTACGCCATCGTCGGGGTCACCGCGATCAACGCCCAGTATTACGGACCGGGCGGCCGGGCGATCATCTTCCTGTTCAGCCTGGCGGTGGTGGCCCTGGTCGCCTTTCGCCTGCTGACCTGGGTCAGCCGCCTGACGCGGCTGGCGCGCCTCAGCCATACGGTGGAGCGGGTCGAGGCCGAAACCCTGGCCGCCCTGACCGCCGAGGCGAAGCGGCCCCGCATGGGCGCGTCGGCCGGCGTTCTGGATCAAGGGCCGGTCGTGACGGCGGCCCAGACCGGCTATGTGCTGAACGTGGACATCCAGAGCCTTCAGGCGACAGCCGAACGAGCCGAGGGTCGCATCCAGGTGATCGCCCGGCCCGGCGCCTTCCTGATGCGCGGCGAACCCCTGGCGCGGCTGGGCGGCGACGCCATGGACACCGATGCCGTGCAGACCGCCTTCACCCTGGGGCGCGAACGGTCGTTCGACCAGGATCCGCGGTATGGGCTGATCGTGCTGGGCGAAATCGCCGACAAGGCCCTGTCGGCCGCCGTCAACGACATCGGCACCGTGGTCGGGGTGATCGGTTCGGGGGTGCGGCTTCTGGACCGGTGGGCCGATACGGCGCCCGACGACCGGCCGCCCTGCGACCGCGTGCTGGCCGAGCCCTTGTCGGCGCACGATCTGCTGGACGACATCTTCGGCCCCGTGGTCCGTCACGGCGCCCACGACCTGACCAGCGCGATCAGGCTGCGCAAGGCCCTGGCCTCCCTGTCCGTCCATCCGGTTCTGGCGCGGGCGGCGTCGGCGATGGACGCGCGGCTGATGCAGGATGCGGACTTCGCCAATGTCGCGGACGCCGAGCGGCTGCGGCGCTGCGGCGCCCCGGCCCGGACAAGCGCGGGCTAGACGAAATCCCTCGCGCCGTGCGATTAGGACTTGCCCAAACGCCTTCGCCGCGTCATGCGGCGCCCCTTCGCCACAGCCTCCTAGCGAGTTCATGAGTTCATCCGCAGCCGCCGTCGCCCCCGGGCTAGTCCAGGCGCGTGACGTGTCGAAGACCTTCGGATCGCGAAAGGCGCTGGACGGCGTCTCGATCTCGGTCGCCTCGGGCGAGATGGTCGCCCTGATCGGACCGTCCGGGTCGGGCAAGTCCACCCTGCTGCGCTCCATCACCGGGCTTCAGTCCATCGACGCCGGCAAGGGGACCATTCAGGTCTTCGGCGAGACGGTGCAGAAGGACGGCCGCGTCACCGGGGCGGTGCGCAAGGCGCGCGGCAAGCTGGGCATGATCTTCCAGCAGTTCAATCTGGTCGGCCGCCTTAGCCTGTTCTCCAACGTCATGCTGGGCGCCCTGGGCCGCCTGCCCTCGTGGCAAGGCCTTCTGGGGATGTGGCCCCAGGCCGACAAGGACAAGGCCATGGCGGCCCTGCACCGCGTCGGCGTCAGCGACTACGCCGCCCAGCGCGCCAACACCCTGTCGGGCGGCCAGCAGCAGCGCGGCGCCATCGCCCGCGCCATCGTCCAGGGCGCCAAGGCCATTCTGGCCGACGAACCCGTCGCCTCGCTGGACCCGGTGTCGGCCCGCAAGGTGATGGAGCTGCTGGTCGAGCTGAACAAGCGCGACGGCCTGGGCGTGATCGTCACCCTGCACCAGGTCGACTACGCCATCCGCTACTGCGACCGGGTCATCGCGCTGCAGGGCGGCAAGATCGTCTATGACGGCCCCTCCACGGCGCTGGACCAAAAGCGCCTGATCGAAATCTACGGTCCCGAATTCGAGGACGCGTTCTGGGAGACCAAGGCATGAGCCTGTCCCGTATTGCCCCCACCCACCGTCTGATGGCGGCGGCCGGCGCCGCCGTGATGATCCTGGGCCTGGCCGCGTGCGGCGGCGGCGGCGATGACAAGAAGACGGCGGGCGGCGCGCCCACGGAGCTGACCTTCTCCATCCTGTCGGCGGAAGGCCAGGCCTCGGCCGGCCCGCTGTGGCAGCCGCTGCTGGACGACATGTCCAAGGCCGTCGGCGTGCCGGTGAAACCCTATTTCGGCTCTAACTACACCGTCCTGGTCGAGGCCATGCGCGGCAATCACACCCAGGTCGGCTGGTTCTCGGCCAAGCCCGAGGTGGAGGCCATCGACCGCGCCAAGGCCGAGGTCATCGCCCGCACCGTCAACCGCGAGGGTCTGGACAGCTATCAATCGACCCTGATCGTCAAGAAGGGTTCGGGCATCACGCTGGACAAGGTTCTGGCGTGCGGCAAGCAATACAACTTCGGCATCGGCGACGCCCAGTCGACCTCGGGCACCCTGGCCCCTCTGACCTTCCTGTTCAATCCGCGCGGCGTGGTTCCCAGCCAGTGCTTCAAGACGGTGCGTTCGGCCAACCACCAGGCCAACGCCTTCGGCGTGGCGACCGGCGTGATCGACGTGGCGACCTCCAACAGCGTCAACACCCTGTTCATGCGCAAGGAGAACCCGCAGCTGGCCGCCCAGATCGAGGACATCTGGACCTCGCCTCCGATCCCCGAGAGCGGCATCGTCGTGCGCGAGGACCTGGACCCGGCGCTGAAGGAAAAGATCCGCAGCTTCTTCCTGACCTATGGCCAGGGCGAAGGCGCCGAGGCCGAGCGTCAGCGCAAAATCCTGGCGGACCTGGAATATTCGCGCTTCGCCGCCGCCGACGACAGCTATCTGGACCCGATCCGCGAGATGATCGCCGACCAGAAGCTGGGCGAGGCCCGCGCCAAGGGCGACACCGCCGGCGCCGCCGCCGCCGAGCGCGAACTGCAACGCCTGCGCAGCCTGCGCGAGGTGCGTCCTTGACCACAGCCTCTCCTGCGCTCGCCATTCCGGCGGCGCCCAAGAAATCGACCCTCGCCTGGGTCGCCGACATCCTGGTCTGGGGCGGCGTCGCGGCCGTCCTGCTCTACAGCATCGATGCGGTGGACCTGGGCAATATCTCGCGCCTGTTCGCGGGCAACGACAGCACCAAACTGTTCGTCCACGACCTGCTGCGGCCCGACTTCGCCGACTGGAAGATGTTCGTCGCCAAGATGTGGGAGACGGTCCAGATCGCCCTGTGGGGCACCTTCCTAGCCGTCCTTCTGGGCATTCCGCTGGGTCTGGCGGCGGCGCGCAACATCGCCCCCGTCTGGATCGTGACGCCGGTGCGCTGGGTGATGAACCTGCTGCGTTCGGTGCCGGACCTGGTGATCGGCCTGCTGTTCGTCACCGCCGTGGGCCTGGGGCCGCTGGCCGGCGTCCTGGCCATCACCCTGAACACGGCCGGCGTCTTGGCCAAACTGTTCTCGGAAGCGGTGGAATCCATCGACAAGGGTCCGGTCGAGGGCGTGCGCGCCACAGGCGCGGGCAAGCTGCACGAGATCGTCTGGGGCGTGCTGCCGCAGGTCGCGCCGCTGTGGACGTCGTTCGCCCTGTACCGCTTCGAATCCAACAGCCGTTCGGCGACGGTGCTCGGCCTGATCGGCGCCGGGGGCATCGGCCAGGTGCTGTTCGACAGTATGAACGCCTTCGATTTCCGCGCCGTCTCGGCCATCGTCATCGTCGTCGTGGTCGCCGTGACCCTGATCGACACCCTGTCGCAGGTCATGCGTCGCCGCCTGCTGTGACGGGGCGCTGACCGGCGACAAAAACCGTCACAAACCTCTGGTCTAAGCGTCGCGAAATCGAGGCTCAGGGAGAGCGACTGATGATCCGTTCACTGAAATACGCCGTGGCGGCGACGGCCCTCATGGCCCTGGCGGCCTGCGGCGACGGCGGCGGCGCGGGCGGTTCGCCGTCGGGAACCCGCTCAGGCATCTGGGCGGCGGGGTCGTCCACCGTCTTCCCGTTCGCCACCCGCGTCGCCGAGACCTTCGCCCGCACCTCCGGCGGGGCTGCGCCGCGCGTCGAATCCCTGGGCACCGGCGGCGGTATTCAGGCCTTCTGCCAGGGTGTCGGCCCCAACACCCCCGACATCGCCAACGCCTCGCGCCAGATGAAACAGTCCGAGTTCGATCTGTGCGCCAAGAACGGCGTCAAGGACATCGTCGAGATCAAGATCGGCTTCGACGGCATCGTCATCGCCACCGCCCGCAACGGCAACGGCTTCAACTTCGAACTGAACGATCTCTATGAAGGTCTGGCCAAGGACGTGCCCAGCCCGAACGGAACCTTCGTCGCCAACCCGACCAAGACATGGAACGACGTGAACAAGGGCCTGCCGGTCCAGCGCATCCAGGTCTATGGCCCGCCGCCCACCTCGGGCACGCGCGACGCCTTCCTGGAGCTGGGCATGACGCCGGGCGCCAAGCTGGTTCCGGGGGTCAAGGCCATCGAAGGGGACAAGGACCGGTTCGAAGCCATCGCCCACACCCTGCGCGAGGACGGCGCCTGGATCGATTCGGGCGAGAACGACAACGCCATCGTCCAGACCCTGACCCGCACGCCGGGCTCGCTGGGCGTGTTCGGCTATTCCTTCCTGGAGCAGAACCTGGACACGGTGAAGGCCGAGACCATCGACGGCGTCTCGCCCACCGCCGACACCATCGCCAGCGGCGCCTATCCGCTGTCGCGCAGCCTCTACATCTATGTGAAGAAGGCCCACATCGGCGTGATCCCCGGCCTGCAGCAGTTCGTGCAGGAATTCCTGTCGGAAGGCTCGGCCGGCAAGGGCGGCTATCTGGCCGACCGCGGCCTGATCCCCCTGCCCGAAGATCAGCTTATGGCCCAGCGCTCGACCATCGCCGCCATGACCCCGATGGCGCGTCCCGCCAAATAAGGTCGGAACCGACCGCCGTCCCGCCCCTTCTTTCGCCGGCCCGCACCGGTTAGAAGGGGCGGCATAGCTGTCAGGATTCATTTATGACCTCCACGCCCACGCGCCTGCGCAAGGCCGTATTCCCCGTCGCCGGTCTCGGCACGCGGGTTCTTCCCGGCACCAAGACGACGCCGAAGGAACTGCTGAACGTCGTCGACCGACCCATCCTGTCCTACATCGTCGAAGAGGCGCGCGAGGCGGGGATCGAGCATATCGTCTTCGTGACCGGCCGCTCCAAGGAAGCCATAGAGGACTATTTCGACCACCAGATCGAGCTTGAGGCCCAGCTGGAGGCCAAGGGCAAGACCGAGATCCTGGCGGCCATGAACGCCGAACTGGCGCGTCCCGGCGAAATGAGCTTCACCCGCCAGATGCAGCCCAAGGGCCTGGGGCACGCCGTCTGGTGCGCGCGCGACATCATCGGCCACGAGCCTTTCGCCGTCGTCCTGCCCGACGTGATCGTGGACGGTAAGCCCGGCGCCCTGAAGCAGCTGGTCGAGGTCTACGCCGAGACGGGCGGCAATCTGATCGGGGTGGAATCGGTCGATATCGAGCAGGCCCACAAATACGGCATCGTCGATCCCGCCGCCCGCGAGGGCAATCGCATCGCCATGAAGGGGATGGTCGAAAAGCCCGCCCCCGGCACGGCGCCGTCCAATCTGTCCATCGCGGGCCGCTACATCCTGCAGCCGGAAATTTTCGACCTGCTGGCGACCCAGGAACGGGGCGCCGGCAACGAGATTCAGCTGACCGACGCCATGGCGCGGCTGATGCGGACGCAGACCTTCACCGCCGTCGAATATGCGGGCGTGACCCACGATTGCGGCGACAAGATCGGCCTGCTTCGCGCCAACGTCGCCCTGGCGCTGAAACGCCCAGACCTGGGCGAGGCCGCGCGTCAGGCGGTTTCGGCCCTGCTTTAACCCTGGGGAAGCTTGCGGGGGTTCCGGTTCGCACCGGCCCCTGCTAACCCTCCGCCAAATCATCAGGAGACGTATCATGGCGACGAGCGAAGGCTGGGACATGCCCACCGGAGACCTCATGAAAGGCAAGAAGGGCCTGATCATGGGGGTCGCGAACTCCAGCTCCATCGCCTGGGGCATCGCCTCGCAACTGGCCGCCCAGGGCGCCGAACTGGCCTTCACCTATCTGGGCGAGGGGCTGGAGCGCCGCGTGCGTCCGCTGGCCGAAAGCGTCGGCGCCAAGCTGTTGATCCAGGCCGACGTCACCGACGACGCCTCGATGGACGCCGCCTTCGCCGAACTGGAAAAAGAATTCGGCACGATCGACTTCGTCGTCCATTCGGTCGCCTTCGCCAACAAGGATGAGCTGAAAGGGTCGTTCGTCGACAACACCACGCGCGACAGCTTCCTGTTGGCCCTGAACATCTCGGCCTTCAGCTTCGTGGATGTGGCGCGTCGCTCGGCCAGGCTGATGCCCAATGGCGGATCGATGATCACCCTGACCTATCTGGGGTCCGAGCGGGTCATTCCGAACTACAACACCATGGGCGTGGCCAAGGCCGCGCTGGAGGCCGCCACCCGCTATATCGCGCGCGACCTGGGACCCAAGAACATCCGCGTCAACGCCATCTCGGCGGGCGCCATGCGCACCCTGTCGCTGGCGGGCATTTCAGGCGGACGCGGCCTGCACTCCAAGTCCGCGCAGTTCTCGCTGATCAAGGAAGAGACCTCGATGGAAGGTGTGGCAGGCGCGGCCCTGTGGCTGTGCTCGGACCTGGGCCGTTCGACCACGGGCGAAGTCGTCCACGTCGATGCAGGCTTCCACGCCGTGGGCCTGCCGGAAGATTTCGAGGGCTGATCCCGACGGATCGGTGAACACTCAGGGGGCCGCCGGGACGAACCGGCGGCCCTTTTTGCTTTCGGGACGCAACGGCCCCGCTTATCCGTAGGGCCATGAGCGCGTCCGACCTCCCGCCCCCCGCCAGCTTCTCCGCCGCCGCCGTGGCCACCGTCGTCGGGTTCGGCGGCACGGTCGCCCTGGTGGTCCAGGCGGGCCAGGCGCTGGGGGCCAGTCCGAGCCAGATCGTTTCGATGGTCACCGCCCTGTGCCTGGGCATCGGCCTGCCGGGCATGCTGCTGAGCTGGCGATTAAGGATGCCGGTCGTGCTGGCCTGGTCGACGCCGGGCGCGGCCCTGCTGGCGGCCTCCACGCTGGGGCTGGGCTGGGCCAACGCCATCGGGGCCTTCGTGTTCGCGGCGGTCCTGATGGTGCTGACGGGCCTCTTGCCCGCGCTGGGGCGGCTGGCGCAGAAAATCCCGGCCTCCGTCGCCTCGGCCATGCTGGCGGGGGTGCTGCTGCCCTTCGTGTTGAGGCTGTTCAAGGTCGTGCCGGACGAGAAGGGTCTGGCGGTCGGATTGCTGGCCGTCTTCATCGTCGCAAGGCGGTTGCGGCCCGCCTGGGCGTTGCCTGCGGTTCTGGTCGCCGCCTTTGCTGTACTGGCCTTCCGGGGGCGGATCGGCCTGCCGCCGGGAACCGGCCTGTTCGGCGGTCTGACGCCCGTCATGCCCGCCTTCGACTGGAAGGTCGCGGTCAGCCTGGGCCTGCCGCTGTTTCTGGTGACCCTGGCCTCGCAGAACCTGCCAGGGCTGGTGGTGCTGAGGGCCGCAGGCTACCAGCCGCCCGCCAACCGCCTGATCTTCGCCACCGGCCTGACCAGCCTGGTCGCCGCGCCGTTCGGGGCGCATGGAGTCAATCTGGCCGCCATCACCGCCGCAATCTGCACGGACGCCGACGCCCATCCCGATCCGGCGAAACGGTGGATGGTCGGCATCATCTACGGCGGATTCTATGCGGTCGTGGCCCTGTTCGCAGCGCCGCTGGCGGGATTGTTCATCGCCATGCCGCCTGCCGTCCTGGCCATCATCACGGGGCTGGCCTTGATCGCGGCCCTGACCGGGGCGCTGGGCGCCATGTTGGCGAAGACTGAAGAGCGCGAGGCCGCCGTCCTGACCTTCGCGGCCACCGGCTCCGGCCTGGCCCTGTTCGGGATCGGCGCGGCCTTCTGGGGACTGGTCGTCGGATTCGCCGCCCTTGCGGCGATGCGCTGGATCAGACCAACGGCCTGACCCAGCGTCGCTTTTTTTGTGGCCTACCGCGCTTCGCGCTGCTTGAGGCCGGGTCAGTCGCGCAGCGAGGCCGGAACCTGGCCGCCGTTTTCGGCCAGCTTCTGCCAGACCGCCTTGGACAGGGCGATGTTCTGTTCGGCCGAGCCGTGCTCGCCGGCGTGCACGTTCAGCTCCTCGGCCAGTTCCTTGCGGGCCGCCAGGCTGGAATCCAGGTCCAGCAGCTTCAGCAGGTCCACGATCGAGGTGCGCCAGTTGCCGCCGCCGCCCTTGGACGCCGCCAGGTCGCTGAGAACAGCCTCCACATCCACGGGCGGAAGCGCGGGGGTGGCGGCCGGGGCGGCGCCGGGCGCGGGTTGGGCCGAAGGCGCCGGGGTCTGCTGCGGGGCCGTCTTGGGCTTGTGGCCCGTGATCTTGTTCCAGATCGAAGAGAAGATACCCATAAGTCTCGCTCCAGTTGATGCCGTCAGATAATGCCCGCCGGCGGCGACGGTTCAGTGACGCGCCGGAATCTCCAGCCCGCGCTGCACGGCCGGCCGTGCCAGACCGCGCTCCAGCCAGGCGGCGACGCGCGGGAAATCCTTGAAGCCCACGATCTCGCCGGCCTCATAGAAGCCGATCAGATTGCGGACCCAGCCCAGGGTGGCGACGTCGGCGATGGAATAGTCTCCGACGATCCAGTCGCGACCGTCCAACTGCGTCTCCAGCACGCCCAGCAGGCGGCGGCTTTCGGCGACGTAGCGGTCCCGCGGGCGCTTGTCCTCGTAATCCTTGCCCGCGAAGCGGTGGAAGAAGCCCAGTTGGCCAAACATCGGGCCGATCGCGCCCATCTGGAACATGACCCACTGGATCGTCTCGTAGCGGGTCGCCGGATCGGCCGAGAGCAGCCGGCCGGTCTTTTCCGCCAGATAGATCAGGATGGCCCCGGATTCGAACAGGGCCAGCGGCTTTCCATTCGGGCCGTTCGGATCGAGTATGGCGGGGATTTTGCCATTGGGGTTCAGCGACAGAAACTCCGGCCCCCAGGTCTCGTTGGCCGTGATGTCGATCAGGTGCGGTTCATAGGCCAGGCCAACCTCCTCCAGCATGATCGACACCTTCACCCCGTTGGGCGTGGGCAGGGAATAGAGCTGGATGCGGTCGGGATGCTGGGCCGGCCAACGTTGCGTGATCGGGAAGACGGACAGGTCGGACATGGGGCGAGCCTCTGGCGGTTGAAGTTCCCATGTCGGGAAGCTCTCACCATTTGGCAACTGCGGTGGGCGCCGTTTTGATCGCGCGCTTGTGTCTGGAACCGCACATGTGGCTGGGTCAGCTTGGCCATGGCCGACAGTCGGTCAAATCCAGGGAGACGCCCGATGGCGCACAAGTTCGAAGTCTATCAGGACAAGGCCGGCGAATACCGCGTCCGCTTCAAATACAATTCCGAGATCATCTTCTCGACCGAGGGCTATTCCGACAAGTCGGGGGCCAAGCGGGCCATCGAATCGATCAAGAAACACGTCGGCGACGCCCCGGTCGAAGACGCCTAATCGGGCTCCCGCTCGCCCACCTCGGTCGGCGGCGCGGCCATCAGCCAGCCGTCGGCCAGGTGCAGCTCGGGCGTCGCCTCCTTGGTGAAGGGCAGATACCAGGTCGGGCCGCCGGCGGCGGGTGCGATCTCCAGCATGTCGTCGGCGCCGAAATTCTGGACCGACTTCACCACGCCCATGACGGCGCCGGCGACGTCGCGGACCTGCACGCCCAGAAGGTCGGCGAGATAGAATTCGTCCTCGTCCGGCTCGGGGAAGCGGTCGCGGGGGACGTGCAGCTTCAGGCCGCGCAGGGCGTCGGCCTGTTCCTTGGTGGCGATCTCCTTGGCGCGGCCGACGACGCCGTTCTTGTCGGGCCGGGTCGAGGTCAGGGTCAGGGCCACGGTCCCGTCCGCGCGCAGCAGCGGGCCATAGGCGGTCAGGGCCAGGGGATCGGCGGTGAAGGCGGTCACGCGCACCTCCCCCCGCACCCCGAAACCACCGCCGACCTGGCCGACGAGGATCAATCTGCTTTCCGTGGTCATGGTCGTCCTTAGCGCATGAAAAAGGCGGCGCCGGAAGACGCCGCCCTGATCATCGTCAAACCGAAAGGCTTAGCCTTCGGCCTTTTCCTTGGTCGCTTCGGCGGCCGGAGCGTCTTCGGCAGGCGCTTCCTCGGCAGCCGGAGCGTTCTTGGCGGCTTCGGCGGCGGCGGCGGCCTCTTCCTTGGCGCGGGCGGCGGCTTCAGCGGCCTCGACCTTGGCGGCGGCTTCGGCTTCCAGGCGGTCGGCTTCGCGCTGGGCGCGTTCGGCGGCGCGCTCTTGCGCCTTCTTGCCGGGCTGGGCCTTGTTCGGGTTGTTGGATTGGGTCCACTTGACCTTCTGGCCCAGGGTCTCGTCCTGCGACAGGAAACGCGCGACCCGGTCGGTCGGCTGGGCGCCCTTGCCGAGCCATTCAGCGATACGCTCGACCTTCAGGGCGACGCGCGGCTGGGCGCCGTCCTTGGGCAGCATCGGGTTGTAGCTGCCGACCTTCTCGATGAACTTGCCGTCGCGGGGCGAGTGCGAGTCGGCGACGACGATGTGGTAGTAGGGGCGCTTCTTGGCGCCGCCGCGGGCCAGACGAATCTTCAGCATTTCAAGTCTCTTTCCAGGTAGTCGTTATTTCTTGGGAGGGAAGCCCGGAAGACCCGGCAGGCCTCCCGGAAGTTGTCCGCCGCCCAGACCCGCGAGGCGGTCCTGAATGGCTTTCAGATCGTCGGCGGAGGGTTCGGCCATCTTGCCGCCGCCCAGCGCCTTGAGGCGGGCCATGTCGGGGCCGCCGCCGCCCATGCCGGGCAGTCCGCCGCCGCCGCCGAGGCCGCCCAGCATGGCGGCCATCTGCTGCATCTTCTTGGGTCCGCCGCGCGCCATCGACTTGACCACATCGGCCATCTGGCGGTGCTGTTTCAGAACCCGGTTCACATCCTGCACATCGACGCCGGCGCCGGCGGCGATGCGCTTCTTGCGCGACGCGTTCAGCAGGTCGGGCTTCTTGCGCTCGGCCTTGGTCATCGAGGAGATGATGGCTTCCTGACGCAGGATCATGCGGTCGTCGATGCCGCTGTCGGCCATCTGGTTCTTCATCTTGGCCACGCCGGGCAGCATGCCCATGATGCCCTGAAGACCGCCCATCCGCTTCATCTGCTGAAGCTGACCGGCCAGGTCGTCCAGGTCGAACTGCCCCTTGGCCAGTTTGCGGGCCATCTTCTCGGCCTTGGCCTGATCCAGGTCCTGGCTGGCCTTTTCGACCAGGGCGACGATATCGCCCTGACCCAGGATGCGGCCGGCGACGCGGCGGGCGTCGAAGACGTCCAGCGCATCGACCTTTTCGCCCGCGCCCAGATATTTGATCGGCAGGCCGGTGACGGCCCGCATCGACAGCATGGCGCCGCCGCGCCCGTCGCCGTCGGCGCGGGTCAGGACCAGACCCGTCAGGGGCAGGCGCTCATGGAAGGCCTTGGCGGTGCGAACCGCATCCTGACCGGTCAGGCTGTCGGCGACCAGCAGGGTCTCGACCGGCTTGGCGATCTCGGCGACCTCGGCCACCTCATTCATCAGCCCTTCGTCCAGGGTGATGCGGCCGGCGGTGTCGAGGATCAGGACATCGAAGCCCTGAAGCTTGGCGGCGGTCAGGGCGCGCTTGGTGATCTGGACCGCGCTCTCACCCGCCACGATGGGCAGGGTGGCGACCTCGATCTGCTTGCCCAGGGTGGCCAGTTGCTCCATCGCGGCCGGACGGCGCGTATCGAGCGAGGCCATCATGACCTTCTTGCGATCGAACCTGGTCAGGCGCAGCGCCAGCTTGGCCGAGGTCGTGGTCTTGCCCGAGCCCTGCAGGCCGGCCATCAGCACCACGGCGGGCGGGTTGGCGTTGGTGTTCAGCGGGACCGGCTCTTCGCCGCCCAGCATCTCGATCAGGCCGTCATAGACAATCTTGACCACCTGATCGGCCGGCTTGACCGAACGGATGACCTCTTCGCCGGTGGCGCGTTCGGTGGCGAAGGCGATGAATTCCTTGACGACCGGCAGGGCGACGTCGGCCTCAAGCAGGGCCACGCGCACTTCGCGCATCGCCTCGGCGACGTCCTTTTCGGACAGGGCGCCG
Source organism: Brevundimonas sp. (assembly GCF_032017145.1). GTDB lineage: Bacteria > Pseudomonadota > Alphaproteobacteria > Caulobacterales > Caulobacteraceae > Brevundimonas. The sequence goes on from NZ_DALZQC010000030.1 coordinate 26,863, forward strand.
CGGCCGGTGATCCGGTCGAAGACGCCTGTCAGCCGCTCGTTCAGAGCCTCGAACATTCACTACCTCATATCGACGGGTGAAACGGCTCCATACGACAACGGCCCCCGGCGACGATCACGTCGGCGGAGGGTTCTCGCCCACCTCGTTCTCTCCCTCGAGAGCTGTCGTGTGGGTGGAGACGCGAGGTTCACTTGCGTCGGAAGCGGCGGCTTATGAAGGAAAACAGGCGGCAAGGCAACCGCAGCGAGTCAATCGCGCTATAAGCCTGACCTTCGCCAAGACATTTAGCGGATTGTCATCATCGTGCTAAGAGCCGCGCCCTTTATAGGGGCGGCGTTGTCGCCAGGGTTTTTTGACTTCGGGAGAAGCACGAATGAGCAAGGTGCTGGTTATCGGCGCAGGCGGCGTCAGTTCGGTGGCCGTCCACAAGATGGCGATGAATACGGACATCTTCTCGCATATCACCCTGGCCAGCCGCACCAAGTCCAAGTGCGACGCCATCGCGGAATCGGTGAAGTCGCGCTTTGGCGTGGCCATCGACACTGCCGCCATCGACGCCGACGACGTGGCGGCGACCACGGCCCTGATCCAGAAGGTGCAGCCCGAACTGGTCGTGAACCTGGCCCTGCCCTATCAGGACCTGTCGATCATGGACGCCTGTCTGGCGGCGGGCGTGAACTATCTGGACACCGCCAACTACGAGCCGCGCGACGAGGCCAAGTTCGAATACAAGTGGCAGTGGGCCTATCAGGACCGGTTCAAGGACGCGGGCCTGATGGCGCTGCTGGGTTCGGGCTTCGACCCCGGCGTGACCTCGGTCTTCACCACCTACGTCAAGAAGCACCTGCTGGATTCCATCGAGACGCTGGACATCCTGGACTGCAACGGCGGCGACACGGGCCTGCCCTTCGCGACCAACTTCAACCCCGAGATCAACCTGCGCGAAGTGACGGCGAACTCGCGTCACTGGGAGAACGGCCAGTGGGTCGAAGGCCCGGCGCTGAGCCACAAACAGACCTTCGACTTCGAGGGCGTGGGTCCGAAGAACATGTACCTCATGTACCATGAGGAGCTGGAATCGCTGGCGAAGTTCTATCCCGAGATCAAGCGCATCCGCTTCTGGATGACCTTCGGCGACAGCTATCTGAAGCACCTCGAAGTGCTGGAAAACATCGGCATGACCTCGATCGAGCCGATGCAGTTCCAAGGCCGCGAGATCATTCCGATCGAGTTCCTGAAGGCCCTGCTGCCCGAGCCCGCCTCGCTGGGTCCGATCACCAAGGGCAAGACCAACATCGGCGTCATCGTCACCGGCATGAAGGACGGGGTCAAGAAGACGGTCTACGTCAACAACATCTGCGACCACGAAGAAGCCTATGCCGAAACGGGAAACCAGGCGGTCAGCTACACCACCGGCGTCCCCGCCATGATCGGCGCGGCCCTGATGGTGACCGGCCAGTGGAAGGGCGACGGCGTGTTCAACATGGAACAGCTGGACCCCGATCCCTTCATGGACATGCTGAACCAGCACGGCCTGCCGTGGAAGGTTCAGGACCTGGACGCCCCCCTGGACTTCTGATCGGACCGACTGAATGCAGACCCAGGCCGGCGATCCGGGCGCCTTTGCGCATTTCGACCTGAACCGCGTCGCCTCGCCCGCCTTCGTGGTGGACGAGGCGGCCATCCGTCGCAATCTGTCCGTGCTAAAAGGCGTGCGCGACGGGGCCGATGCGCGCGTGCTTCTGGCGCTGAAAGCGTTTTCGATGTGGTCGCTGGCCGATGTGGTCGGCGAATACCTCGACGGGGTCTGCGCCTCGGGCCTGTGGGAGGCGCGACTGGCGCGCGAGTTCTACAAAGGGGAACTGACCACCTATTCGCCGGCCTATACGGCGCAGGACCTGCCCGAGATCCTGCGTCTGTCCGACCACGTCATCTTCAACAACCCGGCCCAGATCGCCCGTTTCGCCGACCTGATCACCCAGGCGCGGGCCGAGGGGCAGGTGTTCGAGATCGGCCTGCGGCTGAACCCCGAACATTCCGAAGGCGAGGTCGCCAAATACGACCCGGCCCAGCCCTGTTCGCGCCTGGGCTTTCCGGTTTCGCAACTGACGGCCGAACATCTGATCGGCGTAGACGGCCTGCACATCCATGCCCTGTGCGAGCAGGACTTCCAGCCGCTGTCACGCATCTGGGCGGCGGTGGAGCCGAAGCTGGCGCCGCTGCTGGACGGGATCAAATGGCTGAACCTGGGCGGGGGGCACCACATCACCCGCGCCGACTATCAGGCCGAGGATCTGATCGCCTTCGTGCGCGATCTGCAGGCCAGGCACGGCGTCCAGGTCTATCTGGAGCCGGGCGAGGCCGTGGCGCTGGACGCCGGCATCCTGATCGGCGAGGTGCTGGACGTCTTCGACAACGCCATGCCCATCGGCATCACCGACATCTCCGCCACCTGCCATATGCCCGATGTGATCGAGGCGCCCTATCGCCCCGCGCTGCTGAAAGAGCCCGAGCATGGGGTGACGGTGCGGCTGGGCGGGCCGTCGTGCCTGGCCGGCGACATCATCGGTGACTACGTCTTCGCCGAGCGGCCGACGCCCGGAACGCGGATCGCGTTTCTGGACCAGGCCCACTATTCGATGGTCAAGACCAACACCTTCAACGGCGTGCCGCTGCCGTCGATCGTGCTGTGGAACAGTGAGACGGATGCGCTGAGGACGGTGCGCGACTTCGACTATTCGGCCTTCCGCGACCGACTGTCATAGAGCAATCGTATTGCTGAGGTGATGCGGGGCGCCTGGAAGCCGTTTTTCATCACAACGGGCACGACGAAGTCACGACGGCGCTGTGCCAGTTCGGAAAACTTGATGGACCTGAAGCGGCGAAGCCGCAACTTGATCAACGCTCTGACGTGGAACGGGGAGCCGAGGCGCGCTCGGTCCCGTCGTGGTCGTCGTGACCGCGTCGTGCCCGCTGTGATGACTCTTTTGTCGGACGTGCGCCGACAAGTCGGCCTGTCCAGCTCAGCCGCAGAATACGCCGGGCGCAAGAAAAAGGGCGGCTCGCGCCGCCCTGTCCCGACCTATTCTTCCTTGGGCTCATCCGCCGCTGGTTCGGCGTCGGGCTTGGGCGTCGAGCCGGGTTCGGTGACGACGATGCCTTCGGGCGCGGCCGGCAGTTTCGACAGGTCGCCGCCGGCGCGCAGGACGTCCAGCGCCCGCTGAAGCTGATAGTCCTTTTCCTTGTCGAACTTGTCGCCCGGAGCTTCGCGCGGGGTGTGCGGACCCTTGCGCTCGGCGCCGATGGAGGCGTCCAGCGCCGTGGCGTAGGCCGCCTCGGAATAGATGAAGCTGGAGCGCGAGACGATGCGGGCCTCCGCTTCCGAACGGGCGACCTCCAGGTCCGGCTCGATGCCGATCTTCTGGATCGAGGCGCCGGAAGGGGTGTAGTAGCGCGCGGTCGTGATCGACAGGGCGCCGTCCTGGCCCTGTCGCAGCGGGATCACCGTCTGGACAGACCCCTTGCCGAAACTGGTCAGGCCGACGATGGTCGCGCGCTGGTGATCCTTCAGGGCGCCGGCGACGATTTCCGACGCCGAGGCCGAGCCGTAGTTGACCAGGACGACCAACGGCAGGCCGCCGGTGATGTCGCCGGGCTTGGCGGAATAGCGCTGGATCTGCTCGGGCTTCCGGCCGCGCTGGCTGACGATCTCGCCGCGTTCCAGGAAGGCGTCGGACACGTCGATGGCGGCGTTCAGCAGGCCGCCGCCGTTGTTGCGCAGGTCCAGGACATAGCCCTTCACGCCCGGCTTCTCGGCCTTGATCTTGGCGATGGCCTCGTTCAGCTCGCGGCCGGTGTTCTCGTTGAAGGTCGAGACGCGCAGGTAGCCGAAGTCGCCCTCGACCCGGCCCGTGACCGACTGGACCTTGATGACCTCGCGGGTCAGGGTCACTTCCAGCGGATCGGAGCCGTCGCGCAGGAAGGTCACCTTGACGCTCGTGCCCACGGCGCCGCGCAGTTTCTCGGAGACCTGACTGACCGTCAGGCCCGCCGCGTTCTGGCCCTCGATGGAGGAGATGACGTCGCCCGCCTGGACCCCGGCCTTGGCGGCGGGACTGTCGTCCATCGGCGAGATGACCTTCACCATGCCGCCGTCGGCGCTGATGGTCAGACCGACGCCCGAATACTGCCCCTCCGTCCGCTCGCGCAGTTCGCTGTAGTTGGACGGCGGCAGATAGTTGGAATGGGGGTCCAGCGCGGTCATCATTCCCGCCAGCGCCGCCTCGATCAGCTTCTTGTTGTCGACCGGGACGACATAGGCCTGCTCCACGATGCCGACCACGTCGCCGAACAGCTCCAGCATGCGGAAGGTTTCGTTGCGGGGCGTCTGGCTTGAGACAGCAGCGGCGGAGCCGCCGAGCACCAGTGCGGCGCAGCCGACGAGGAGCAGTTTACGCATTCGGTCTCTTTCGGTCGGGCCGATCATTCAAGGCGCCCGTTGGAAGGGTAAGGCCCCGCAGACACGACCAAATCGTGGCGACGCGGCGTCCCGCCGATAAAATCAGCGTCGGAGGATAATGCAAAGGACTATTGCAGGTTCAGCGCAACCACGGCCCCGGATCGATGGGTCGTTCGTCGCGGCGCAGTTCGAAATAGACGTCGCCGTCCGGCCCGCTGCGACCCAGGGTCTGGCCGTCCGCGACACGCGCGTCGCCGTGGACGTCGACGCTTTCCAGCCCGGCGATCACCGCGCGCCAGCCGGGACCCAGATCCAGCACCACCACCTGCCCCCAGCCGGTCAGCGGGCCGGCGTAGGCCACCTTGGCGTCGGCGGGCGCCTTGATCGTCGCCCGGTCCGCGCGCCAGCGCCAGCCGGACGTCCCCTGCCCC
>NZ_DALZQC010000031.1:0-31533 GCF_032017145.1 Brevundimonas sp.
TGGGCGCGGCGGCGGTGGACGTGGCGGGCGCGGGCGGCGCCAACGGGGCGCTGGTCGAGGGCGAACGGGTCTCGGACCCGTTCGATCAGGCCCACGCCGCCGCCTTCGCCGACTGGGGCGCGCCGACCGCCCGCGCCATCGTCGATGTCAGGCGCGCCTGCCCCGAGGCCGTCATCATCGGCTCGGGCGGCGTTCGTGACGGTGTGGATGCCGCCAAGGCGATCCGGCTGGGCGCCGACATCGTGGGTCAGTCGGCGGGCGTTCTGGCGGCGGCGACCTCTACGGAGGAAGTGGTGGAACATTTTCAGCAGGTGGTGCGCCAACTGCGAACCGTCTGTTTCTGCACCGACTCCGCCAATCTGGCGGCGTTACGCCGCGCGCCCTTGCGACCCTTCGACTGATCGCGGGCGGTTGCCAAGCGCGCATCGGGTCGTGTAGAGCGCCGCCTCCTGTTGGGGAGTAGCTTCCGGCGTCGCATCGTCGGGATCGCGTCAACACACTCGCGCTTCGGCGCGTGGCGCGATCAGCGGACCACCGCCTAGCGAGACCAGCGCGTTCCACCGCCGCACCGGCCGGCGTGGGGACCGCTGTCGCTTGCCCGGTGGAGTATTTCGCATGACCCCAGGAGCCATCGCCGTTCTGTCCCTCAGCATGTCCACGGACGCCTTCGCGGCCGCCGTGGGGCGCGGGGCGTCGCACCGACCGACCGTGCCGGCCGCCGTCAAGGCGGGCCTGGTGTTCGGGGTGATCGAGGCCATCACGCCGCTGATCGGCTGGGGGCTGGGGATCATCGCCGCCGGCCTGGTCGAGCGGATCGACCACTGGATCGCCTTCACCTTGCTGCTGATCGTGGGCGGCAAGATGATATGGGAAGGCGCCAAGCCGCGCGACGGCGACGAGGACGCCGCCCCCCGCCGCTCGGGTCCGTGGGCCCTGATCGCCACCGCCATCGGCACCAGCATCGACGCGGCGGCCGTCGGCGTGGGCCTGGCCTTCATCGGCGCCAACATCTGGGTGATCGCCGCCTCGATCGGCTTCACCACCTTCGTCCTGACGACCATCGGCATGCTGATCGGCCGGGCCGTGGGCCTGAAGTTCGGCAAGGCGGCCGAGATCATGGGCGGGGTGGCCCTGATCGGCCTGGGCACGATGATCCTTATGGAACATCTGGGCGTTCTGGGCGGCTGATCCCGGCGTGTCGGCGGGGAGAGGATCAGGCGGACGGCAGCAGGTCGTCCGCAAACGCCCGATACCGCCCCGCCCGAACGCCGTCGGTGGCGCGGGCGATGTCGGGCGCGAAATAGTGATCGCTGGCGTAGGGGGCGGCGGCTTCGCGCACGATGGCGAACACCTGCTCCAGCGCCGGCGAACTGGTCAGGGGACGGTGGAACTCGATCCCTTGCGCCGCCGCCAGCAGTTCGATGCCCACCACCGTCGCCGCATTTTCGGCCATGTCCAGCAGGCGGCGCGCGCCGTGCGTGGCCATGGAGACGTGATCCTCCTGATTGGCGCTGGTCGGAACGGTGTCCACGCTGCACGGATGGGCCACCATGCGGTTCTCGGCGATCAGGGCGGCCGCCGTCACCTGGGCGATCATGAAGCCGGAGTTTAGGCCGCTTTCCCTGACCAGAAAGGCCGGCAGTTCGCTCATCTTCGGATCGACCAGAATGGCGGTGCGACGCTCGGAGATATTGCCGATCTCGCATAGGGCCATGGCGATCTGATCGGCTGCAAAAGCAACGGGTTCGGCGTGGAAGTTGCCGCCAGAGATCACGTCGCCGTCCTCGATGAAGACCAGCGGATTGTCGGTGACGGCGTTGGCCTCGCGCTCCAGCGTCGCGGCGGCGGTCTTCAGCACGTCCAGCACCGCCCCCATGACCTGGGGCTGGCAGCGCAGGGAGTAGGGGTCCTGAACCTTGGCGCAGTCGTCGCGATGGCTGTCGCGAATGGCCGAACCGTCGATCAGTCCTCGCAGGGCTGCGGCCACGGCGATCTGGCCGGGCTGGCCGCGCAGGGCGTGGATGCGTGGATCGAACGGGGCGTCGGATCCCTTCAGCGCATCGACCGACAGGGCGCCCGCCGCCAGGCCGGCCGCGAACACCGCCTCGGCCGCGAACAGTCCCGCCAGGGCCAGCGCCGTCGAACACTGGGTGCCGTTCAACAAGGCCAGACCCTCCTTGGGTCCCAGCGTCAGCGGCGCCAGGCCCGCCTTCGCCAGCGTGGCCTCTGCCTCCAGCGTCAGGCTGTCCACTCGCGCCTCGCCCACGCCGATCAGGATGCAGGACATATGAGCCAGCGGCGCCAGATCGCCGGACGCCCCGACCGATCCCTTGGACGGAATACAGGGCAGGATGTCGGCGTTGACCAGAGCGACCAAGGCCTCCAGCGTCTCGCGCCGTATGCCCGAGGCGCCTCGCGACAGAGAGGCGATCTTCAGCACCATCAGAAGCCGCGTCACCGCATCCGGCAGCAGCGAGCCGACGCCACAGGCGTGGCTCAACACCAAATTCTTCTGAAGGGTTTCAAGGTCCTGCGGCGCGATGCTGGTGTTGGCCAAGAGGCCGAAGCCGGTGTTCACTCCATAGACGGTGCGCCCTTCGGCCACGATCGCCGCCACCGTCGCCGCGCCCTTTTCCACATCGGTCCAGGCGCGGGGCGTGATGGAAACCGTCACGGGGCCATCCAGCACGGCGCGAAGCTGGGCCAGGGTCAGGGGCGCGTCGCCGATGGTCAGGATGGTCATTGTCAGGCCCTCAGGCTGGGCAGGTTCAGCTCGTGTTCGCGGGCGGCGGCGCGGGCGATCTCATATCCCGCATCGGCATGGCGCATGACGCCGGTGGCGGGGTCGTTCCACAGGACGCGCTCCAGACGGCTGGCCGCTTCCGGCGTGCCGTCGGCGACGATGACGACGCCCGAGTGCTGTGAATAGCCCATGCCGACCCCGCCGCCGTGATGCAGAGACACCCACGACGCGCCAGAGGCCGTGTTCAGCAGGGCGTTCAGCAGGGGCCAGTCGCTGACCGCGTCCGACCCGTCCATCATCGCCTCCGTCTCGCGGTTGGGGCTGGCGACCGAGCCGGAATCCAGATGGTCGCGGCCGATGACGATGGGGCCGGACAGTTCGCCGGACGCCACCATCTCGTTGAACATCAAGCCGGCGCGATGGCGGTCGCCCAGCCCGATCCAGCAGATGCGGGCAGGCAGCCCCTGGAAGGCGATCCGCTCGCCCGCCATGTCCAGCCAGCGATGCAGCCCCGCATTGTCGGGGAACAGGCGCTTCATCGCCGCATCGGTCTTTCGGATATCCTCCGGGTCGCCGGTCAGGGCGGCCCAGCGGAACGGCCCGACGCCCCGGCAGAACAGCGGCCGGATATAGGCGGGCACGAAGCCGGGGAAGTCGAAGGCGCTCGTCACCCCCTCGTCGAAGGCGACCTGACGGATATTGTTGCCGTAATCGACCACCGGAACGCCCGCTGACTGGAAGTCCAGCATGGCCTGCACATGGGCGACGATGGACTTGCGCGCCGCCGCCGCCACCGAGGCCGGATCGCTGAGCCGCCGATCCTCCCATTGCGGGACCGCCCAGCCGGAGGGCAGATAGCCGTTGACCAGGTCATGGGCGCTGGTCTGGTCCGTCACCAGATCCGGCCGGACGCCGCGTCGCACCAGTTCAGGCAACACATCGGCCGCATTGCCCAACAGGCCGACGGATATGGGTTTTCCGGTTTCCTTGGCTGTTTCGATCATCGCCAGCGCCTCGTCCAGCGTCTCGGCCATGACGTCCAGATAACAGGTCTTCAGCCGCATCTCGATCCGGCTGCGCTGGCATTCGACAGCCAGGCAGGATGCCCCGGCCATGGTCGCCGCCAGGGTCTGGGCGCCGCCCATGCCGCCCAGGCCCGCCGTCAGGATCCATTTGCCGGACCAGTCGCCGCCGTGATGCTGGCGTCCGGCCTCCATGAAGGTTTCGTAGGTGCCTTGAACGATCCCCTGCGTGCCGATGTAGATCCACGACCCGGCCGTCATCTGGCCGTACATCATTAGCCCCTTGCGATCGAGTTCGCCGAAATGCTCCCAGGTCGCCCATTTCGGCACCAGGTTGGAGTTGGCGATCAGCACCCGCGGCGCATCGGCATGGGTGCGGAACACCCCGACCGGCTTGCCCGATTGGACCAACAGGGTCTCGTCCGCCTCCAGCGCGCGCAGGGTCTCCACGATGCGGTCGAAGGCGGCCCAGTTGCGCGCCGCCTTGCCGATGCCGCCATAGACGACCAGATCCTGCGGCCGCTCGGCGACCTCGGGGTCCAGGTTGTTCATCATCATCCGCAGGGCGGCCTCGGCGGCCCAGGTCTTGGCGGTCATCTCCGGCCCGCGCGGACTGCGGACGATGCGGGTGTTGGGCGTGTTCATCTCTGGCTTTCCGCAAAGGCGATGCAGGCGTCGAGCACGCGGCGCAGATGGCCCCGCATCGGCTCCGCGCATTCCGGCTGATAGGGGCTGGGCCAGGTGTCGGGCGACACCGGCCCGGCGGGATCGGCCATATAGCCCCGGTCGGCCAACTCCATCTGGATGGCGTGTATCCCCGCGCTCGGCCGCCCGTAATGGCGCGTGGTCCAGCCGCCCTTGAACCGGCCGTTGACGACTAGGCTGGAGCCGCTGATCGCGCAGGCGGCCTCGACGCCTTGGGTCAATTCCGGCGCGCAGGTCGCCCCGTCGTTATCGCCGATGTTGAACTGCGGCAGTTCGCCCTCGAACAGGCGCGGCACGACCGAGCGGATCGAATGGGCGTCATAGAGGACGACGGGGCCGCTCGCGCTCAGACGATCCAACTGGCCTCGCAGCGCGGCGTGATAGGGATTGAACCAGGTCGCCCGTCGCATTGCGATCTCTGCCTCGTCGGGTGCCTGGCCGTCGCGATACAGCGGTTCGCCGTCGAAGGTCTCGGTCGGGCAAAGGCCCGTCGTCGTCATGCCGGGATAGAGGGAGGTGCCGGACGGATCGCGGTTCACGTCGATGACGCTGCGTGAAATCGCCGTCCGCACCAGGGTTGCGCCCATGTCGGCGGCGAAGTCGTAGAGCCGGTCCACCCACCAGTCCGCGTCCTTGCGCGCCAGCCAGGGCGAGGTCATTCGCGCCTCGATCTCGGGCGGAATATCGGTCCCGGTGTGCGGCAGGCCGATCACCAGCGGCGCCGAACCTTCGTGGACGGTCAGCCAGTCCTTCATCCGTTCAGCCTCCCTCGCCAAATCGATCCGTCGTGGTATGTCTAGACATATTGATCGTATAGACGCGGACCTGTCCAGTGACCCCTGAAGCCCACCCTGTGGATCGCAGCCTCTGGTTCCAGGCCGCCCTGCTGCCGGTCGGCTGGGCGAACGGGGTGCGGATCGGGCTGGCGGGCGGACGGATCGCCAGGGTGGAAACCGGCGTGGCGCGCCAGCTGACGGACGCGGGCGGCGGCGTCGCGCTGCCCGGAATGACCAATCTGCACAGCCACGCCTTTCAGCGGGCGATGGCCGGCCTGACCGAGGCGCGCGGGCCTTCCGACGACGATTTCTGGACCTGGCGGGCGCTGATGTACCGCTTCCTGGACCGGGGCGGGCCTGAGGAGATCGAGGCCATCACCGCCTTGGCCTTCCTGGAGATGCTGGAGGGCGGCTTCACCCGCGTCTGCGAGTTTCATTATCTGCACAACGACCCGTCCGGCGCGCCCTATGGCGACATCGCCGAGATCGCCGGCCGGATCGTCGCGGCGGCCGAGACGACGGGGATCGGCCTGACTTTGCTGCCGGTCTTCTACGCCCACGCCGGGTTCGGCGGGCAACCGCCCGCCCACGGCCAGCGGCGGTTCGTCACCGATCTGGACGGGTTTTCCGGTCTGGTCGGCCGTTGCCGCGCCTTGACCACCGACATGGAGGGCGCCGTGGTGGGCGTGGCCCCCCACAGTCTGCGTGCCGTCGCACCGGAGGAACTGGCGGCGATGCCGGGCTTGGCGGGAGACCGACCGATCCACATCCATGTCGCCGAACAGACCAAGGAGGTTCAGGACTGCCTTGACTGGTCCGGCGCGCGTCCGGTCGAATGGCTGCTGGACAATGCGCCCGTCGATCCGCGCTGGTGCCTGATCCATTCGACCCATGTGACCGAGGCGGAATGGCGCGGTATCGTGGATCGGCAGGCCGTAGTCGGCCTGTGCCCGATTACCGAGGCCAATCTGGGCGACGGCGTCTTTCCCGCCGTCGATTTCACGCAAGGCGGGGGACGGTTCGGTATCGGCACGGATTCCAACGTCCAGATCGGCGTGGCGGAAGAGCTGCGGATGCTGGAATACAGCCAGCGGCTGGCGCGGCGGGGTCGGGCGGTCATGGCCGATCCGCAACGCTCGACAGGCCGGGCTCTCTATGATCGCGCCCTTGCGGGCGGGGCGCAGGGGGGGGGCTTGGAGGCGGGCCTGGTCGTGGGGGCCTGGGCCGACATCGTGTCGCTGGATGTGGACGGGATCGCCTTCGCCGGGCGCACAGGCGATGCGGTTCTGGACAGCTGGATTTTCGGCGCGCCCCGATCCGGCGCGATCCGCTCGGTCTGGCGAGCGGGACGCGAAGTGGTGACCAACGGCCGCCATGTCGCCCGCGACGCGGTTCACACACGCTATCGCCAGGCCCTGCTGCGCGTGCTGGGCGAGGCGGCGGCATGACGTTGCACCAGCGCATCTACGCCGATCTTGAGCGCCGCATCCTGTCCGGCGATCTGTCGCCCGGCGACCGGATTCCGTTCGAGCATGAGTTGACCGAAACCTACGACTGCTCGCGCATGACGGTCTCCAAGGCGATCTCCGAACTGGCGGGGCGGGGGCTGGTGACGCGCCGCCGCCGCGCCGGCACCTTCGTCGCCCAGCCCAAGGCCCATGCCGCCGTCCTGGCCATTCCTGATCTGCAGGCCGAGGTCGCGGCGCGCGGCCAGGTCTATGGCTATGCGTTGCTGGATCGGGTGGAGCGGAACGCCCGCGATGAAGACGAAGTCGAACTGGCCGCCGGCGGGCCTCTGCTGGACCTGACCTGCCTTCACAGCACGGACGGCACGCCTCTGGCGCTGGAACATCGGTTGATCGCGCTCGCCGCTGCGCCACAGGCCATCGACGTTGATTTTCAGACGCTTGCGCCCGGAAGCTGGTTGCTGACCTCAGAGCCCTGGACCGAAGCGGAGAACCGCATTTCCGCCATCGAGGCCGACGCCATGGCGGCGCGCCTGCTGGGTCTGAAGCCCGGCGCCGCCTGCCTGTGCGTCGAACGCCGGACATGGCGGGACGGGCAGGGGGTGACGCGGGTCTGGCAGACCTTTCCCGGCGACCGCTACGATCTGGTCGCCCGCTTCTCCCCCGCCCACATGAAGGACATCCGCCGATGAAGGCCGACCGCCTGCTGATCGACTGTCATGTCGCGACCATGACGGAAGGCGGGGCACCCTACGGCGCGATCACGGATGCGGCGGTCGCGATTACGGACGGCCGTATCGCCTGGGTCGGGCCGCGCGCCGACCTGCCGCCCATCGACGCCGTTCGGACCGACCGCCTTGAGGGGCGCTGGGTCACGCCGGGCCTGATCGACTGCCACACCCATCTGGTGTTCGGCGGGGATCGTTCGGGCGAGTTCGAACAGAGGCTGGGCGGCGCCACCTATGAGCAGATCGCCCGCGCGGGCGGCGGCATCGTCTCTTCGGTCAAGACGACGCGGGCGGCGTCGGAAGACGAACTGTTCGCTTCGGCCATGAGCCGCCTGGCCGGCCTGAAGGCGACCGGCGTGACCACCGTCGAGATCAAGTCCGGCTATGGCCTGGATCGCGACACCGAGCTGAAGATGCTGCGCGTCGCCCGACGGATCGGGCGCGAAGGCGGGGTGCGCGTGCGCACCACCTATCTGGGCCTGCACGCCGTGCCGCCCGAATATCGCGAAGACCGCGCCGCCTATGTCGATCTGGCCATCGACGACATCCTGCTGGCGGCCCATTCGCAGGGTCTGGTGGACGCTGTGGACGCCTATTGCGAGCCCATCGCCTTCTCGACGCAAGAGGTTTCGCGCCTGTTCGACAAGGCGCGCGACCTGGGCCTGCCGGTCAAGCTGCACGCCGACCAGTTGTCCAACGGCGGCGGAGCGGCACTGGCCGCGCATCATCGTGCGCTGTCCGCCGATCATATCGAACACGCGACCGAAGGCGGCGTCGCCGCCATGGCCGCCGCCGGCGTGGTCGCGGTATTGCTGCCCGGCGCCTATCTGATGCTGCGCGAAACCCAGGCGCCGCCGGTCGATCTGCTGCGCCGCCACGCAGTGCGAATGGCCGTCGCCACGGATTGCAACCCTGGCACGTCGCCCTTGGCCTCCATGACCGCCGCCCTGAACCTGGCCTGCGTCCAGTTCCGCCTGACCCCCGAAGAGGCTCTGGTCGGCGCGACGCGAGAGGCCGCCCGAGCGCTCGGGATGGTGCAGCAGGCGGGAACGGTGGAAACGGGCAAGGCGGCCGACCTGTCGGTCTGGGACGTCTCAGGCCCCGCCGAACTTTGCTACTGGCTGGGCAAGCCCCTGCTGAACCGACGCTACCTCGAAGGGTATCCCGCATAGGTTGCGTTGAGCATAAGGATAACCATAGATTGTTTGCATGCTCGCAGAACAATCTAACGATGTGGACGCCTTCATCGCGCACTGGTCCGCGGCCCCCATCAGCGAGCGCGCGCACTATCAGACCTTCATCATCCAGCTTTGCCGCCTGATCGGCGCGCCGGCCCCGGACGACGAGCGCGCCGGCGACCTGGACTACTGTTTCGAGCGGCCGATCCAGTTCCGTCACGACAACGGACTGACCACAATGGGCTGGATCGATTGCGCCAAGCGGGGCTGCTTCGTCCTGGAGGCCAAGCAGTCGCGCAAACGCCGGGACGGCGGACCGTTCGATCCCGCCGCCCAGTTGGCGCGCTTGGCGAAACCGGCCGCCAGGTCGCGCGCGCCGTCGCAGGAGGCGCTGGACCGCGTCATGCGTATCGCCAAACGCCAGGCCGAAAACTACGCCAAGGCGCTGGACGAATGGCCGCCTTTCCTGATCACCGTCGACGTCGGGCGCTCGATCGAGCTGTGGTCGGATTTTGCGAGACAGGGCAAGATCTACGCGCCGTTTCCCGACCGCGCCGGCCACCGCATCACCCTGGAACACCTGCGCTCGCCGGACGTGCGCGAGCGGCTGCGTCGGGTCTGGACCGATCCGATGTCGCTGGACCCCGCCGCACGGTCCGCCGAGGTTACGACGGACATCGCGACCTCGCTCGCCTGGCTGGTCAAGTCGATCAACAACCGCCGCCAGGTCGGTCTGGGGCGGGTGGAGCGCACGGCCCAGGCCGCCAGGACGGCCCGGTTCGTCATGCAGTGCATCTTCGCCATGTTCGCCGACAGTGTGAAACTGATAACCCACCGCAGCTTCCTGGAACTGCTCCAAAGCCACAAGGGAACGGCCGACCGGTTTCATGAGGGTGCGCGCGACCTGTTCCGAACGATGGAAAAGGGCGGCTATTGCGTCGCCACGCGACAGAATGTGCCGTGGTTCAACGGCGGGCTTTACAAGACGGTCGAAACGCTTCCGATCACAGAGGATGAACTGGCGGCGCTGATCGCGGCGGCGAAATGCGACTGGACCGATGTGGAGCCGGCCATATTCGGAACGCTGCTGGAACAGGCGCTCGATCCGGCGGAACGCGCGGAACTGGGCGCCCACTACACGCCGCGCGCCTATGTCGAGCGGCTGATCGAGCCGACCATCATGGAGCCGCTGCGGGCGGACTGGGAGGCCGTGGAGGCCGAGGCGGTCGCCGATTTCGTCCAGGGCGACGCCGTGAAGGCGCGCCGCCGGCTTCACGCCTTTCATGAGCAGCTTTGCAAGACGCGCGTCCTGGATCCGGCCTGCGGCACGGGCAACTTCCTCTATGTCGCCATGCGGATGATGAAGGAGCTGGAAGAGGAGGTGTTCGGCACGCTCGGCGAAATGGGCGAACGCCAGGGCGTTCTGGCCTTCCAGGGCCAGGTCGTCAGCCCGGAACAGTTCTATGGCATCGAGAAGAACGCCAACGCCGCCTGGATCGCGGAGATGGTGATGTGGATCGGTTATCTGCAATGGTATTTCAAGGCGACCGGCGGCTACTCGCCGTCCGAGCCGATCCTGAAGAATTTTCGCACGATCCGTCATGCCGACGCCTTGCTGGACTATGCACGCGTCGAGGCGGCGCCAATCCGGGCAGCGGGCGTGCGAGAGGCTGAAACCTACGTCGATCCGCGCCCAACGCCCTGGCCTTCCGTGCATTTCATCGTCGGCAATCCGCCCTTCATCGGCGGCAAGGATCTGAGACGCGAACTGGGCGACGGCTATGTGGACGCCCTGTCGACGATCAGAGGCGGGCGGTTCCTGTCGGCGGACTTCGTCACCGCCTGGTGGGATCGCGCGGCTGACATCCTGAAACAGCCGGGGTCGATCCTGCGCCGGTTCGGCTTCATCACCACCAACTCGATCACCCAGACCTTTTCACGCCGCGTGCTGGAGCACCATCTGCGCGCCACGCCGCCCATCAGGCTGGTCTTCGCCATTCCCGATCATCCGTGGGTCAGGGGCGCAGGATGCGCCGACGTCAGGATCGCCATGTCCGTCGCCGAGCGGGGAGAGCCGGACGGCCACGGCCGGTGGCTGCGACTTGTCGATCCCGACGCCCCGACGTTTGAGGAAAGGCACGGCGACATCGGCGCTGACCTGATGCTGGACAGCCGTTTGACGCAGATCCGCCCGCTGAAGGCCAACGCCGGCCTGGCCTATCGCGGCGTTCAGCTGATGGGCGCGGGATTTCAGGTCGCGCCGGAACGGGCGAAGGCGCTGCTGGCCGGTTCGGACGCGGATGCGCCGTCGCCGGTTCGGGATTATCGCAACGGCCGCGATCTGGCGGATCGGCCCAGGGGCGTGCAGGTCATCGACTTCTTCGGCTGGGACGAGGGCGAGGCGCGACGCCGCCACCCGCTGCTTTTCCAGCATCTGCTGGAGGCGGTGAAGCCGGAACGCGACCGAAACAATCGCGCCTCATACCGCGAGAACTGGTGGATTTTCGGCGAGCCCCGGCGCGATCTCCGCGCTGCGTTGCAGGGCTTGAACCGCTACATCGTCACGGTCGAGACGGCCAAACATCGCTGGTTCCGTTTCCTGGATGCGTCGGTCCTGCCGGACAACAAGCTTGTGGTGATCGCCAGCGACGATCCGGCGGTTCTGGGTGTGTTGTCGTCGCGTCACCACCGCGCCTGGTTCGCCGCCAACGCCGGGCGGATCGGCGAGTACGAGCGCGAGGCGGTCTATGTGAAGGGCGTCTGCTTCGACGCCTTTCCCTTCCCCGATCTGACCGCGGCGGCGGCCGCGGAGATCGCCGTGCTGGCCGAAGAGCTGGATGCTCTGAGAGCGTCCGTCCTTCGCGACAGCCCGGATCAGACCATGACCGGCCTCTACAACGACCGGGCGCGGATGGGGCAGGGCGACGCCCTGACCGAGGTCGAGCGGGAGGCTCAGGAGGCGGCGCGCATCGGTCTGATCGACCATCTGCACCAACGTCTCGATCAGCAGGTGTCGCGCGCCTACGGCTGGCCGGACGATCTGACCGACGCCCAGATCGTGGATCGCCTGATCGGCCTGAACCACGCCCGCGCAGAACAGGAGGCGGCGGGCGAGATCGCCTTCGTTCGGCCGGTCCACCAGGCGGACAAGGTCCGACGATCCAGCGCGACCAGGCCCGTGCAACCGGCCCTGCCGACATCGCGCGAGAAGCTGTTGCTGCCCGAAGAGCCCGGCGTCCTGGCGTCGAGCCTGTTGGCCATTCTGCGCAAGGAGGGGGTGCCCATGTCGCCGGGGGATCTGGTCGAGGCGTTCGAGGGCAGTCGGCCGCGCGCCCGGCGGTTGATCAGCCATACGTTGAAGGTGTTGGCGGTCGCCGGCTCGGTTCAACTGACCGATGTCGGCTGGTTCGCGCCGCGGCGGATGCCGACCTAGACCTGGGCGACGCCGATGGCCTTCATCAAGGCGTCTCGGATCGCGGCTTCGGTGAAGGGTTTCTGCACGGTGGGCTGGCCGCGCCATTCGTCGGGCAGGCCGCCTTCGCCATAGCCGGTGGAGAAGACGAACGGCACGCCGCGCGCCTTCAGCGCCTCGGCGACCGGGAAAATCTGCTGGCCGGCGACGTTGACGTCCAGAAGCGCGGCGTCCAACCCTTCGGCGTCGCGCGCCAGGGCAAGACCTTCGTCAATGGTGGAGGCGGGGCCGACAGGCACGCACTCCATGTCTTCCAGAATGGTCTCGATCAACATGGCGACGAGCGATTCGTCTTCCACGATCAGGACGCGGCGGCCGGTCAGGGGTTGGGTCATTGGGCAGCGGTCCTGTCGAGCGGAATCGTAAGCTCCGCGATCAATCCGTCCGGGGCGTAGACCAGATCGATCTCTCCCGCCAGATCATGGCGAATGTTTCGTTCAATCAAGCGACTACCGAAGCCTCTTCTGTCCGGTATCGCAACCTTCGGCCCGCCTGTTTCGCGCCAGGTCAGGCGCAGTTTGCGATCGCGTTGGTCGGCCAGCGCCCAGTCGATCAGCACTCGCCCTTCAGGCGTGTGCAAGGCCCCGTATTTGGCCGCGTTGGTCGCCAGCTCGTGAAAGATCATGCCGAGCGACAGAACCACCGAAGGCTCCAGTGACACGGGCGGACCGATCAGACTGACCCGCGTGGGACCATAGGCTTCGGTTTCGTGCTGCAGGATGGCGCGCAGATCGGCGCCTTCCCAATGGCTCTGGGTCAGCAGATTGTGGGTGTGGGACAGGGACATGATCCGCGACTGGAAGGTCTCGGCGAAGCCGGCTGGATCGGTATTGGACCGCGCGGTCTGGATGGCGATGGACTGGACCGTGGCCAGGGTGTTCTTCACCCGGTGATTCAGTTCGTCGATCATCAGCTTCTGGCGCTGGGCGGCCTGGACGTTGGCGGTGACGTCATGGCCTTGCACGAAGATGCCGACGACCACGCCCGAACCGTCCCGGATCGGCTGATAGATGAAGTTCAGATAGACCGTCTCCAGCGGACCATCGGGCGTGCGTTGCAGGCGGGCGGGGCTTTCGCGGCCTTCGTAGGGTTCGCCGGTGGCGAAGACGCTGTCCAGCAGGTCGAAGAAGCCCTGACCGTCCAGCTCGGGCAGGGCCTCGCGCACCGATCTTCCAGCGATGTCGCGATGGCCGATCAACTGGCCATAGGCGTCGTTGTGCATCTGAAACCGATGGTCCGGCCCGGACAGAATGGCGACGAAACCCGGGGCCTGCATGAACATTTCGACCAGGCGATTGCGCTCGCCTTCGAGGCGGCGATTGGCCTCCTGCACCGACTGGGCGCGGCGAAGGACCGAGCCGCCGACGATGGCGTCCAGAGCGGTGGTCGGTTCGTCCGGTCTGATGGCAGGCGACAGGTCGGTGACGTCCGTGGTGTGCTGCAGCAGGAGTTCGACCTCTCCGGCCGCATTCAGCACGGGCGTGTGCGTGGCGCTCCAAACTCGTTCGACGAAGCCCAGACTGCCATCGGCCAGCGTCTTTTGCACCGAGAAGCGGACGACCGCCAGATGGTCGCGCTGACGTGTATCGCGCGCCTTTTCCAGCGAATCGCGCACCTGGCGCACGTTCTCGGGGGCGTCGGACCCTGGCCCGGAATCGAAGGCGGCGAACAGCGGCTGGCCCACGATGTCCTGGCGCCGAGCCCCTGTCACCTCCTCGTAGGCGCGATTGACGGCGACGATCCGCAGATCGGGCGTCAATAGCACATAGGGATTTGGCGAGCTTTCGAACGCCGCGCCCAAGGCCGCAGTCTGAACGGCCGTCAGGCTGTTTGATGTCTTCGGATCGTTCAACGCCTACCCCGTTAGCTGCGCGATAACGCACGATGCGCGAAACGGTTCGATAATGAGATTTCATCGACTGTGATCGCAAGATCATTGGCCTGTCGCCAGGATTTGCTAATCAGCGGGCATGACAATCGCCGGCGTCTTCGCCACCCTCTCGCTCATGATCGCGCCCGCAGCCGACCAGCCCACCGTCCGCATTTCACAGGGCGTCCTGACCGGACGCGCCGACGGCGACGTGGTCTCCTTCAAGAACATTCCCTATGCCGCGCCGCCGACGGCTGCGCGTCGGTGGCGGCCGCCCGGCCCCGGGCCGACCTGGCAGGGACAACGCGACGCCGGCGCCTATGGACCGATCTGCATCCAGGCGCCGCCCAGCGGCGATCCGGGCGTCGGTCCCTTGCCGATGAGCGAGGACTGTCTGAACCTGAACGTCTGGCGGCCGGCGGGCGCCAGTCAGCCGGCGCCGGTCATGGTCTGGATCCATGGCGGCGGGATGGTGAACGGTTCGGGCACCGCGCCGCTGTATGATGGGGCCGCCCTGGCCCGGCGGGGCATGGTGGTCGTCACCCTGAACTATCGGCTGGGGCGTCTGGGCTTCTTCGATCATCCGGCCCTGGCGGCCGAGCGGCCGGCGGGCGAGGCGGCCGCCAACTATGGCCTGATGGATGTGACGGCGGCGCTGAAATGGGTGCGCGCCAATATCGCGGCCTTCGGCGGCGACCCCAAGAACGTCACCATCTTCGGCGAGTCGGCGGGCGGGGCCATCGTGACGCGACTGATGATCTCGCCGCCCGCGCGGGGCCTGTTCGACCGGGCCGTGGTCCAGTCGGGCCTGGGGCGCGAGTTGCAGACGCCGCTGGACCGCAAGGGTCCGCACGGCGCTCCATCGGCGCGCGAGCGGGGCGAGGTCTGGGCCTATGGCGCGGGTCTTCGCACGGCGGCGGACCTGCGCGCGGCGCCGGCCGACCTGTTCCTGACGCCGCCGCCGGTGTTCGCCAATGGCGACCTGACCCTGGTCGACGGCCGCGTCGTGCCGTCCACGGTCGAGGCCGCCTTCAAGGCCGGGCGTCAGGCGGCCGTGCCGCTGATCATCGGCACCAACAGCGCCGAGTTCTGGTGGATGCGCCCGACCGATCGCAACGGCTATGGCCAGATCGACGACGACATGACCTGGCTGGAGCGGGCCGACGCGGTCCAGGCCTACGGCGGGCTAGAGGCGTTCGACAAGCTGGTCGTCACCGACCTGGTCTTTTCCGAACCGGCGCGGATGCTGGCGCGACTGCACAACAAGGCGGGGCATCCGGCCTGGCTCTATCGGTTCGACATCTCGTCGCCGCAGAACCCAGAGCCGCACGGCGGCGCGACCCACGCCATCGAACGCCCCTATGTGTTCGGCACGCTGAACACCCTGCCGTATCCGGTCGAGGATCGGGACCGCAGGGCGTCGGACGCCATGATGGGCTATTGGACCGCCTTCGCGCGCTCGGGCGATCCGAACGGCGTGGGCCGCCCGGAATGGCCGAAGGCCAGGGCAGGGGACACCCGGCTCATGAACTTCGGCAACGCCGGGCCGACCGTGACGCCCGTGCCGTTCAGCGCGCGCCTGGACCTGTTGGAGCGGTTCCGCGAGCGGCCGCGCCCGTAAGCGGTTCAGCCGGCGGAGGTCGCCGGCGACTGCTTCTCCTTCAGCGTCACCAGTTCCTCGGCCATGGTGGGGTGAACGGCGCAGGTGGCGTCCCATTGCGCCTTGGTCAGGCCGGCCTTCACGGCGATGGCGGCCAGCTGGATCATCTCCGGGCTGTCGGGACCGACGATATGGACGCCGACGACCCGCTGGCTGTCGGCGTCGACCACCAGCTTCATCAGCACCCGCTCGTCGGAGCCGGTGAAGGCGTATTTCATCGGGCGGAACCGGGTGACATAGACGTCCACGCCGTTCGAGCAGGACCGCCGCGCCTCCGCTTCGCTCAGGCCCACCACCCCGACCGGCGGCTGGCTGAAGACGGCGGTGGCCACCGCCTCGTAATCGAAGTGCTGGGGATTGTCGCGATAGACGGTCTGGTGAAAGGCGACCGCCTCGCGGATGGCGACGGGTGTCAGGTTCATCCGGTCGGTGACGTCGCCGATGGCCCAGATATTGTCGGCCGTGGTTCTGGAATACGCATCGACCTTGATCGCGCCTTGGTCGGTCAACTCCACGCCGGCGGTTTCCAGACCGAGATCCTTGACGTAGGGGATGCGGCCTGTGGCGAACATGACCACGTCCGTCTCCAGCTTCATGCCGTTTTCCAGATGGTTGACCAGGCCGGTCTCGGTCTTTTCGATCTTCTCGTGCTGGCAGCCCAGGATGACCTTGATGCCGCGCTTCTCGATCTCGCCGGCCAGATGGGCGCGCACATCGTCGTCGAATCCGCGCAGGATGTTGGGGCCGCGATAGATGAGGGTGGTCTCGACCCCCAATCCGGCGAAGATGCCGGCGAACTCCACGGCGATATAGCCGCCGCCGGCGATAAGTATGCGTTTGGGCAGTTCCGGCAGATGGAAGGCTTCTTCGGAGGTGATGGCGTGCTCGATGCCGGGCAGGTCCTCCGGCTTCCACGGCCGGCCGCCGGTGGCGATCAGGATCTTTTCGGCGGTGATGGTGCGGTCTTTGCCGACGATCTCGACGGTATGGGCGTCCTTCATGACCGCCCGGCCGTGCACCAACTCCACCCCCGCCTTGCCCAGATTGGCGGCGTAGATGCCCGACAGCCGCGCGATCTCGACGTCCTTGGCCTCAAGGAACCTGGGCCAGTCGAAGGTGGCGTCGGCGAACGACCAGCCATAGCCCTCGGCGATCTCCAGCGCGTGGCTGACCTCGGACGCCATGACCATGAACTTCTTGGGCACGCAGCCGCGGATGACGCAGGTGCCGCCGACGCGAAACTCTTCCGCGACCGCGACCCGCTTGCCGTCCAGCGCCGTCAGCCGCGCCGCCCGCACGCCCCCGGAACCCGCGCCGATGACGAAGAGATCGTAGTCGTAGTCGGCCATGGCGTGCGTCCGTTCAGCAGGAACCCCATCCGAAGGGGCTCTGGCATTTAAGCCGCTCGCCGCGAAATCCAAGCCCGCCCGCTGGTCGGGTTCGCGGCGCCCTCGGCGGAACGGGCGTCTATCGCTGGGGGTTCTGCCGTTGATCAACAGCCGTAAAGGGATGCGGACATGCAACGAACGAAGCTGGGGGCGGCGCCCGCCGTCGCGCTTTGCGGTCTTCTCCTCATGGCGGGTTGCGACCGCCAGCCGGGCCAGCCCCGCCCAGAAGCGACGACCGCCGCGCCGACGGCTGAGCCAGCGCAGGACAAGACGCCCGAGAGGGCGGCAGAGGCGTCGCCGGCTTCATCGACCCAGACCTGCCACCTATCTGTCGATGGTCAGGTGCGGGTTCAGGGGCCATGCCTGGTCTTCCCGTTCGGCGATGGCGGGTACACGATGAACGCCTGGTCGAACGGCAAGCCGTCGCAGTCGCATTTCGCGGTCGTCACGACCAATGGCGACGGCACGGCCGACGCCACCTGGAACGCCGATCCCGACGACGCGCGCGCGGGCGATCCGCTGGGCAAAGTCACATTCGCGGACGGATGCTGGAGCAATGACCGCGCCCGGATCTGCGCCGGGATGCGATGAGAAGGCGCGTCTTGCGGGCGTGTGGGGCTGCAACGCCAGCCTGTCTCGAAGTTGTAACGAAAGCGTAGCCGTATCGTATCCGCAGCGGCTTAGACGCGGGCCCCTCAACGGGGGATATGCGTCATGGTGTCACATTTTAAGCGGCTGAGTTTGGCCAGCCTGCTGGCAGGCACGGCCTTGTCGGGTTGGGCGGGGGCCGCCGCAGCGGAAACCACTGCCGCCGACCCGGCCGTCGATCAGGTCGTGCAACGGTCGTCGGTCGATCAGCTGGACGAGATCGTGGTGGTCGGCTCGGGCCAGACCCGTTCGGTTTCGACCCTCACGCCGGCCAATCTGGAAACCCTGCCGCCGGGAACCAGCGTCCAGAAGGCGCTGAACTTCCTGCCGGGCGTCAGCGCCCAGTCGATCGACGCCCTGGGCGTGAACGAGCAGTCGCTGACCCTGCAGGTGCGCGGGTTCAACACAACCCACCTGGGCTATACGCTGGACGGGGTGCCGTTGGGGGACGGCGCCTATAACAACTACAACGGCCTGACGATCAGCCGAGCGCTGATTTCCGAGAATCTGGGCCGCGCGGACCTGGCCACCGGCATCGCCGGCCTGAGCATTCCGTCGACCAGCAATCTGGGCGGCGCCCTGATCTACACCTCGCGCAATCCCAGCCGCGCGTTCGGCCTGGCCGCCAGCCAAGGCTTCGGCAGCGAGTCGTCAAAGCGCAGCTTCCTGCGCGTGGACACGGGCGAGCACAACGGCTTTTCGGCCTATGTGTCGGGCCAGTACAGCGAGCAGGATCTGTTCGTGAACCAGGGCGCCTACAAGACGTCGTGGGGCCGCCAGTTCAACGGCAAGGCCATGTACCGTTTCGATCGCGGCGCCATCACCGCCTTCGCCGACCTGTCGCGTACCAACCAGGCCGACGACGCCTATCTGTCCAAGGACATGCTGAACCGGCTGGGCTGGGACTGGGCGGGCTATGCGCCCGACTGGCAGTCGTATCTGGGCGTCGCCTATTGCGGCGTGACCAATCCGACGGCGACGGCCAAATGCGTTCCGGCGCCCGCGCCGCAGAAGAACTCGGACGTGACCTTCACCAATGGTCAGATCCTGCGTAACGACGACCTCTATTATCTGGCCGGCGACTACGATCTGACGGACAATCTGAAGATCAACGCCAAGGTCTATCGCCACACGGACAAGGGCGCGGGCAACAACTTCATCACGGGCTGGTCCACTCAAGGAACCGCGACCACGGCCGACGACGTGCCGGTTCAGATCCGCGACACCCGCTACACCATCGACCGCTCGGGCGTGTTGGGCGGCCTGAGCTGGGTCTTCGGTCCCCATCACGTCCAGGCCGGATTCTGGTTCGAGGAGAACACCTCCAGCGCCGCGCGCTACATCCGCACCGATGTGAGCGGCCCCTTCAGCCTGGCCCACTATCTGGACGGTCAGCCGGCCCGCGCCCAGTGGGTGCAGGAGACGGACTGGGAGACGCGCCAGTTCTACATCCAGGACACGCTGTCGCTGCTGAACGACGCGGTGACGGTCGATTTCGGCTTCAAGAGCACCTACGCCAAGTCGGACGCCAAGGCGATCGACGGCATCGCCGCGACCCCGCCGCCCGCCTCCAGCCAGTTCGCCAGCGGCAGCCTGACGGCCAAGGATAATTTCCTGCCCGAGATCGGCGTCCACTGGCAGGTCGCCGAGGGCCATGAACTGTACGCCAGCTACGCCGAGAACATGGCCATGTTCCAGGGCGGCTTCAAACTGGGGCCGCAATCGGTGTCGCAGGCCATCTGGGACCTGCAGGGCCAGTATCTGAAGCCCGAGACCTCCAAGAGCTTCGACGCCGGCTACCGTTACATCAGCGGGCCGCTTCAGGTCGCGCTGGCGGCCTATCGGGTCAAGTTCGACGACCGGCTGCTGCAATACAATCCGTGCCCGACCAACCAGCAGCAGAACCCAGGCTGCGGCAACTCCTTCCACAACGCCGGCAGCGTGACCAGCACGGGCGTCGAACTGGGCGTGCTGTGGAAGCCGACCCCCTGGTTCAACTGGTACAACTCAGCGTCCTACAGCAAGACGACCTATGACGACGATCTGAACTGGTGCACCACAACCTGCGTGGTCAAGGCGACGGCCGGCAAGCAGCAGGTCGATACGCCCAAGGAGATGCTGTCCAGCGTGGTCACGGTGAACTGGCGCGGCTTCTCAGGCTCACTGATGGGCAAGTACACGGGCGAGCGGTTCTACACCTACACCAACGACCAGGGCTTCGGCGGCTATACGACCTTCGATCTGGGCCTCAGCTACGACCTGAGCGAAATCGGGGCGACCGGGGTGAAGTTCGCGGTCAATGTGACCAATCTGACCGACAAGCGCTACGCCTCGAACTTCGACGGCAGCGTCTTCGCGCCGGACGATGCGACGGGCAGCATCGTGGTCTTCCACGCATCGGCCCCGCGTCAGGTGTTCGCCACCGTAAGCTACGCCTTCTGACCCTTGCGTCGGCGGCCTCTTTCCGCACCCGAGCGGAAAGGGGCCGTGCGTGATAAGAGACCGCATTCTGGAGACGCACCGATGACGAAGCCGCGCTGGATGGTGACCCTGGGGGCGATGCTGGCGGCGTCGTGGCTGGGCCTGGCCGGGGGCGCGCGCGCCCAGGACTTCACCGTCGCGGTCGTGCCGGACACCCAGAACTATTCCGACGTGACGATGGCCCAGCCGCGCGGCGAAGACACCTTCGCCCTGGAGATGCAGTATCTGGTCGATCAGCGCGAGGCCAAGAACATCGCCTTCGTCACCTTCGTCGGCGACATCGTTCAGCACGGCGACGGGCGTTTCCGCATCGCAGCCATGGGCGACGCGCCGGCGCGGATCATGGACACCCGGGCCGAATGGGACATCGCCAACCGCGCCGTTTCGATCCTGAGCCGCAGCGGCGTGCCGTTCGGCATGTCGCCGGGCAATCACGACTACGACAACTATTCCTGGTGGTCGGAGGCCGGCGGACCGGGCGCGTCGCGACCCCTGTCCGGCGGTCGCGCCTGGGGCTTCTATTTCGGGCCGACGTCGCCTCATTTCGCCGGCAGGGACTGGTACGGGGGCGCGTCCGCCAATGGGCTGAACAGCTGGCAGACCTTCGTCGGCGACGGGCAGCGGTATCTGCATCTGTCGCTGGAGATGGACCCGTCCGCCGGCGTTCTGGACTGGGCGCAGGGGGTCGTGGACGCCCATCCCGGCCTGCCGGTCATCGTCACCACCCACGAATGGCTGTCGCCCAGCATGACCGGCGAAACCCAGCGCGGCGACAGCACCGCCAACAGCTTCGCCGGGACCGATCACGTGTCGCCGGATCAGGTTTGGGATCGCTTCATCCGCAAGAACCCCATGATCTTCCTGGTTCTGAGCGGACACGCCTATCTGCCTGCGGTCGACGGGGTCTCGCTGGGCGAGAACCTGAGGATCGACCGCAACGACGCGGGCCATCCCGTCTATCAGGTGCTTCAGGACTATCAGGCCAATACGGTCGGCCCGGACGGGCAGGCGGGTTCGGCTAACGGCGGCGGCGGCTGGCTGAGGTTCATCCGCTTCGACGTGGCGCGGCGCAAGATGCATTTCTACACCTATTCGCCGCTGCTGGACCGCTACGCCGGTCGGGACGGGGAGGCGACCTTCGGCGTGGCGCCCGGGCTGTCCGATTTCGAACTGGATTTCCCGCCGCAAATCCCGGCGAAGCGCTGAGACGCCGAAGCGGCGCTGCGGCTGGTGAAGGCCAGTCATTCCAAGGGGGGGGAGACGATGGTGGGTGATCACAGGTTCGAACTGTGGACCCGCTGATTAAGAGACGCTGTAAGTACATTGAAATGAAAGCACAAAAGCTCCAAACAGGATCAGGCTGATATGAGCAATTTCAATGGGTTACAGCGACTTTTCCAAATGGAATTCGCGATGGTGCCAGTTTGGTAACTCGTTGAAATTATTCAGTTTGGGCATGCTCATTCACAGCCGACGCCGTCACCATCCCGATCTAAGTGCCGTCCATAACCGGGATCGCCTCTACGCACGGGAGCCGCACCTGCGGCACGGGCCGCAGTGCAGTTCGCAAACGCGCCGCTAGACGGGGGCGACGACCTCAAGCCCCGTGGACGAGAGGGCGGCGATGAGCTTGCGCCCGCACGATGGCAGTGGTAACCGCCCCGCTTGCGGTCATTGTGGCATCCCTCTGCGTTCAGTCTGCCGGAATGCGCAGCTACAGCTATCGGTACCGCTGAGGCCGCAATGGCGACGAACGCAATAAAGAATTTCATGTCGATGCCCCGTGCCAGGCTTAACAGCTCACAACTTTTGCGCGTCCAGCTCGCGTCGTTTGGTCACCGATTAGGAAAGGCTTCGTCGAGACTATCGATTGCCATTTGAAGCGGAGCCTTAAGGCGCATCAGCGCCACGGCAGGTAGGAGCTGATCTCGTCGCGAAGCTCGTAGCACCGCTGATAATACGGCGTCTGAGTGCTGGATCAGGCGCACCAGATTTTCGCCGCTGGGCCCGTTACGGCCATCAAACCAGTTTCGCACCGCACGTTCATTTGCGTTGGTAATGAGGCCGACCGCCTTGCGCGCAGAGGGACTCGCGCCCCATTCCTCGCGAAGTGCTCCAGCAATCAACTGCGGGAAGGCCTGCATCGACGCCTCCTGATGGAGAAGTTTTCCGATTTTGGGCTGAAGTTTTCAGACCATCTTTTGAAACGACATCCGGTCGGACTGCCGCTACGGCTCGATTCTCACCGCCATTCGGACGGGTGTAACTGGCGTGCATTATGGACCCAATGGGCGTTCAGCACGAGATGGGGGCCGCGAAATCAGTGCGGGCGGCTCAGTACGTCCGTATGTCGACGGAGCATCAAAAGTACTCAACCGAAAACCAATCTGAGGCCATCGCGGCCTACGCGGCTCGACGTGGGTTTGATGTCGTTCGGACCTACACAGACGCTGGCAAGAGCGGACTAAGGCTTGATGGGCGAGCGGCTTTGCAAGAGCTGATCGCCGACGTTCGAAACGGCGCTCCGGGATTTGAGGCTATCCTCGTTTATGATGTCAGCCGTTGGGGTCGTTTCCAGGATGCCGACGAGAGCGCTTATTACGAGTTCATCTGCCGAGAGGCTGGGCTGTCGGTGCATTACTGTGCTGAGCAGTTTGAGAACGACGGCAGCCTAAGCGCGACAATCATCAAGAGCATGAAGCGCGCGATGGCGGGGGAGTATAGTCGCGAGCTCTCCGCAAAGGTCTTTGCTGGTCAGTGTCGCCTCATCACGCTGGGTTTTCGGCAAGGTGGTGCGGCTGGATATGGTCTGCGTCGGCAACTGGTTGATGAGCATTTGTCGCCGAAAGGTCTGCTTGAGCGAGGCGAGCAAAAGAGCATTCAAACCGATCGTGTGGTGCTCACCCCCGGGCCGCCCGAGGAAGTCGAAGTCGTTCGACGTCTCTATCGGATGTTCGTCGTTCAGCGTCGCTCAGAAAGCGAAATTGCTACGGTGCTGAACGGGGAGGGCCGGCTTACGGATTTGGGGCGTCCCTGGACCCGCGGCACGGTCCACCAGGTTCTTACGAACGAAAAGTACATCGGCAACAATGTCTACAACCGCTCTTCCTTTAAGTTGAAGGCAAAGCGCGTTGTGAACGATCCAGACAACTGGGTGCGTCGCGACGGTGCGTTCGAAGGGATCGTTGAGCCGGACTTTTTCGAGGCTGCACAGCGCATCATCCAGGCCAGGTGCGTGCGATACAGTGACGAAGAGCTGCTGGCTCGGTTGTCTGACCTGCTGGCGAAAAAGGGATGGCTATCGGGGCTCGTGATCGACGAAGTCGATGACATGCCGTCAAGCTCGGCATTTCGCCACCGGTTCGGGAGCCTCGTCCGCGCTTACCAACTGATCGGCTATTCGCCAGCTCGCGACTATCGCTACATCGAAATCAATCAGGCGCTCAGAGCGATCCATCCGGATGTCATCGCGCAGGTCATTGATGGGATCACACGGGGCGGGGCCGTTGTCGCAGAAGACCCGTCAAATGGACTGCTCACCATCAATGACGAGTTCACCGCATCGGTGGTGATCGTCCGCTGCCTCGAGACGCCGGCGGGCGGACTGCGTTGGAAAATCCGGCTGGATCAGGGGCTACGCCCCGACATCACCATTGCAGTGCGCATGGAGGTCGGGAACGCTGAAATCCGTGACTACTACCTGCTCCCCTGGTTCGAGTGTGGCGCGGATCCAAGCATGAGGTTGGCGCCCGACAATGGCGTGCTGCTGGACTCGTTTCGCTTCGACACACTCGACGCGTTCTTCGATCTCACGCAGCGGGTGGAGGTCTATGCAGCATGACCGACGTCGCTGAAATTCGTCTCATCCCGGTCAATGACATCACGGTGCTGAACCCCCGCGCCCGAAACAAGAGAGTGTTTCAGGAGCTGGTGACCAGCATCGAGCATCTCGGGCTCAAAAGGCCGATCACCGTCAGTCAGCGGCCCGGTCGATCGCGCTACGATCTTGTCTGCGGTCAAGGGCGGCTGGAGGCGTTCATCGCGCTTGGCCAAGAGCAGATCCCGGCCGTGTTGATCGATGCCGCCGAGGAAGACTGTTTTGTGATGAGCTTGGTCGAAAACCTTGCTCGTCGACAGCACACACCGCTCGAGCTGGTCCGAGCCATCGGATCGCTTCGAGAGCGGGGGTACAGCCACAGTGAGATCGCCGCGAAGGTTGATTACAGCACGGAATATGTTGGGGCGATCTGCCATCTTTTGGAGAACGGCGAAGAGAAGCTGATCTCAGCGGTCGAGCGCGGCGTGATCCCTCACACTGTCGCTATGGAGATCGCGCATTCCAAGGAAGGGGAGGTGCAGCGCGCTTTGGCTCAGGCCTTCGAAGAAAAGGCTATTCCGGGCAATCAGGTTTTGGCCATTCGCCACATTATCGAGCAGCGCAGCACAAGCGGCAAAGGGATCCACAATCGCAATCGTGGCGTCCGCAATCAAAAACCGATCACGGCCGACACGCTTGTTCGGTCGCTACAACGCGAGACGGAACGTCGCGAGACCTTTGTGAGACGGGCCTCCCTAACGCGCACGCGTCTCGTGTTTGTCGTCAATGCACTGAAGCATCTGCTTGCCGATGATCATTTCGCTGCGCTTATGCGCGCTGAAGGGATCACCAATCTTCCGTCCGCGCTCGCGGCGCGCGTCGGTTTGGAGCATCCGTGATGGCCTCCGTCAAAATCGCCTTCCAGGAACGCGTTCGATCTATCTCTTTCGATCGCATTCTGCCCTCCAAGATGCTGTCGGCGGCGGTCACCGAAAGCGCAAAGTACAAGCGCATCGCCGCATCGATCTTAGAAGTGGGTTTGGTCGAGCCGCTGATCCTCGCCGAAGCCCGGTCAGGCGATGCCTTCACTCTTCTCGACGGCCACGTGCGATTGGCCGTGTTGAAGGAGCAGGGCGCAGCGGAAGCGCGATGCATCGTCGCCAAGGACGACGAGGCCTTTACCTACAATAAACGCGTCAATCGGCTTCAACCGATTCAAGAGCACTACATGATTGTTCGCGCCATCGAGCGAGGGGTATCCGAAGCCAAACTCGCGCGGGCGCTCAATGTCGATGTCGGTTCAATTCGCGCCAGACGTCACATGCTCAACGGGATTCATGACGACGTCGCTGAGCTGCTCAAGGACAAGCCCGTCGGCATCAATGCCTTTCAGAAGCTGCGCAAGATGAAAGCTATGCGTCAGCTCGAAGTTGCGGAGTTGATGATCTCGGCAAATAACTACAGCGCCACATATGCCAGGGCGCTTCTGGTCACGACCAAACCAGCCGATCTCGTGAAGCCCGAAGCGAAGGCAATACGCGGCGTCAGCCCGGAACAGATCGAGCGGCTTGAGCGGGAGCTCGCTGCGGTGTCTGAAGACTTTCACGAGCTGGAGACAGCGTTTGGCGACGACACGCTGCTGCTGGTCATCGCGGCAGGCTTTTTGGAGCGGTTGCTCACCAAACGGTCGATCGAAACCTTTCTCGCAAACTCGCATCGCGAGATGCTTGAGACCTTCCGATCCGTTGTCGCAGCAACCTCGTTAGACCCTCCCGCCCAAGCGGCTTGAGCACGCCTAAGGGGACCGGGACCCTTCAAGCGCCGGGACCACCGGAGAAGCCGTCGGCGGAGGCGGATCAAGGGTGGTGGCGGGGATGACGGCGATCCCGTTCGGAGCCCGCTAGGATGGGCGTCATCTGCCCATCTAGGGTCGGTCCGGCGGGCCGACCCGCCGTCGCGAAGGGGTGCCAAACTCGAAGACAGTCACGCTCGACTGAGGTCGATTTGGCGTCTCAGTGTACATTCATGCAAATGCACTGGCGTCGGATGTGGTGCGTTTCAGCTTGCCGCCGCACGCCGAGATTGCGACAGTACCGCTAAGCCCTGCATGTTAAAACGAGGGCGGGGGGACTGAAGTGAAGCCTGACAAACTGACGATCCACGACCTCTTTCAGAAGGAGCGTCGCTATGTCGTTCCGCTCTATCAGAGAGCCTATGTGTGGAACGAAGAGGGTCAATGGGAGCCGCTCTGGGAAGACATCGAGCGGCAAGCCGAGGCCTGCCTAGAGAGCGAGGGGCTTGTCGCTAAGCGATCGCATTTCCTCGGCGCGATCGTGCTCAATGTTTCAAAGATCGTGGGGGCGGGGGTCGCGCGATCTGAGGTCATCGACGGTCAGCAGCGGCTTACAACACTGCAGATTTTCATCGCTGCGCTTCGCGATTTCTCTGGGATGGCCGGCTCGCATCACCTCGCGAAGCTGAAACGTCTCACCGTCAACGAAGACGAGAAACTTGGAAGCGACGGTTCTTTCAAAGTTTGGCCTACGAATGCTGATCGCGCACTGTTCAAAACCGTGCTGAGCGCCGGGTCGCCCGAAAGCTTGCTAAAGTCCCTAGGCGTTGCAGCCGGTAAGGCCCCCCGACTGGCTTCGGCCTATCTGTATTTTTCCCGCCAGATCGCTACGTTCGTCGGAAGCGATATCGACGAAGACGGTCGCGATCACCGTATTCTCGCGCTGCTGCAGGCTCTGCGGACGTCGCTGCAGTTGGTGGTGATCGAACTAGAAGACGGCGATGACCCTCAAGTCATTTTCGAGACGCTCAACGCGCGCGGTCAGCCGCTCCTGCCGTCTGACCTGATCCGCAACTACATCTTTTTGAATGCTAGTCACGATGCCAGCATCGACGCCGACGCTCTCTATGATGGCTACTGGCGAATATTTGATGACGAGCGCGTCGAGAAGCCGGTCAACGGAGAGACGCGCTTTTGGCATATCGAAGAGCGCCAGGGGCGTCTCAAGCGCCCCCGCATCGACCTCTTCCTATTCCACTATCTCGTCATGCAGACTGAGCACGATCTCAACATCGGTCAGCTCTTCAGCGAGTTCCGTGATTGGCGGGCAAGGTCAGACGACACCGTCGAGGCTCTGCTGCAGGACCTTCGTTTCCACAGCGCCAATTTCCGATCTCTGATCGAGCCGTCCGGAGATGGAAGGGTTGCGTTGCTGGCCCGTCGGCTGAAATCGCTCGACAACAGCACGGTCTATCCTCTTCTGCTCTATGTCCTGGGACTTTCCGCTGAACGATTGTCGGTCGTTCAACGCGACCGGATCCTTGACGACCTAGAATCCTGGTTGATTCGGCGCTTCGTCTGCCAGTTGACGAATAAGAGCTACAATCGCTTCTTCGTGGCTCTGCTCGCAAAGTTGAAGCGTGCTGGTGATGACGTCGATCTCGCAGATGTGGTGCGTGAGGAGCTGTCTCGTTCGCGCGAAGTCACTGCTCGCTGGCCGTCCGACGAAGAGTTTCTTGCTGCGTGGCTGACTAAACCGCTCTACGCCAAGTCACGGCCTGACCGAAGCGTGATGGTTTTACGCGCCATCGAGCGCCAAATTCGAACCAAGCGGAACGAGAATGTCGGCCTTCCGGAATGGCTCAGCGTCGAACATCTGCTCCCCCAAAAAGGGGAGCTGGAAGACTATCCGATCCCAACCGACCTTGAGCTGCCTGAGGGAGAAACCGGAGAGCGACGGCGCGAGCGGCTGATCCACACGGCTGGCAATCTTACGCTGCTGACGACAGAGCTGAATGCGTCGGCCAGCAATGGCGCTTGGCCGACCAAGACCAAGAAAATTGCAATCGACAGCGACCTACGCCTGAACGCTTGGCTGCGTGTCGAACCGCCCTCGACCTGGGCCGAACACGACATCATCGCGAGGGGACGAGAACTCTTCGAGTTCGCCAGAACGATTTGGCCGCGCCCTCAGTCGGACACAGATGAAGAGCTGCCGTCCAGTGACGATGAGCCTGATGATGCCGCCGAAAAGGGGGTTTGGCGTTTCACTGACGCAGAGCTGCTGCAGAAGACGCGCGCCGCGATGACGCAGGCTTTAGCGACGCGGGAAGGGGTCTCGCTCATGAGCGATGGCGTCGCGCGCCGTAAAACCGCTGACGGCGCCATGCGCGTGGCTCTCTCCATTTCGAAGCTCTACGAGGACCGCCCGGACTTTCCCTACTGGTATGCGTATCACCCCGATCAAGACGAGTATCTGGGCGGGGCGGAGAAGGGGTTCTTCGTTCTCGGATGCATGGATCGCGATGAGGCCTTTGCCATCCCGCTCGATGTGATGCGGCCGCTTGTCGGGCTACTGAATTCGACGACGCGCGAGGACAGCGGGCGAGTGCACTACCACGTGCATCTTGCTGAGCGAGACGGGGCGCTGGCGCTGCTGCTGCCGAAGGCGTCTTCGCATCTCAGCGTCGCACCGTTTCGGCTTTCCCTGACCCCCGCGAGCCAACCGGAAGCGGTCTCAGTGTAGATGGGGGAAATCGCACTCAGCTTGATCGCCTCGTCCATCTAAAAATCTGTTTGGTGGAATCTGGCAAACTTTCAAGCAAGACAGCCGTGAGGTGTTCACAATGCTCAAGACGTTCAAAGAATTCATTGGCTGGAGCAAGGTGAAGCTGCTCCCCGTTCCGTTAGGAGAGATAGACGAAAGCCCATTGTCGATAGGCATTGTGTACGTCTGGTCTGAGCATGACGGTCAGGCTTCTCGTCTCCTCACAGAGGCGATAGGCAACAGGAAAATGCACTTAATCGGCCAATACTCGGTGCGCTACGATCCCCCCAGAGCAGCTAGCACGGGTGCTGGCAAGAAAATGAAGGGCGACTGGCATCTGTTCGATCATTCAGGTGAGATTGCTGCGTGGGACACAGACAGCAAAGCGAGGCACGGATTTCCGGCCGGCACGAAGATTCCGCGGCCAGCGTATAAGGAGCTTATCAGGAAGCACGGAAGCCTGACCGGACTAAAGGGGCGGATCCTAGAAGACGTATCTCAAGCAGTGGCCGGGAAGCAGTCCAAGCCGCCCACCGTCGCTGATTTGTCCGCTGCGTTCCCAATCGTTGCGAAAACGCCGGGGCTGCGAGAGGGTATCGAAGCCCTCGTTAGGGCGTCAGTTGAGTTTGAAGCCGAGCAGTGCGCGCGAACGGCGGAGGCAATGGACGATGGAAGGACAACCAATCGGCAAGAGCTTTCGTTGGAGGCCTCTGCGAGCCTTTTTGGGATGAAGGGCGCGGCCCATACGATCGCATTTCGGATCCGCGAACGCCAAGAGGTGCGCCGCGCACTTGCCCACTCAGAGTGACAGCTATGCTGCACCGCGATCGCATAGTGCACATTCGGAAAATCGCACTGAGCGCGAAAAAGATGCCGGACTTTCTCTGGCGAAGCCTGCCGAATGCTGGCGGGCACGGTGGGGATTATCATCTCTTTCGCCGGCCTCTTTTAAGCTACCTGAAGCCCAATCTGAGGTGGTAGAACGGCACAGTGCAATGGGGGCAAACTTGAAAAAATTGATGCTGGCGGCTTCGATTGCCGCGTCTTTTCTGAGCGCTTCTTGCGGCGACAAAGCCCCGACACCCCCAGCCGGAACGGACGAGGAAATTTCTGCCGTTGCTTTACAGCCGAATGCTCGGTGTATTGCTCCTGAGACTGTTGAGCAGCTCAAAACGATGGCATTCGATGCAGCCCGACGTCTGTCGACCGCCGATCCCGTTCGGATGAACGATCTCCAACGGCAGTCAATCGCCAAGCTAGAGATGCCGCTTTTGAACGCGCACGATCAGACGTTGGATCGAACAACCTGTTCGGGCCGTCTTCGCATTGAAGTGCCCGTCGGCGCCCGCAGTCTGTTCGGTCCTGATGACCTCGTCGCCGATGTGACCTACTCAATGCAACCAGCTGCAGATGGAACCGGGCTTGTCTACCAAGTGGATCAGTTTGGGCGCATTCCAGGTCTGATTGGCTATGCCGATCTGAGTCAGTTCAACCAAAGCCGCTCCGGAAGTTCTGCACCGGCGACCGCGCCATCACTCAGTGTCCAGCCATCTGCGTCTGTCGGAACCGCCAGCTTCGATTGCCGCCGCGCTCGCACATCGGTCGAGCAGATGATTTGTGCAGACCCTGGTTTAGGCGAACTCGATCGTCAAATGGCAGCCGCCTATGCGCGCCGGCGCCAAGCTCAGCCGGGATCTGGCAGTGAGCAGACTGCGTGGATCGCGATACGCAACACGTGCTCGGATACTGGCTGCCTATACAAAGTGTACGAAGATCGGATCGGTCAACTCAGCGACTGACTGAGTTCTCGCCTTTGAGCCTCAGACCTTCGAGTGCATTTGGAGATCAGCGTGAAACCCATCCCCTTCATCGCGCTCGGTTGCCTTCTGCTGGTCAGCTGCGACCGATCGCCTAAACCAAAAGCGCCCGCAGACCCCGCTGGCGCTCAAGCTAGACCAGCAGCTGCTGCCGTCGCGCCAACGGCGGATCCGCTCACCCCGGATCAGCTTACCGCGCTGGCGTTCAGAACCGCGTGGGGCGGGCCGCCCCCGATCGCGCGTGAGGAAGGCACAGGTAACCAGGCCGACACGCGAACCTATCGGTCTGGCAAGCTCGTTGCGCTGGAGGCCGGCCGATACGCTCTCATCTCGGACGGGCAGGGTGGGGAGGGCCACGTCAATGCAGGCTCACTCTCCATCCACTATTTGCAGCGCACCGGAGACAGCTTCACGCGCATTGGCAGCTGGCCAGGGTTTCTCGTTTCGGGGACGTGGGGAGCCCCGCCGACGTGGAAGATCAGAACTGACTTGACGCCATCGCCGACGCTGGTCGCAGACGCTGGCGGGACCTGGCAGGGCTACACCTGCACCTGGGCGCACGTCATCGAACTTACCCCCGACAAGCCCGTCGTGCGGATCGATCAGATTCCGACCTCCTACAGCGACGGCGGGGCGCGCGAAGAGGCAGAGACCAAGAGCATGGAGGGGGTCTTGTTGCCTGGCCAGAAGGGCAAGTCGATGCGGGTTCGCTACACGGGTGATGTGGCTGCGATGGTCGTCTACGCCAAGGTCGGCGAGAGCTATGACCCCGTAAATCTGCCGGAGCTGCTGACCTGCTGAACTGCCAAAATGCTGTCTCAGGGTAGATGTGGAGAAATGCACTGAGAGACGACGCTGGGATGGCAAATGTTTCGAGCGGACTCAAAGTGGCACGCAGGCAAGTCCGTAACGGTGCCAGCATCAATGATTTTTGTGAGCACCAACGCGTTTGATCGGAAGCTTGTGCTCCCGGACGTCCGCAAGGTGGTTCCTTTGCCACCTGTAACCTTTAGAGCGCTTTCGCAGCGGCTAATGAGGCGAGGAGCCAATGCAAACCAAAGAGAAGTTCGTCGCCTTCATCGACATACTTGGATTCTCGAGCCTCGTTGAGAAGGCTGATTCAGAGGGCGAAGATCTGACCAAAATCCTGATCCTCCCTCGGTTTGGTGGACACCCATGCTAGCTTTTCGGAGCTGGAGAGGA